>JADGPE010000074.1 GCA_017882605.1 Thermoleophilia bacterium | reverse complement strand
CCAGGAGCGCCGCGGCGTCGTCGTCTCCGACAAGGGCGACAAGACGATCGTCGTCAAGGTCGACGTGATCAAGAGCCATCCCAAGTACAAGAAGGTCATTCGGTCGACCGTCAAGTTCCACGCCCACGACGAGGCGAACACCGCAGGCGTCGGCGACACGGTTCGCATCATCGAGACGCGCCCCCTGTCGAAGCAGAAGCGTTGGCGGCTTGCAGAGATCGTGGAGAAGGCGAAGTAGATGATCCAGCAGGAAACACGCCTGAAGGTCGCCGACAACACGGGTGCTCGTGAGCTACTGTGCATCCGCGTCGCGGGCGGCTCGAAGCGCCGCTACGCGCGTGTCGGCGACATCATCACTGCCACCGTCAAGGCCGCGGCTCCACAGGGGACGGTCAAGAAGGGTGAAGTGGTGAAAGCCGTCGTCGTGCGGACGAAGAAGCCGTTCGGCCGTGACGACGGAACACTGATCTCGTTCGACGAGAACGCGGCAGTGATCATCGACGCACAGCGCAACCCCCGTGGGACGCGCATCTTCGGGCCGGTGGCCCGCGAGTTGCGCGAGAAGAACTTCATGAAGATCGTGAGCTTGGCTCCAGAGGTGCTCTAGAGATGACGACTGCACTCAAACTGAAGAAGGGCGACACCGTCCAGATGCTGACCGGCAAGGACCGCGGGAAGCAGGGCCGGATCCTCGACGCGCGCCCGCGTGACGGCAAGGTGATCGTCGAGAATCTCAACCAGATGACCAAGCACCAGAAGCCGCGTCCGATTCGCGACGCCGGCCGCATGGGCGGTACGCAGATCGCGCCGGGCGGCCGCATCGAGATCGCAGCCGCGGTTGCCATCTCGAACGTCATGCTGGTCTGCCCGACGTGCAAGCTGCCGACTCGCGTCGGTTATCGCTTCAAGGATGGCAAGGACGGGCAGGTCAAGGTTCGCGTCTGCAAGCGTGACGGCTGCGGCCAGGAGATCGACAAGTAATGGCAGCCACCGAGACCTATACGCCGCGCCTCAAGCAGCGCTACAACGACGAGTTCCGCCCTGCGCTGCGCGAGCAGCTCGAGCTGCCGTCGATCATGCAGTCGCCGACGATCGCCAAGATCACGCTCAACATGGGCGTCGGCGAGGGCAAGACCGACGCGAAGCAGATCGACGCCGCGCAGGAGGAGCTGACGATCATCGCCGGCCAGCGCGCGCAGGTCCGCAAGGCGCGCAAGTCGATCGCGCAGTTCAAGATCCGCGAAGGCATGCCGATCGGCGTCAAGGTGACGCTGCGGGGCGACCGTATGTGGGAGTTTCTCGACCGGCTCGTCTCGATCGCGCTTCCGCGCATCCGCGACTTCCGCGGTCTGAGCCCGGACTCCTTCGACGGCCGCGGCAACTACTCGCTCGGGATTCGCGAGCAGATCATCTTTCCGGAGATCGACTACGACAGCATCAATCAGATCCGCGGCCTCGACGTCGCGATCACCACGACCGCGACGAACGACAACGAGGCGCGCGCGCTGCTCACGGCGCTCGGCCTGCCGTTCGCCGCCGACGGAGGCAGCAGTTAATGGCGAAGAAGTCGTTGAGAGTCAAGGCCGCGAGGCCCGCGAAGTTCAAGGTTCGCAACTACACGCGCTGCAACCGCTGCGGTCGTCCGCGTGCCGTTTTCAAGAAGTTCGGGCTCTGTCGTATCTGCCTGCGGGAGCTCGCCCACCAGGGCGTCATCCCCGGCATGACCAAGAGCTCCTGGTAGGAGGAACTGTGCTCACCGATCCCGTCGCCGACATGCTCACGCGTATCCGCAACGCCAACAAGGCGCTGCACGACAACGCCGAGATGCCGACCTCCAAACTGAAGGTCGAGATCGCCCGAATCCTCAAGGAGGAGGGCTACATCCGTGACTTCCACGTCTCGGACGCGGGCACGCATCCGACGCTCGTCGTAGAGCTGAAGTACGGCCGCGGCCGCGAGCGCGTGCTCTCCGGCCTCAAGCGCGTGTCCAAGCCGGGCCGGCGGATCTACGCCGGCAAGGACCGCCGCCAGCGTGTGCTCGGCGGCATGGGCATCGCGATCATGTCCACCTCACGCGGCGTCATCACGAGCCGTACCGCCGAAGCCGAGGGCATCGGTGGCGAAGTCATCTGCTACGTCTGGTAACCGCACATGTCCCGTATTGGAAAAAGGCCCATTGAAGTTCCCGCAGGCGTGATCGTCTCGCTCGACCCTGGCCGCGTGACGGTGTCCGGGCCGAAGGGCGAGTTGCGCCAGGACGTCCCGCAGCGGATGCAGATCGCCCAAGAGGAGTCGGTGGTGACCGTCACCCGTCCGACCGAGCGCGGCGAGGATCGCGCGCTGCACGGCCTGACGCGGACGCTGATCGCGAACATGGTCGAGGGCGTCACGACCGGCTTCGAGAAGCGTCTCGAGATCCAGGGCGTCGGCTACCGCGCTACGCTCGCGGGGACCGACCTCGAGCTCCAGGTGGGCTACTCGCACTCGGTGAAGATCAAGCCGCGCCAGGGGATCGAGTTCGAGGTGCCCATCCCGACACAGGTGATCGTGCGCGGGATCGACAAGCAGGCCGTCGGCCAGACTGCCGCGGAGATTCGCAAGGTTCGCCCGCCCGAGCCGTACAAGGGCAAGGGCATCCGCTACGAGGGCGAGTACGTGCGCCGGAAGGTCGGGAAGCGGGCATGAGCCAGTTGACAGTTCGCGAAGCTCGTCTGCGGCGCCATCGCCGTGTGCGCGGGAAGATCCGCGGCTCGGCGGAGCGTCCCCGCCTGCTCGTGTTCCGCTCCAACCGCGGCGTCTTCGCCCAGCTGATCGACGACGACGCCGGCCGCACGCTCGCCGCCGCGTCGTGGCTCGAGCTGCCGAAGTCGTTCAAGGGCGACAAGACGGAGCAGGCTGCCGAAGTCGGCAAGCGGCTCGCCGCTGCCGCGAAGAAGGCCGGCGTCGAGAACGTCGTTTTCGATCGCGGCGGCTACCTGTATCACGGTCGCGTCAAGGCACTCGCCGAAGGCGCACGCGAAGGAGGACTGAGCTTCTAGTGGCAATCGACGTGCAGGAGACCCGCGAGCTCAAGGAGCGCGTGGTCGAGATCAACCGTGTCGCCAAGGTCGTCAAGGGCGGCCGGCGCTTTTCGTTCACGGCGTTGGTCGTGATCGGCGACGAGGTCGATCGCGTCGGCGTGGGCTATGGCAAGGCGCGCGAGGTGCCGCTGGCGATCTCGAAGGCGGTCGACGACGCCAAGAAGAACATGTTCACCGTGCCGAAGCACGGCCAGACGATCACGCACGAGTCGCTCGGCCGCTTCGACGCGGCCCGCGTGCTCCTGCGGCCTGCGTCGCCCGGTACCGGCGTCATCGCCGGCGGCGGCGTGCGCGCGGTGCTCGAGCTCGGCGGCATCAAGGACGTGCTGGCGAAGTCGCTCGGAACGACGAACCCGATCAACATGCTGAAGGCTGCGGAGCAGGCGCTCCGCCAGCTGCGCCGCCCTGAGGACGTCGCCAAGGCGCGCGGCAAGCAGATCAGCGAAGTCCTGCCGTACAAGCGGCCCGTGCCGGAGCCCGAGGAGGTGAGCCCCGTTGTCGAAACTGAAGCTGACGCAGGTGCGTAGTCAGATCGGTCAGTCGGAGCGCCACCGCGGAACGCTGCGGGCGCTCGGCCTCGGCCGCATCGGCAAGACCAACGAGATCGACGACAGCCCGGTGCTCGCTGGCATGCTGCGCAAGGTGCGCCACCTCGTGAAAGTGGAGGAGTCCTAGGCGATGGCCGGCGATCTGAACCTGTCGAACCTGCAGCCGGCACAGCCGCGGACCGATCGCAAGCGCATCGGCCGCGGCCTCGGCTCGGGCAAGGGCCGCTATTCGGGTCGTGGCATCAAGGGCCAGAAGTCGCGCGCGGGCTCGCATGCCATGCGCGCCGGCTTCGAAGGCGGCCAGATGCCGCTGCACATGCGCACGGCGAAGCTCCGCGGCAACACGTCCGCGGACGCGATGCCGATCGGCCCGTTCCGCACGTACTCGCAGCCCGTCAACCTGCGCGACCTCGAGTCCCGCTTCGACGCCGGCGAGGAGGTCACGCCCGAGTCGCTGAAGGCGAAGGGCCTGATCCGCTCGATCCGCAAGGACGTGAAGCTGCTCGGCGTCGGCGAGCTGACGAAGAAGCTGACGATCACCGTGCACGGTGCCTCGGCGACGGCGCGCGAGAAGGTCGAGGCCGCCGGCGGCACGCTGACCGTGCTCAAGGAGCAGAAGGCCCGCAAGCCGAAGAACCTGAAGCGGCGCCCCGAGGGCAGGACGAAGGACACCACCCCGGAAGTCGAGGCCGCCCCCGCCGAGACCGCGGAAGGCGAGGGCTCCTAGGTCTTGCTGTCCTGGCTCGCCAATGCGTGGCGGGTCCCGGAGCTCCGGCGCCGGCTCCTGTTCACGGCGGGAATTCTCGCCGCGTACCGCCTCGGCTCGTGGATGCCTGCGCCGGGCGTCGACTCGGCTCAGATCCAGAGTTTCTTCAACGGGAAGGGCGGCTCGCTGCTCGGCCTCCTGAACCTCTTCTCCGGCTCCGCGCTCTCGCGGTTCTCGATCTTCGCGCTCGGGATCATGCCCTACGTCACGGCATCGATCATCCTGCAGCTCCTGACCGTCGTCATCCCGACGCTCGAGCAGCTGCAGAAGGAAGGCGAGTCGGGCTACGCCAAGATCAACCAGTACACGCGCTACCTGACCGTCTTCCTCGCCGCGGCTCAGGCCACCGGGTACGCGTACCTGTTCCACACGCAGGGCGCGCTCCCCGCGAACCCGGGCCGCCTCGTGCTGATCGTCGTCACGCTGACGGCGGGCACGGTGCTCCTGATGTGGTTCGGGGAGCTGATCACGAAACGCGGCATCGGCAACGGGATCTCGCTCCTGATCTTCGCCTCGATCCTGACCTCCATGCCCCAGGGCATCAACGCCTGGCTCAACGGAGGAGCGGTCGAGAAGCTCTTCTTCCCCCTGATCGCGATCGGCATCGTCGTCGCGGTCGTGTTCGTCCAGGAGGGCCAGCGCCGCATCCCGATCCAGTATGCGAAGCGCATGGTCGGTCGCCGCCAGACCCAGGGCGGCGCCACCTACATGCCGCTGCGCGTGAACATGGCCGGGGTCATCCCGGTCATCTTCGCTGCGGCGCTGCTCGCGCTCCCGCAGACGATCTCGTCGTTCGCCCCGTCCTCGCAGACCTGGATCAACACCCACTTCTCGCCCTCGTCGTGGACGTACCTCGCCGTCGAGGCGGCGCTGATCATCGTCTTCACCTACTTCTACACCGCGGTGCAGTTCAACCCGGTCGACCAGGCGGACAACCTGCGCAAGTACGGCGGCTACATCCCCGGCATCCGCCCAGGCCCGCCGACCGCGCAGTACCTCGACCGCGTGCTGACCAGGCTGACCCTTCCGGGCTCGCTCTTCCTGGCCGTCGTGGCCGTCCTCCCGTCGGTGTTCATCAAGCACTTCGGCTTCTCGCAGGCAACCTCGCGCGCCCTCGGCGGCACCTCGGTGCTGATCGTCGTCGGCGTCGCCCTCGACACGATGCGCCAGATGGAGTCGCAGATGATGATGCGCTCCTACGAAGGCTTCCTGCGGTGAACCTCCTCGTCCTCGGCCCTCAGGGGGCCGGCAAGGGCACCCAGGCGAAGCGCATCGCTTCGGAATACGGCATTCCGCACGTCTCCACCGGCGACATGTTTCGCGCCGCCCAGGCCGAAGGCACCGAGTTCGGCAAGCAGGTCGGCGAGATCATGGAATCCGGCCGGCTCGTTCCCGACGAGCTGACGATCGCGATGATCGAGGAGCGGCTGTCACGGCCCGACGCGCGGGCCGGGTTCGTGCTCGACGGGTTCCCGCGCAACCTCACGCAGGCCGAGGCGCTGGACGCCATGCTCGTCGGGATCGGCCGCGGGCTGGACGCGATCCTGTTCTTCGACGTGCCGGACGAGGTCGGCACGCAGCGGGCGCTCGAGCGCGCGCAGCTCGAGGGCCGCGCGGACGACACGCCCGAGGTGATTGCGAGGCGGCTCCAGATCTACCACTCCGAGACGGAGCCGGTCGCCGAGCACTACCGCGCCACGGGCAAGCTGATTCCCCTGCACGCCGCTAGGACGATCGACGAAGTGTGGTCGGAGATCACCGACTCCCTCCAGGTGGTCGCTTGATCATCCGCAAGTCCGCCCAGGAGATCGAGACCATGGCGCGGGCCGGCAAGGTCGTGGCCGAGACGCTCGCGCTGATCGAGGAGCAGCTGCACCCCGGTGTCACGACGGGCGAGCTCGACGCGCTCGCGGACGAGTTCATCCGCTCGCAGGGCGGCCGGCCCACCTTCAAGGGCTACAAAGGCTATCCGGCCGCCACGTGCCTCTCCCCGAACTCGATGGTCGTGCATGGGATCCCCGGCCGGTTGAAGCTCGAGGACGGCGACATTCTCTCCGTCGACGTCGGCGTCACCCTCGACGGGTTCGTCGCGGACTCGGCCTGGACGTTCCCGGTCGGCTCGATCTCTGCGGACGCCCAGCGGCTGCTCGACACGTGCAGGTCGGCCCTCGAGGCGGGGATCAAGGAAGCCCGGCCCGGCAACTCGATCGGCGACATCTCGCAGGCCGTTCAGACCGTCACCGAGGAGGCCGGGTACAGCGTGATCCGCAGCCTCGTCGGTCACGGCGTCGGCCGGTCGATGCACGAGGACCCCCAGGTGCCGAACTTCGTCTCCGCCTACCGCGGCCCGGAGCTGAAGGAAGGCATGACGATCGCGATCGAGCCGATGATCACGGCCGGCGGCGCGGAGGTCTACATCCACGACGACGAGTGGTCGATCTCGACCAGCGACAGCTCCCTCGCCGCGCATTTCGAGCACACGGTGGCAGTGACGGCGTCCGGCCCAAGGATCCTCACCGGCGGAGGGGTCCTGGTACCATGACGGCCCGCGCTGCGAGGCGTCTAGCCGCGCGCGCCCTCACGCAAACATGAAAGTCAGACCTTCAGTGAAGCCAATGTGCGAGCGCTGCCGCGTGATCAAGCGGCACGGGCGCACCATGGTCATTTGCACCAATCCTCGCCACAAGCAGCGTCAGGGGTAGATCACAACAAATGGCACGTATCGCAGGCGTCAACCTGCCGAATCAGAAGCGGCTCGAGATCGGGCTGACCTACATCTTCGGCATCGGCCAGCCGACGGCGCAGAAGATCTGCGACGCGCTCGGCCTCTCACGCGACACGAAGGTTCGCGACCTCACCGAAGAGGAGGTTGCGAAGCTTCGCGACTACATCGACCAGCACACGCAGGTCGAGGGTGACCTGCGCCGCGAGCGCACGCAGGCGATCAAGCGGCTGTCCGAGATCGGCGCGTACCGTGGCCTGCGGCACCGCCGCAACCTGCCGGCGCGCGGCCAGCGCACGAAGACCAACGCGCGCACGCGCAAAGGCCCGAAGAAGACCGTCGGCCGCGGGAAAAAGGCGAAGTAATGGCGCCTCCTCGCAGAGCGGCGACCACACGTGGTCGCACGCGCCGCCGCGTCCGGAAGAACATCGCGATCGGCCAGGCGCACATCAAGACGTCGTTCAACAACACGATCGTCGCCCTGACCGACAAGGACGGGAACGTGATCGTGTGGGAGTCCGCCGGTTCAGCCGGGTTCAAGGGCTCGCGCAAGTCGACACCGTTCGCCGCGCAGGTGACCGCCGACGCGGCAGCCCGCAAGGGCATGGAGCACGGCCTGCAGAAGGTCGAAGTGTTCGTCAAGGGGCCGGGCTCCGGCCGTGAGACCGCGATCCGCTCGCTGCAGGCTGCGGGGCTGGAGATTCTCGGAGTGAAGGACGTCTCGCCGCAGGCACACAACGGCGTCCGCCAGAAGAAGCGGAGGCGTGTGTAGTGGCTCGCGATCGTTCACCGAAGT
>JADGPE010000073.1 GCA_017882605.1 Thermoleophilia bacterium | reverse complement strand
GAAACCGAGGAAGTTGACGACGAAGATGAACAGCATCAGCGTCGCCACGTAGGGGAACCAGCGGCCGATCGCCTTCGACGGCAGGCCCTGTTCGGCGATTTGCGTCTGGGCGATCTCGTACACCATCTCCCCGACCGTCTCCCTCCGGCCGGGCTTGCGGCCGAGCTTCGACCGCATGAAGAAAAGCCCGAAGAGGATCGTCATCACGCTTCCCAGCATCAGATAGGCGACCGCCTTCGTGATCGACAGGTTCAGCGGCCCGAGATGGATCGGGACCCATTCGTGCTGCTCGAACTCCTTCGTCGGATCGAACGTGCCGCGCGCGAACGCATTCGCCGGCAGCAGCAGCGCAATCGTGCTGAGTGTGACGAGCAGGCGCTTCACGCGGCTGCGCCCGCCTTCGGGCCCGTGTAGTAGGCGACGAGCTGCAGACCGAGCGCGGCGGAGTAGCCGGCGGCGTACGTCAACGCAGCCGCCAGTCCGAGCCATTTGTCGGACACAGCGACTGCCAGGACGACCACCATCACGGCAATCGCGCGAAAAAGCATTCCAAAAGCGACCACGCCTGCGGCGGCGAGGTTACCCGTTCGGGTACGAAGCTGCGTGAGGACCGCCCCGAACGCCTCGCTCCCGAACCAGAGCACCGCTCCGATCGCCCACCCCGAGACGCGCCAACCCGCGAGCAGGAACAGCGGCAACGCGACCAAGATCACGATCGCACCGGCGATCGCGGGCAGGAGGGTCGGCGGGGCCGTGCGTGGCTCGGTCCAGGAGTTCGGCATCAGATGTTGCGGTAGCGGATCACGGTGACGGCGACGCCGACGGGGATGCCGACGACTGCGCCGAAGGCGAGCCCGTAACCGAGGCTCCCCACCGCCCAGCCGACCAGCGTGCCCGCAACGACACACGCTGCGGTGAAGCCTATGAGCACGCTGCCGGCCCCGGCGGGGGAGAACGTCGATCTCGGGGGCTGCACCGGCGCGGAGCATACCAGGGCTTGTGACACCTCTTTTCGCCTCTTCAAGCGGCGGCCAGGTGTCATTTGTGACGCGGGGTCAGGCCGCCTTGGAGGCTGCGTCGCGCCGCCGGGGCCGTCGATTCGCGAGCTTGACGATCTCCAGCAGGTAGACGACGTAGAGCGAGAAGGCGACGGCCGCGAGCCCGGCGGCCGCGTCGACCGCGACGTTCACCAGGCGCCAGTGGCCGTGCTGATGCGGCGGCGCGAAGCGGGTTGCGAGCGCGGCCAGCGCGAGTGTTGCGCACCACGTCCACAGATAGAAGACCGTGCGCCGCTCCGAGTAGCCGAGCCGCATGAAGCGATGGTGCAGGTGGCGTGCGTCCGCCACGTAGATCGGCTGGCCGCTCTTCAACCGCTTCGCGACCACGAACGAGGTGTCGAGCACCGGCACGGCCAGCACGAGCAGCGGCAATACGAGCGTCGCCAACGCGGCTGTCTTCAGAAGGCCCTGGACCGCGATCGTCGCCAGCGTGAACCCGAGCAGCAGCGCGCCCGAGTCGCCCATGAAGATGCGTGCCGGATAGAAGTTGTGGCGGAGGAAACCGAGGCAGGCACCGCAGACGATCGCCGCGAGCACGGCGGCCCCGATCCGGCCCAGCGAGAGCTCGATCACCGCGAACGTCAACCCCGAGATCGCGCAGACTCCGGCGGCGAGACCGTCGAGACCGTCGAGGAAGTTGACCATGTTCATCACGGCGACGATGCCGAGCACGGTCACCGACGCGCCGAGCCACGTCGGCACGTCCTGCCGCCCGATGAACGGGAACGTGAACGCATGGAGGTAGATGCCGAAGCCGACCGGTATCGCCGCGGCAAACACCTGCCCTCCGAGCTTCTGCCACCAGGTCAGGTGCCGGAAGTCGTCGACGGCCCCCACCGTCGTCGCGACCGCGGCGCCGAGCAGGACGCCGCGCAGCTCGCCGCCGAGGGGCAGGAACGCGAGCGACGGGACGAGGATGCCGAGGAACAGCGCGAGCCCGCCCAGACGGGGGATCGCCGGCCGTTCCCGCCCACCTTCGCGAGGTCGCTCGATCAGCCGCAGGTAGCGCGCGCTCCGGCCGACGGCCGGTGTGAGGAGCAGCACGATCACGAGCGCCGCCACCGCGCCGTAGAGCACCTGAAGGTGGTCTGTCAGTTCGCTCCAGACCATCCCTGCAGGTTACTTCGTTCCGTAGAGGCGATCTCCCGCGTCGCCGAGGCCCGGCACGATGTAACCGTGCTCGTTGAGGCCCCGGTCGATGGCGGCCACCACGATCTGGACGTCCGGATGGGCATTCAGGACGTTCTCAATCCCCTCGGGCGCAGCGATGATCGCGATCAGCCGCACGCTCGTCGCACCGGCTTCCTTCACGAGCTGCACCGCGTGCACGGTCGAGTTGCCGGTGGCGAGCATCGGGTCGAGGAGGATCACGTCGCGGTCCGCAACATCGGCTGGAAGCTTCACGTAGTACTCGACCGGTCGCAGCGTCTCCTCGTTCCGGTACAGGCCGATGAAGCCGACGCGCGCGCCGGAGATCAACATCAGCACCCCGTCGAGCATCCCTAGGCCTGCACGCAGGATCGGGCACACGGCGACCTTCTTGCCGGAGATGCGCGGGAACGGCTGCACCTCCAGCGGCGTCTCGATGTCGACGTCCTCGGTCGGGAGGTCCTTCGTCGCCTCGTAGGTGAGGAGCAACGTGACCTCCTCGACGAGCTTGCGGAAGTGCACGGTCGGCGTGTCTTTGTCCCGCAGGTACGACAGCTTGTGCTGGACGAGCGGGTGACGGACCTCCGTGACGCTCACGAAATATAGGAGGTGTAGCCGCGGAAGCCTGGGTACAGCGGCCGCTTCTCGCAGAGCACGAGCGCACGCGCGCGAAGCTCCTCCAGGCCGGAGCTCTCGTTCAGCGAGTCGACGATGATCGACGCGACCTCCCGAAAGTCGTCCTCGTCGAAGCCGCGCATCGTCGCGGCCGGGGAACCGAGGCGTACGCCCGAGGCGACCATGGGCGGCCGCTCGTCGAACGGCACCGTATTGCGGTTCGCCGTCAGCTTGCATTCCTCGAGACGCTCTTGAGCGGCGAGCCCGGTCCACTCGGTCCGTCGTAGATCGAGCTGCACGAGATGGGTGTCGGTGCCGCCTGTGAGCACGTCGTAGCCGCCGGCGATGAGGGTCGCTGCGAGAACGTCCGCGTTGGCGCGGACCTGCACCTGGTAGTCCCTGAACGCGTCGGTCATCGCGATGCGGAAGCACGCAGCCTTCGCCGCGATCGCGTGCATCAGCGGTCCGCCCTGCATGCCGGGGAAGTTCGCACGATCGACCTTCGACGCGTGCTCTTCGCGACAGAGGACGAAACCTGCGCGCGGGCCGGCCAGCGTCTTGTGGCTCGTCGAGGTGACGAAGTCACAGTGAGGAACGGGGCTCGGGTGGAGGCCCGCCGCGACAAGCCCGGAGAAGTGCGCCATGTCGCACATCAGCAGCGCGCCGACCTCATCGGCGATCTCGCGGAACTTGTCGGCTTCGACCGTGCGCGGGTATGCCGAGCCACCGCAGACGATCAGGGCCGGGCGAACCTCCTTCGCGGTGGCGAGCACGTCGTCGTAGTCGACCTGCATCGTCTCGCGGGAGACGCCGTAGTGGTGGAAGTCGTACAGCTTCCCCGAGAAGTTGACCTTAAGGCCGTGCGTGAGGTGGCCGCCGTGGTTGAGCGAGAGCGCGAGCACGCGATCGCCGGGGTTGAGCACCGCGAAGTAGACGGCCATGTTCGCCTGAGCGCCCGCGTGCGGCTGCACGTTCGCGTGCTCGGCGCCGAACAGCTCCTTGGCGCGACCCCGCGCCAGCTCCTCGATCTCGTCGACGACCTCGCAGCCGCCGTAGTAGCGCTTGCCCGGGTAGCCCTCGGCGTACTTGTTCGTGGGGACCGACCCGACTGCCTCGAGCACGCTCGGCCAGGTGAAGTTCTCGGAGGCGATCAGTTCGATCTGGCCGCGCTGGCGCTCCAGCTCGCGCCCGAGCAGCTCGGCGATCTCCGGGTCGACGTCGGCAAGCCCGGCGGTGCGGAGCTCTTCGAACGTCTCGTGTGCGACCGCCATCGAGGCTGATCGTAGTGGCTCAGCCGGGCAGAGCGGCGCGAACCCGCTCGATCGCGTCCACCGCAGATGCGGCTCCGTCACGGATCACCCGGGGCTCGGCACCGGTGAAGTCGATCACGGTCGACGGCGTGCCGGGCAGCGGGCCGAGGTCGAGCTCGGCGGCGGCACCCGACCGGATCCGGTCGGGAACGTCCTCGAGCGACACCGGGTTCGGCCCGCCGGGCTCGTTCGCGCTCGTCGCGAGCACGCAGCCGACGGCGGCGAGCACCCGCCGGACCGCCGGAGGGAGCTCCGGGACGCGGACGCCGATCGCCTCGGCGCGGCCCCCGGTCAGCCACGGGTAGCGCGCGGCCGGGTTCGGGAGCACGAGCGTGTACGGCCCCGGCAGCAACTCGCGCACGATCACCTCGGCTCGCCCGCGCAGCTCGGGGACCGACTCGAACAACGTGTCGAGGTCGCCTGCGAGCAATGCGCTCGGCTGCCTCCGCGAGCGGCCCTTCAGCCGGTAGAGACGGGTCGCGTACTCCTCCCGGGCCGCGCTCGCCGCGAGCCCGTACACGGTGTCGGTCGGCAACAGGACCGGCAGCCCCTTTCGAATGGCGCCGATCACGCGGTCGGCTGAGTCGTCCCCCACCATGCCTCCACCACCCGCTCTTTCCCGGCGAGATCGTTCACGACCCCGACGCGCGAATACCCCTCGGCCTCGAGCATTGCCGTGACGACTCGGGCCTGCGCTTCGTGCACCTCGAGGACGAGCCAGCCCTCCAACACGGCCTTCGCGCCGGCTGCGAGCCGCCCGGTCTGGCCGTCGTCCACGAGCGCTCCTCTCGGTTCCCATTCGCGCACCTCCGGCTCGAGCGCTGCGAGCTCGGCCGCATCGACGTACGGCGGGTTGGAGACGACCAGGTCGAACGGCCCGGCGAGGCCTGCGAGCAGGTCACCGTGGCGAAACTCGACGGTGAGACCGTTCGCCTCCGCATTCTCGCGTGCCAGCTCGAGAGCGGCCGGCGAGCTGTCCGTCGCATCGACGCGGCTCCCCGGACGCTCCTGCGCGATCGCAAGTGCGATGGCGCCACTGCCCGTGCCGACATCGACCACGCGCGGCGACTCGATGCCGTCGAGCAAGGCGAGGCAGCGCTCGACGACGATCTCGGTCTCGGGACGTGGCACGAGCGCGCGGGCGTCGGTCTTCAACGTCAGCCGGCGGAAGTCCCAGTCGCCGAGCACGTAGGCGAGTGGCTCGCGCTTGCCGCGCCGCTGCACGAGCCCACGGGCTGTCGTGCGCTCGGCATCGGTCAGTGGACGGTCGTGCTGCGTGTACAGCTCGATGCGGGTGAGGCCGAGCGCGCGAGCGAGCAGCAGCTCCGCGTCGAGCCGCGGGTTCTCGATCCCTCGTGCCGACAGGTACTCGGTCGCACCGCGCAGAACCTCTGCGAGCGTCACCCTTCCAGCGCGCGGCGCTGCTCCGCCGAGATGAGCGCGTCCGTGTAGCCCTCGAGGTCGCCCTGCAAGACCTGGTCCAGGCGATGGGTCGTCAGCTTGATGCGGTGGTCCGTGACTCGGTTCTCGGGAAAGTTGTACGTGCGGATCTTCTCCGCACGCGCTCCGGTTCCGACCTGCGCGCTCCGCGCAGCCGCCTGTTCGGCCGCCTGCCGTTCACGCTCCGCCTCGAAGATCCGCGCGCGCAGCACGCGCATCGCCTTCTCACGGTTCTGAAGCTGCGAGCGCTCGTCCTGCATCGCGACGACGATGCCGGTCGGCACGTGCGTGATCCGCACGGCGGAATCGGTCGTGTTCACGGACTGGCCGCCGGGACCGGAGGAGCGGTAGACGTCGATCTTCAGGTCGCTCTCGTCGATCTCGAGATCGACGTCGTCCGCCTCGGGCATCACGGCGACCGTGGCGGTCGAGGTGTGGATGCGGCCGGCGGATTCGGTCTCGGGGACGCGCTGCACACGGTGCGTTCCGCCCTCGTACTTGAAGATGGAGTAGGCCCCGTCGCCTTTGATCGCGAACACGCCTTCCTTCAACCCGCCGCCGTCGTTCGCGTTCGTCTCGATCTGCTCGAACTTGAACCCTCGCTTCTCCGCGTAGCGCTGCAGCATGCGCTGCAGCTCGGCCGCCCAGAGTGCGGCCTCGTCCCCACCGACGCCCTGACGGATCTCCACGATCACGTCCTTGTCGTCGGCCGGGTCCCGCTCGGCCAGCGCGAGCTTCAACTCCTCCTCGAGCCGGTCGACCTCGGCCTGGTAGTCACCGACCATCTCGGCGAGCTCGGTATCGGCCCGTGCGGCGTCGAGATCCTCACGGGCCTGCTTCCATTGCTGGGCGAGCTTGTAGGGGCCATCGAGCTCCTTGAGGCGGCGGCCGACGTCGGCCGCCTCGCGGTGGTCGTTGTAGACCGCCGGATCCGACAGACGCGCCTGCGACTCCTCGTACGAGCGGTCGAGCTCTGCGATCAGATCGTCGAGTGCGGCCATTACGGCCCGAGGGTAGCGACTACGCCAGCGATGCTTGGAGCGAGATCTCGGGGATCCCCGCGAGAGCCTTCGACACCGGGCAGTTCTGCTTCGCCGACTCGGCTGCCTCGATGAATGCGTCGCCGTCCAGCCCGGGCACGGTCCCGCGAACGATCAGCGCGCCCTTCGTGATCCCCTCGCCCGGCTGGAACGTCACCGTCACCGACGTCTCGAGCTTCTCCGGTGGGTTGCCGCTCTTCGCGAGCCCCGAGGAGAGGGCCATCGAGAAGCACGAAGCCCAGGCAGCCGCGATCAATTCCTCCGGGCTCGTCTTGCCGCTCGGCTCCTCCGAACGCGACGCCCACGAGACGTCGAGGGGCGCAATCGCACCGCTCGTGACGCTCTCGATCGTGCCGCTGCCGTTCTTCAGGTCGCCCTGCCAGACGACTTCAGCCTTGCGATCCGTTGCCATTACGCCATCACCTCCACACGTCCGTCGGCCGGTTCGGCCCGGCCTTCGCGGTCAAGAACCTCCCGAAGCGCCCGAATCGAAACCTCGAGCTGGTCGAGGGTGGGTTCGCGCGTCGTCAAACGCTGCAGCCAGAGCCCCGGCGCGAGCAACGCCATCAGGACACGGTTGTCCGAGTGGCGACCGGCGAAGCGGATCAACTCGTACGCGATGCCCGCGATCACGGGCAGCAACACGATGCGGCTGACGATGAGCCAGTACCAGACCGGGCGACCGAGCAGCGCGTAGACGAACACGCCGACGACCATGACCCAGAGCAGGAACGCGGTGCCGCAACGCGGATGGATCAGAGAGTAACGCTGCGCCGTCTCGGGCGTGAGCTCTTCACCCGCTTCGTAGGCGTTGATCGCCTTGTGCTCGGCGGCGTGGTACTGGAACACGCGCCGTAGCGACGGGATGAAGCTGAGGATGGTCAGATAGAGGATGAACACCGTCACGCGCACGAGCCCCTCGACGAGCACGAACCAGCTGCCGTTCGAGATCGGGAGCAGGTCGGTGAGGAGCGCCGGCCCGACCTTGAAGATCATCACGGCGAATCCGATCGCGACGAGGAACGCGAACGCGAGCGCCCAGCGTCCGATCTCGGCCGGCTCGCCGTCGCCTTCTGCTTCCTCCTGCGCCGCATAGTTCGCGGAGACGCTCAGTGCACGGAAGCCGATCGCGAGGCTCTCACCCAGGGCAACCACCCCCCGGACGACCGGCAGCCGCAGCGCCCAATGGCGCGCGGCGAGCGGATCGACCGAGCGCGCGACGTGCGCGATCTCGCCGTCGGGCTTGCGCACCGCCACAGCCCAGTTGCGCGGACCGCGCATCATCACGCCCTCGAGGACGGCCTGTCCTCCGATGGCCTGTGCCATGACTTAGGACGACGCGCGCGCGGCGCGCTCGGCCTTCTCGAGCCGCCGCTGGAAGCGCTCCACCCGGCCGCCCGTGTCGACGAGCTTCTGCTTGCCGGTGT
>JADGPE010000072.1 GCA_017882605.1 Thermoleophilia bacterium | reverse complement strand
CTCGGCGAGGAGCACTTCTTCTTCATGCACATGACGCAGCACGTGATCCTCGGCGACCTCGCGCCGCTCTGCTTCGTCGCCGGCCTGACGGGGCAGATGCTCCGCCCGCTCCTCGCGATCTCGTGGGTCGAGCGCCTCCGCGTGCTCACGAACCCGCTGGTTGCACTGCCGATCTGGGCCGCCGACCTCTACTTCTGGCACATCCCGTTTCTCTACGACGCGGCGCTGCACCACAACTCCGTGCACGCACTGGAGCATTTCGGCTTCTTCACCTGCGGCTGCCTGATGTGGGAGCCGGTGATCGAGACGCTGCCGGGGCCGGCCTGGTTCGGCACCGGCTGGAAGCTCGCCTACGTCGCAGCCGTGCGGCTGATCGAGACGATCCTCGGCAACGTCTTCATCTGGTCGTCGAGCGCGTTCTACAGCGTCTACCGTCACGCGCCCGAGTGGGGGATCACCCCCGTCCACGACCTGAACCTCGGCGGCATCGTGATGATGGCCGAGGGCTCGGCGGTCACGCTCGGAGCGCTCGTCTGGCTCTTCCTGAAGCTCGCCGCGGAGGGTGATCTGCGCCAACGCCTGCTCGAACAGGGGCTCGATCCCCGGCAGGTGAAGCGCGCTGTTCGGTACGGCCGCGCGGGCGATTTGGGCTCGTAGCGCACTGGTGTCTGACACCACCGGTGTCAGACACCTCTTCGAACTGGCGTCGCCGTTTCTGAGGGCTCGCTCGCGGCGATCTGAGGCAGACACCCCTCGCCCCGATTGCCGCGATCCAGCAGACCCCGGCGAAGGGCTGACCCTCAGTCCGACTTGGGCAGCCAGCCGGGCCGGTACTTGACGAACCTGGATCGCGGGAGCGAGGCGAACACCTTCGCGTACGCCACCGCGGGCTCTGTCGTCTCGCGCACGACGCTCGCTCCGTACCGTGCCGCCGCCTTGGAGACCGTGTAGACGATTCCTCCACCGACCCCGCGCCCACGGGCGCCGACTGCGAGCACGATCGCCGACTGCCCGCCCGACGCCACGATGATGTGCTCGGTCTCGGGCGCGCAGTAGAAGAAGTCCCAGGCGACCAGGCGCCGCTCCTTCCCCTCGACGATCAGGGTGCACTCGCCGGCGAGAACGAGGAACGCCTCCTGGGCCTGCTCACGGTGGTACATGCCCATCCGCTCGCCCGGCTCGAGCACGCTGATGTTGATCCCGAAGTGCGGGAACCGCCGCTTCCCTTCGAAGTTGCAGTACGAGCCGAGCGGGCCTTCGCTCTTCCAGCGCGACTCCCGGGCATTGATCACGAACCAGCCTTCACCGTCGACGACCAGCCCGTTCTTGCTCATCCGCACCGGCGCCTCGGCCATCGGCGGCTACCCGCCCGTCCGCGGGGTGGGTGACGCCCACAACGTCGCGCGGAGGTTGTCGGCGCTCTGCGGCTCGAGGTCGGCGAGGCGCACGAGCCGATCGCCGTAGAGCGAGCGGTCGAGCGTCGTCACGTCAGGGTGGTCGACCTCGACGAGGTTCCCGGACGGGTCGCGGAAGTACAGCTGCACGGCGCCGTCGGGAAGCTCCACCAGCCGCGAGAAGTAGCCCTCCGGCTCGAGCAGATCCAGTTCGAGCAGCCGGCGGAAGACGCCTTCGAAGTCGTCGACCTCGAGACCGAGGTGCTGTGTGCCGGCCGCCCGCGTGTCCGACTGGAAGAGATGGAGCTGCGTGTCGCCGATCCGGAGCCAGTAGACCGGCATCCCGAAGTTCGGCGAGGGCAGGCGCTCCAGGCCGAAGACCTCCGCGTAGAAGCGGCCCGACTCCTCCAGGTCAACGGCGCCGATCGAAACGTGGTTGATCCTCGTTGCGCGCATCTAGACCCTTTCGAAGCGATGTTTGGCCGCGTCGAGTGGAACGCGGGTCGGATACTCGCGCGTGAGACAGGCGCGACAGAGCGCGTTCGCAGGCCTGTGCGTCGCCGCCTGCAGCCCCTCGAGCGAGATGTAGGCGAGGCTCGTCGCGCCGATCGCCTCGCGCACCTCCTCGACTGTCGAGTGCGCGGCGATCATCTCGTCCTCCGACGCGAGGTCGATGCCGTAGAAGCACGGTGAGACGACGGGCGGCGAGGAGATGCGCACATGCACCTCGGCTGCGCCTGCGTCGAAGAGCATCTGCACGATCTGCCGCGTGGTCGAGCCGCGCACGATCGAGTCGTCGACGACGACGAGCCGCTTCCCGCTCACCTCCGCGAGCGGATTGAACTTCATGCGGATCCCTTGCTCCCGCATGCCCTGCTCGGGTTGGATGAACGTGCGGCCGACGTAGCGGTTCTTGATCAGGCCCTCGCTGAACGGAATGTTGGCCGCGCGCGCGAAGCCGATCGCCGCCGGCGTGCCCGAGTCGGGGATCGGCAGCACGAGGTCGGCCTCGGCCGGCGCCTCCTGCGCGAGTCGTTCGCCCATCCGCACCCGCGCGCCGTGCACCTCGACGCCGGAGAGCCTCGTGTCCGGGCGCGCGAGATAGAAGAACTCGAAGATGCAGAGGGCGCCGTGCTCGGCGGGCTCGACGCCCTGGATCGAATGGAGGCCGTCCTCGTCCGCGATCACGAGCTCGCCGGGCCGCACCTCGCGCTCGAACGTCGCGCCGACGAGGTCGAGCGCGCACGTCTCCGACGCGACGACCGGGTCGTCGCCGAGCCGGCCGAGCGCGAGCGGGCGGAAGCCGAACGAGTCGCGGAACGCGAAGAGCCTGCCGTCCGCGAGCCCGACGACGGTCGCCGCGCCTTCGAGCAGTCCCATGGTCGCCGCCACGGCTTCCTCGAGCGGACGTTCGTCGTCGGCGATCAGCGCTGCGATCACCTCCGAGTCGGACGACGAAGCGAGCGGCTTGCCGACGCGGTCGCGCAGTTCCTGCGGGTTGACCAGGTTGCCGTTGTGGCCGAGCGCCACCGTGCGCACCCGCCCGTGGTGGAGGAGCGGCTGTGCGTTCTCCCAGGCGTTGCCGCCGGTTGTCGAGTAGCGGGTGTGGCCGATCGCCAGGTCGCCGTGCAGGCCGGAGAGGCTCCGCTCGTCGAAGACCTGAGGGACGAGGCCCAGGTCGCGCAGCGCGGTCAACCGCCCGTCTTCGCTGACGGCGATCCCGGCAGACTCCTGGCCACGATGCTGCAGCGCATAGAGGCCGAAGTAGGAGAGCCGCGCGACGTCGCGGCCCGGAGCACGGACGCCGAAGACGCCGCACATGGCTACGCGACCATCCCGAGCTCGACCACGTCGTCCCACGGGATCTCGGTCCCGGGCGTGACGGCAACGACGACGCCCTCGCCCTCGATCGCGTCGTAGTCGGCGCGCCGGGCCGACCACGCCTCCGCCTCACGCAGCGCCAGGGCGACACCGCCGTCCGAGACGTCGTGCGCGAGCGTCCACAGGTGTGCGTGCCGCCAGACGAAGTGCACGAACCCGTGACCGAAGCCGCGCAGGAGCGCGATGCGGTCGCCGCGCTGCCAGCGGTCGGGAATGCGTGTGACGTCACGAACGAGGCCCACGCAGCCGACGACCGGAGTGGGCGGGATCGGGCTGCCGCCGGTCTCATTGTAGAGCGAGACATTGCCGGACACGACGGGGATGCCGAGCGATTCCGCTGCACGCGAGATGCCCTCGATCGCCTGCTCGAGCTCCCAGCCGATCTCGGGCTTCTCAGGGTTGCCGAAGTTGAGGCAGTCGGTGAGCGCCAGCGGCTCGCCGCCTGCGCAGGCGACGTTCAGGGCGGCGTCCATCACGGCGCGCCAGCCGGCTTCGAGCGGGTTGCGGCACCCGAGCGGCGGCCCGTCGAGCGAGACCGCGATCCCGCGCGTCCCGTCGATGCGAAGCACCGCGGCGTCGAGGCCGGGCCGGCGAACGGTGCGCGAACCGACGAGCTGGTCGTACTGCTCGAACACCCATGTCTTCGGCTCGTGGTTGACTGCGGCGACCGGCGCCGGCTCGACCACGCGCTCCCGCGTCTCGACCTCGTAGCGCGGGCACTCGTCGGTGAGGAGCGTCGCGGGAATCGAGCCGACGACGTCTCCTGCGAAGAACGCACGCAGCTCGCCGTGGTCGGTCACCTCCCCGATCACCGTGCACGGCAGCTCCCAGCGCGCGCAGACCTCACGGACCTCGTCCACCCGTTCAGGAGCGACCACTGCGACCATCCGCTCCTGCGACTCGGAGATCATGATCTCCCACGGCTCGAGGTCGTCTTCGCGCAGCGGTACGCGGTCGAGGTGCACGTCGACGCCGACGTCGCGCGCCATCTCGGAGAGCGACGACGCAAGCCCGGCGGCACCACAGTCCTGCAACGAGAGGACGAGCTCCCGTTCGACGAGCTCGAGCGAGACCTCGATCAGCGCCTTGCCGCGAAACGGGTCGCCGATCTGGACCGACGGGCGCTTCTCGTCGGAGCCTTCCAAATCCTGGGAGGCGAGCACCGACGCCCCGCCGATCCCGTCGCGGCCGGTGAACGCGCCGTAGAGCACGAGCGCGTTGCCCGGCCCCTGTGCGCGGGCGCTGAGCACGCGCTCGGTGGGCAGCAGGCCGACGCACATGGCGTTCACGAGCGGATTGGCCGTGTAGGCCTCGTCGAAGGCGCATTCGCCGCCGACATTCGGGACGCCGACACAGTTTCCGTAGTGGGCGATGCCGGCGACGGCCCGGCGGAAGTGCCAGTCCGGCTCGCCGAAGCGAAGGCCGTCGAGGAGCGCGATCGGGCGAGCTCCCATCGCCACGATGTCGCGGAGGATCCCGCCGACGCCGGTCGCGGCGCCCTGGAACGGCTCGACCGCCGAGGGGTGGTTGTGCGACTCGGCCTTGAACGCGACGGCGACGCCGCCGCCGAGGTCGATGACGCCCGCGTTCTCGCCGGGCCCCTGCAGGACGCGCTCGCCGCTCGACGGCAGTCGCGAAAGCAGCGGCGCCGAGTGCTTGTAGCCGCAGTGCTCGGACCAGAGCAGTGAGAAGACCGCGAGCTCGAAGTCGTTCGGCGACCGCCCGAGCAGTGCGCGGATACGATCGAACTCCCAGTCGGTGAGACCGAGCCTCGTGTGGAGTGGTTCCGCGACCGAGCTCAGAGAGGCAGTGTAACGGCGGCCTCCGACGGCTCGGGAAGCGTTCGGTCACCCGCCGCGTTCGATCTCACAACGGCCGGTCCATTCCCGTTTCGATACCTGGATGCTTCGTCGCCCCCTACCGATGCTCGTGCTGCTGGCCCTGATCTGGGGCAGCTCGTTCATGTTCATCAAGGTCGCCGTCCGCGACCTCGCGCCCGCGACGCTCATCCTCGGCCGGATCGGCCTCGCGGCGCTGGTGCTCGCCGTCGTCGTTCCCGCGCTCGTCGGCGTGCAGGAGACGCTCGCGGACTTGCGCGCGCACTGGCGCTGGCTCGTCGTCGTCGGCCTCCTGAACACGGCCGTGCCGTTCTGGCTGCTCTCGTGGGGCGAGACGCGCGTCGACTCCGGGCTCGCCTCGATCATCCAGGCATCCGTTCCGATCTTCAACGCGCTGCTCGCGTTCGGCTTCTTCCACGACCAGCGCGTGACGGGACGGCGCCTCGTGGGCGTGTTCGTCGGTTTCGCCGGCGTCGCCCTGCTCGTCGGCGCTCAGCCGCAGGGCAAGATCCTCGGCGCCCTCGCCGTCGTCGGCATGGCAGCCTGTTACGCGGCGGGCGGACTGCTCGTCCGTCACCACCTCGCCGCCGCCCGGCCGCAGGTCGTCGCCTTCGGCACGTCTGCGGTGGCGGCCGTGCTCGTGCTGCCGGCCGGGGCGGCCCAGGCGCCGGCAAGCTGGCCCGGCTGGGAGACGATCGGGTGCGTCGTGGTGCTCGGTGTCGTCGGGACGGCGCTTGCCTACCTGCTGTTCTTCTCGATCATCGCGAGCGCCGGGGCAGGCTACGCCTCGCTCGTGACCTATCTCGTGCCACCGATCGCGCTCGCCTACGGGGCGATCTTCCTCGATGAGCACATCGGTGCAGCTGCGCTCGGCGGGCTGGTCCTGATCCTGGGCGGTGTCGCGCTCGGCACGGGGCTCCAGCGCAGGCGCGCGCTCGTGCCGGCCGTCAAGTCGACGTGATCTCGCTCAGGCGCGCCACGGGGGATGACGTCGACTGGCTTGTCGAGCTCTTCAACGACGAGGAGATCGAGCCGTTCCTGGCCGGCCGTCGCGCGCGCGACGCCGAGACGATCCGCGCCGACGTGGAGCGTTCGCAGCAGGAGCCGCGGAAGCTCGGGCGCATGATCATCGAGGTCGACGGCGAGCGGGCGGGCGCGATGGCCTTCGACGAGCGGAGCGAGGCGAACCGCATCGCCAGCCTCGGCGGCCTCGCCGTGCATCCCGCGTTTCGCGGCCGCAGGGTCGCCGACGAGGCGGCGCGGCAGTTCCAGCGCTACTTGTTCTTCGAGCTCGGCTTCCACCGCCTCGAGCTCGCTTGCTACGGCTTCAACGAGCGGGCGATCGAGCACGCCGAGCGGGTCGGCTTCGTGCGCGAGGGCGTGCAACGGCGGGCTTACCACCGGCACGGCGAGTGGCAGGACGCGGTGTTGTTCTCGCTCCTGCGCGAAGACCTCGGCTAGCTCCCGTCGGCGTCCATCGACCAGAACGCGCGCACGTCGATCGCGCCGAACTCGGCCACGGGATGCTTCGACGCGAGCTGGACGGCCGCCTCGTCGAGGCCGTCGCACTCGAGGTTGTCGAAGCCGGCGATCAGCTCCTTCGTCTCGGCGAACGGCCCGTCGTCGCCTAGAGTCTTCTCCATGACGAACTTCCTGCACACGATGGTGCGCATCACCGACCCGGCCAAGAGCCGCGCGTTCTACGAGGCGCTCGGATTCACGTTCGAGCGTGAGATGGACATCGTTCGAGGCGGCGAGCGAGAGGCGACGAACTACTTCTTCTCGCTCGGCGACCAGCGGTCCGTGCTCGAGCTCACGTTCAACCACGACGGCCGCGCGTACGACCTCGGCACCGGCTACGGGCACATCGCGATCGGCGTCGACGATCTCGACGGCACGCTCGCAGGGCTCGCCGGACAGGGGATCGAGCCGGAGCGCGCGCCCTACCAGGTGACCGAAGGCGGCTCGTGGATCTGCTTCGTTCGCGATCCGGACGGCTATCGGATCGAGATGATCGGACGCAGCACCGAATGAGCCCTCGAGCAAGCCGTTTTTCTTAACTTCTCGCACCGGCGGGCTTGCTCTCTGTCAGACCCCACGTTCAGTCAGCCGTTCCCTCCATAGAGTGACCAGCCGGCGAAGCTCGACAATCGGCTCGGGGTGGTCGTCTACGCGCCGCGATCATCCGCTCAGGTAGTGGCGCGAGCGTGTCGAGGAACGCGCTCCGCATGGCAACAAGCACGTCAGCGCTGGCGAGCATGTTTCCCTGCAGCGCGAACCCTTCTCCCACGAGATGCCCCGCCCATTCAACGCAATCGCATCCCGTGAACGCTGCAGCCCTCCCGCCAGCGCTAACCGCTCCCAGTTGGCGGAGTTCGCGATCGCTGTCCTCAGCAAGCGCCTGCTCGAGCGCGACGTCGGGATCGGCATTCGCTGCGAGCGCACTCAGCGCGCGCTCACCGTTGCGGGCGACCACCCCCATCGCTTGTGTCGCAACCGCACCGACACCGGCCCGCACCCATGGCGTGACCGCGCCGATCGCGAAGTATTTCGACTGAACCGCGCAACCAACCTCGCCAGTTGTCGGATCAGTAGCGACGATCGAGAACGTCCCAGCGTGAATGACCATGCGACGACGCTACCCGGGCGAGGCGTCATCAGGCTGCCCCAGGTCAGCATCGGTGCCTTGAATTACCGATGTGACGGTTGAGCACGGGTGGGAGGATTCCTGCCGCCGGGACGCCGAGTACCCGCCGCTGCACTCCAACTCGGGCGACATTCGCGGAAACACTGCACCGATGAACAACGAGGGGGATTCATGTCAGACGCATCGAGCGAGAAGCAGGATCAGATCCTTGCCAATCAGGCCGCAATAATCGCCAATCAGGCGAAGCTCGAAGAGATCCTTGCGAACCAGGTGGCGATCAAGTCAAACCAG
>JADGPE010000071.1 GCA_017882605.1 Thermoleophilia bacterium | reverse complement strand
TCGACGTGGGCTTCGCGAGCTCCGACGCGAACATCGAGCGTGACCACGGCGTCGGGTACGCACGCTGCTCGATGCTCTCGATCCCGTCGAGATTGGCGACGTCGAGCCTCCGGATCTCGAGCGCGACGGCAGTCACGGCATCGGCTTTGCGTCGGGGTCGCGGACGTAGAGCGGCTCGATCAGCTCTGCCGGGCCGAAAGGACCTGCTCGCTCGACGAGCAGGAGCGGATCGGGGACATGAGCGTCGTCGGCGTCGGGCGGAATCGTCGCTCCACGCTCTTCGAACAGTGCCCGGTAGCGGACCGCCCCGTCGCCGACCAGCGTCTGGCCGACGACGTCGAGCTCCTCCGGCTTGCAGACCCGCGGCCCGGTCGTGAACACTTCACCACGGCGGGCGTCGAGCACGGGCGTCCCCCCTGCGAACGCTTCGAGCGTGGACGCGCCGGCGACCGGCACGTCGAGCGCGAGCGCGAGCGTCCGCGCCATCGCGAGGCCGATGCGAATGCTCGTGAAGCTGCCCGGCCCGCGGCCGACGACGATGCCCTCGATCGCGGACGGGTCGTCGACCAGGCCGTCGACTGCAACCAACAGGTCGCCCGCGCGGGCGGCGTGGCCGCGGCGGTCCGGAGTCACGGCACAGACCGCTCCGAAGCCGGTTGCAGTGTCAAAGGCCAAGATCACAAGCAATCCTCACGTTCCGGTGCGACTCGTCGACGTGCTCGAGGGTAACGACGGCACGAGCCGCAGGGAGCCACTCGCCGCCGTGTTCGGGCCATTCGACGAACGCGATCGTCCCGTCGAAGTACGGCTCGAGGTCGCCCCATTCCTCGGGATCGAGCCCTGCGAGGCGATACAGGTCGAGGTGAGCGACGGGCACGGGCGCGTCGTAGCGGTGACCGATCGTGAAGGTCGGGCTGGAGACAGGCCCGGCGACGCCCAGGGCGCGCACGGCACCACGCACGAACGTCGTCTTGCCTGCCCCGAGCTCACCGGAGACCGCGACGACATCGCCGGGGCCGAGCCGACGCGCCAACTCGGCGGCCAGAGCCTCGGTTGCCTCGGGTGAACTCGTGACGGTTTGCATCGATCGCAATGGTGTCTGACACCGAGGGTGTCAGACACCTCGTTGCCTCAGAAGAGGCCGAGCTGCGTCGGTTGCTGCGGCCCCGCGGGCACGGGAACGGCTGCCGGCGGCGCGACGATCCGCCCGAGCAAGGCGGGGATCCGCGCGAAGTCCTCTTCGAGCACCTGCAGCATCCGCGGCGTGTAGAGCGCCGCCGCCGGATGGAAGATCGGATACAGGGTCACCGGGCTCCCGCCGAGCACCACCTGCTGCTCGCGGCCGTGCACCTGGGTGATGCCGTTCGGCTTTCCCGAGAGCAGTTTGGTCGCGAAGTTGCCCAGCGTCGCGATCAGCGCCGGCTGGATCAGCTCGATCTGCTTCCAGAGGTGCGGCTCACACGACTCGATCTCCTCGGGCTGGGGGTCGCGGTTGCCCGGAGGGCGGCACTTCACGACATTCGCCACGTACACGTCCTCGCGTGTGAGCCCGATGCCCTCGAGCAGCTTGCCGAGCAGCTTCCCGGCGGCCCCGACGAACGGCACCCCCTGCTTGTCCTCGTGGAAGCCGGGCGCTTCGCCGATGAACATCAGCTCGGCGGTCGGCGAGCCCGAACCGAAGACGACCTGGGTGCGGGTCGCAGCGAGCGCGCAGCGCGTGCAGCCGGCAGCGACATCGCCATAGGCGAGGAGGGAAAGCGATGCGTCAGCCGCAGCTGCCACACGAACCGCCGCAACAGCCGCCACCACCGAAACTGGGCTGTCCGGACGTGCCGTGCGCTGCGAACGACATGCTGAACTGCTTCGCCACCTTGGCGTTCCCGCAGTCAGGGCAGTTCGGATCGGGATCCGACATGCCCACGAGCTCCTCGAAATGGGACTCGCAGCTCATGCAGACGTATTCGTAGATCGGCACGTGACAGACCCTAGCAAGGGGCCATCTTCCCGCACGGCCCGGACGGAGGAGCTACGCTTGTCTGAGCCCGGTATCCGCAAGGAACTGGAGCGTCACATGTTCAGAAACATCACCGTCATCGGCGCCGGGCGCGCCGGCTCGGCGATCGCTGCGCGACTTCGCGAGCGATCTGTCTCCGTGCGCGAGAACGGCGAACTCCGGCTCCTCTGCGTTCCCGACCGCGCGATTGCCGAGGTCGCGCGATCGATCGAGCCAGGCCCGTGGGTCGCCCACGTCTCGGGGGCCACGCCGCTCGCCGCGCTCGATCCACACGTCCGCCGCTTCTCGGTGCATCCGCTGCAGACGCTCGTCCTGGCGCGCGGGCCCGAACAGCTCGACGGAGCCTGGGGCGCCGTAACCGGCGAAGACGACGAGTCGCGCGCCCGCGGCGTGTGGCTCGCCGAGACACTCGGCCTGCAGCCGTTCGCGCTCGCCGACGACAAGCGGTCGCTCTACCACGCGGGGGCGGCGATCGCTTCGAACTTTCTCGTCACCTTGTACCGCGTCGCTTCCGGCCTGCTCGAGGAGGCCGGCGCTCCGCCCGAGGCACTCGTGCCCCTGATGAAGCGCACGATCGACAACGGGTTCGAGTTGACGGGGCCGGTCGCCCGAGGAGACTGGGAGACGGTCGAGCGGCATCGGGCTGCGCTGAGCGGCTCGGGTTTCGAGCACGCCTACGACGCGCTCGTGAAAGCAACGCACGGATGAAGGTCGTTCGCACGATCGCCGAGCTCGACCTCCCCCGCCACGGCGTCGTCGGGCTGGTTCCCACGATGGGCGCGCTGCATGCGGGACACACGGCACTCTTCCGCGCCGCCCGGCCTCAGTGCGACGTGCTGGTCGGCTCCGTGTTCGTCAACCCGGCGCAGTTCTCGGATGGCGCCGATCTCTCCGCCTATCCGCGTGACCCAGAGGGCGACCTGGTGCACGCCGCAGCCGAGGGGATCGACGTCCTCTTCGCGCCGAGCGTCGAGGAGATGTACCCGCCCGGCTTCGCGACGTGGGTCGACCCGGCCGGCGCGGCCAAGGGCCTCGAGTCGGACCACCGTCCGCAGCACTTCCGCGGGGTGGCCACGGTCTGCCTGAAGCTGCTGAACATCGTGCGGCCGCAGATCGCGTGGTTCGGCCGGAAGGACGCACAGCAAGTTGCCGTCGTCAAGCAGCTCGTCCGTGACCTCAACCTCGACGTCGAGATCCGCGTCGTCGAGACCGTGCGCGACGGCGACGGGCTCGCGCTGTCGTCGCGCAACGCGCTTCTGTCGCCGGGCGAGCGCGAACAGGCGCTCGCGATCCCCCGCGCGCTCGCGACCCGGGACGCCGCGCAGGCCCGCGAGGTCCTCGCGGCAGCGAGGCTCGAGCCCGACTACGTCGAGGTCGCCGACCTCGACGGCCCGACGCTCGCGATCGCCGCACGCGTCGGCTCCGTCCGGCTGATCGACAACGTCCTGCTCCCGAAAGGAGAACACTCGTGACCACCCGCCCTCGCAAGCCCGCGCCCGGCACACCGGCGCCCGGAAAGCTCGCCCTGCCGGAGCTCGCGGAGATGAAGCGCCGCGGAGACCGGATCGTGATGATCACGGCGTACGACGCCCCGTCGGGCCGGATCGCGGACGACGCCGGCGTCGACGTGATCCTCGTCGGCGACTCCGCTGCGATGGTCGTCCTCGGTCACGACTCGACGGTGCCTGCAACGATGGACGAGCTGATCATCCTGACCCGCGCGGTCAACCGCGGCGCGCGCAGGCCGCTCGTAGTCGCCGACATGCCGTTCGGCTCGTTCCAGGTGTCGAACGAGCAGGCGCTCGAGAACGCGATCCGTTTCGTCAAGGAGGCGGGCGCGGACGCGGTCAAGCTCGAGGGGGCCGGCCCGATGCTCCCGCGCGTGCGCGCGCTCACCGGCGCGGGCGTGCCCGTGATGGGCCACATCGGGCTCACACCGCAGACGGCGACGATGCTCGGCGGCTTCAAGGCGCAGGGCCGCACGGCGGCGAAGGCGGTGCGGCTCTACGAGGACGCGCTCACGCTCCAGGAGGCCGGTTGCTTCGCGATCGTCCTCGAGGCCGTGCCAACCCCGGTCGCCGAGGCGATCACCCGGGCGCTCGAGATCCCGACGATCGGCATCGGAGCCGGCGCCGGCTGCGACGGCCAGGTGCTCGTGTGGCACGACTTGCTGGGGCTCTACGAAGGGCACGCACCGCGCTTCGTCAAGCAGTACGCCGAGCTCGCCCCGCTCATGCAGCAGGCGGTCTCGGAGTACGCCGGCGAGGTGCGCGACGGCTCGTTCCCTGCTGCGCAGCACACCTACTCGATCCCCGAAGAGGAGCTTGCGCTCTTCGAGGAAGCACTTGGGGAGGTGCGCGCCGGTTAGTTCAGGAGCTCGTGGTCGAGCGCCCAACGGACAACATCTGCACGGGAGTCGGCCGCCAGCTTGCGCATCGCATTCGCGCGATGCATCTCCGCCGTTCTGACGGAAATGCTGAGCCGGTCGGCAATCGCCGTGTTCGTGTACCCGTACGCAAGGAGCGTCGCGACCTGCCGCTCGCGGGGCGTGAGGGTCGTGGTTGTCGTCATGGGCCCACCTTGGCTCCGACCGGAAGGTCACGGCATCAGCAGCCTCCACGTTCAGGAACCGTAGTTATTACGGGTTGCGACGCAATCCCGCCGCGCTACGCGGAGAGAGCGAGCCCGATCAGCGCCGGCACCGCGATCGCGAGCAAGCAGGCGGCTCCGGCGCGGCCCCACGTCCAGCCGTGCACCGCACGCACCCCGATCACGAGCAACGCGGCCGCCCAGAGCAGGAACCCGAGCTCCAGTACGTCGAAGACGTGCGTGCCCGTCCCGTGATCGCTGCCGCCCGTGCGAAACAACGCCTCGCCGTAGAGCGCCACCTTCACCGGCCACAGGACGAGGGAGAGCGCGATCGGGGCGGCGGCGAACGCGAGCACGTGGCGCGACCGGCGATAGCTGCCCTGCGAGCCAAGCGCCTTCGCCCCGCCCTGCAGGAGCGCGCCGAAGGCGAAGTAGCCGAAGGCGCCGTAGAGGCTGCCCGCGAGAAACGCCCAGACCGCGACGAGCAGACCGTCGTAGGAACCGTCGTCCATCAGGGTGCCGGCGGCCGTCGTCGAGAGCACGGTCGCGATGCCCGCCAACAGGACGATCGCCAGGACGGGCTCGGAGCGGTCGGAGAGGGCTTCCTTCGAGTCGTCGCGCAGCGCGACGAACACCGGCCGCGGCCGCTGCAGCACGAGCAGCGCTCTCAGCCACCAGTCGCGCATCAGCCGGGTGTCGTCACGACGCGGCCGTCATGGCAGCGGTACTCGATCTGGCCGAGAATGCCGCCCCGCTGCGAGACGGGCGGCTTGCCGTCGGGGCAGATCGTGTGGTGGCGGTTGTTCCAGGCTGCCGCCATCCCGGCAACGAACACGACGAGGCAGGCAGCCCCGAGCGCGAGCAGCACCGTGCGCTTGCTGTGCCAGTTCACGCGGCGACGGCGCTGCGCTGGAGCAACGGCCGCAGGAACTGCCCGGTGTAGGACTCGGCGATCTGCGCGACCTCCTCGGGCGTGCCGACCGCCACGACCTCGCCGCCCGCCTCGCCGCCCTCCGGGCCGAGATCGACGAGATAGTCAGCCTGCTTGATCACGTCGAGATTGTGCTCGATCACGAGCATCGTGTTGCCGCCGTCGACCAGCCGCTGCAGCGTCTCGAGCAGCTTCTCGATATCGGCGAAGTGCAGACCGGTCGTCGGCTCGTCGAGGATGTAGAGCGTCCGCCCGGTCGAGACCTTGCAGAGCTCCGCGGCGAGCTTGACGCGCTGTGCCTCGCCTCCCGAGAGCGTCGTCGCCGGCTGCCCCAGCGTCATGTAGTCGAGACCGACGTCGTGCAGCGTCTGCAGCCGGCGTTGGATCTTCGGAATCTTGGAGAAGAACGCGAGCGCCTCCTCGACGGACATCTCGAGCACGTCGGCGATCGTCTTCCCCTTGAAGCGAACCTCGAGCGTCTCCCGGTTGTAGCGCTTCCCTTTGCACGTCTCGCACGGCACGTAGACGTCCGGGAGGAAGTGCATCTCGATCTTGATCTGGCCGTCTCCCTTGCACGTCTCGCAGCGACCGCCCTTGACGTTGAACGAGAACCGGCCCGGTTTGTAGCCGCGTACCTTTGCGTCGGGCGTCAGCGAGTAGAGCTCGCGTATGTGGGTGAAGAGATCGGTGTACGTGGCCGGGTTGGAACGAGGCGTGCGCCCGATCGGGCGCTGGTCGATCTCGATCACCTTGTCGAAGACCTCGATCCCGTCGACTCCCCTGTGCTCGCCCGGCCGCACCCGCACCCTCGACAGCTGATTCGCGAGCGCCTTGTAGACGATCTCGTTCACGAGCGTCGACTTGCCGGAGCCGGAGACACCGGTGACCGCGATGAACTTGCCGACCGGGAAATCGACGTCGATGCCTTTCAGGTTGTTCTCGGCGGCGCCGAGCACCGTGAACCAGCCGTGGTCCTCGGTGCGCCGGTCGGGCACCTTGATCCCGCGCGTGCCCGCAAGGAACTGGCCCGTGATCGACTTCTTGTTGCGCTGCACCTTCGCGGCGGTGCCTTCGGCGACCACATGCCCGCCGTGCTCGCCGGCCCCCGGCCCCATGTCGACGAGCCAGTCGGCGACGCGCATCATCTGCTCGTCGTGCTCGACGACGACCACGGTGTTGCCGAGGTTGCGAAGCCGCTCGAGCGTGCCGATCAGCTTGTCGTTGTCGCGCTGGTGCAGGCCGATCGACGGCTCATCCAGGATGTAGAGCACGCCCACGAGCTGTGAGCCGATCTGCGTCGCCAGGCGCAGACGCTGCGCCTCTCCGCCCGACAGTGTTCCGGACGCGCGGTCGAGCTGGAGATACCCCACGCCGACGTCGTCGAGGAAGGTCAGGCGCTCGCGGATCTCCTTGACGATGCGATGGCCGATCAGCTGCTCGGTCTCCGTGAGGCCCAGCTCATCGAGGAACTGCAGCGCGCGGGTGATCGAGAAGCGCGTGAACTCGTGGATGTTGAGGTCGCCGACGATCACCGCGAGCACCTCCGGCTTGAGCCGCGCGCCCTTGCAGACCGGGCACGGCCGGAACGACATGTACTCCTCGATCCGCTCACGCTGCGTGCCGGAGTCGGTCTCGCGGTAGCGGCGCTCGAGCGACGAGATGATCCCCTCGAAGTCGATCATGTACGACCGCCGCCGGCCCATCCTGTTGCGGTACTGCACGTACACCTTGTCGCCGCCGGTGCCGTAGAGGAAGTAGTCCTGCTGCTCCGACGTGAGCTCCTGCCAGGGCACGTCGGTGGGGATCTCGTACCGGTCGGCGATCGCCTGGATCACCGACTCGTAGAAACCGGAGCCGCCGACCGCCCACGGCACGAGCGCGCCGTCGTCGATCGAGAGCGACGTGTCGGGCACAAGCAGGTCGGGATCGATCTCCTGCTGCGCGCCGAGGCCGGTGCAGCGCGGGCAGGCGCCGTGCGGCGAGTTGAACGAGAAGATCCGCGGCTGGAGCTCGGGGAGCGAGACACCGTGCTCGGGGCAGGCGAAGTTTTGGCTGTAGGTCATCGTCTCGCCACTGTCGACCGAATCGACCGCCACCAGCCCCTCGGCAAGTGCGGCCGCCGTCTCGACGGACTGCGTCAAGCGCGTGCGCAGGTCCTCCTTCATCACCAGTCGATCGACGACGACCTCGATCGTGTGCTTGAACTTCTTGTCGAGCGCCGGCGGCTCGTCGAGCGTGTGCTGCTCACCGTCCACCTTGATCCGCGAGAAGCCCTCGTTGCGGAGCTCCTCGAACAGCTCCCTGTGCTCGCCCTTGCGGTCGCGCACGACCGGTGCATTGACCGTGAACCGCGTGCCGTCCGGGAGCGCAAGGATCTGCTCGACGATCGAGTCGATCGACTGGCCGGAGATCTCGCGGCCGCAGACCGGGCAGTGCGGACGGCCGACGCGCGCGTACAGCAGGCGGAGGTAGTCGTAGATCTCGGTGACCGTGCCGACCGTCGACCGCGGGTTGCGCGACGTGGTCTTCTGGTCGATCGAGATCGCCGGGCTCAGGCCGTCGATCGAGTCGACGTCGGGCTTCTCCATCATCTGCAGGAACTGCCGCGCGTAGGCGGAGAGCGACTCGACGTAGCGCCGCTGGCCCTCCGCGTAG
>JADGPE010000109.1 GCA_017882605.1 Thermoleophilia bacterium | reverse complement strand
TCCGGCTATGCGGGGCCGATCGGGGCGATCGCCGTCGGAGAGGTGCTGCTGCTCGTGCTCGCCGAGATCGACCTGTCGGCCGGCCAGGTCTTCCTGTTCGCGCCGTGGGTCGAGTACTGGCTGCACAACCTCGGCGTGCCGCTCGTGTTTGCGATCCTGCTCGCGCTCCTCGTGGTCTGCGGTGTCGGCGCGATCAACGGGTTGATCACCGTGCTCCTGAACGTGCCGTCCTTCGTCACGACCCTGGCGATGAACTTCATCCTCTTCGGGCTCGTGCTCATCTACTCGGACATGACCCAGGGGACGCCGATCCCGCTGTCGTCGTCGAACGGATCGCCGAACTTCTCGAGCCAGCTGATGGGCGCCTGGCTGTGGTCGGAGATCCTCTGGGTGGCGGCGATCACGATCCTCATGACCGTGCTGCTCAGACGCACACGTTTCGGCGTCCGGATCATCGCCACCGGCGGGAACCTGCTCGGGGCAGCCGAGGCGGGCGTGCCGGTCAAGCGCGTCAAGGTGTGGAGCTTCGTGCTCTGCTCCTTCCTCGCCGGCCTCGTCGGCATCGTCGACGCGGTCAAGTACGGGAGTCTCGACCCCGGCAACTTTGGCGTCGACTACATCCTCTACGCGGTCGGCGCCTGCGTGATCGGCGGTACCGCGCTGACGGGCGGGCGCGGGACGGTGATCGGGGCGTTCATCGGCGCGATCCTGATCGGCATTCTCGAGGACGGGCTCACGCTGATCGGGGTCAGCACGAACGACTTCTACGTCTGGGTCGGCGTGGTGATCATCTTCGCGATGGCGCTGAACGCGCAATTCGACCGGCTGATCGCCCGCTCGAGGGCGTCATGAGCGTCCAGCCCGCGCAGCCGACACCGCCCGGGTCTGGATCGGGCGAGCCTGCGCTCGAGGTGCGCGGCGTGACGAAGCGCTTCGGTGCACTCGTCGTCCTCCGCGGCATCGACCTCGTCCTGCGCCAGGGCGAGGTGCTCGGGCTCGTCGGCGACAACGGAGCCGGTAAGAGCACGCTCGTCAAGATCTTGAGCGGTTTCCACCAGCAGGACGGCGGCGACGTCATGGTCGGCGGCGAGCGCGTCCGCTTCCACTCGGTCCAGGCCGCCCGCGCACACGGGATCGAGACCGTCTACCAGGATCTCGCGCTGATCCCGCAGCTCCCGGTGTACCTCAATCTGTTCCTCGGCCACGAGGTGACAAAGCTCGGCCCCCTTCGCTTCCTCGACAAGGGCACGATGCGCAAGCTCGCGCGTCAGTACCTCGACGACATCAACGTGCACGTGCCGAGCGTCGATGCCGAGGCCGCGCAGCTCTCAGGTGGCCAGAGACAGGCGGTCGCCGTCGCCCGATCCGTGCGTGCAGCGACGAAGATCCTGCTGCTCGACGAGCCGCTCGCCGCCATGGGCGCACGCGAGTCGAGGCTCATCATCGACCTCGTGAAGGATCTCGCCTCGAGCGGCCGGGTCTCGATCATCGTGATCGACCACAACTACGCCCATCTCTTCGAGCTCTGCGACCGCATCAACGTCATGCAGGGCGGTCGGATCACCATCGACCAGCCGGTGCACGAGACGTCGCTCGAGAAGCTCACCGAGCTGATGATCTCGAGCTACCGCAGCCAGCTCGAGGAGATCCCGAACGATGGCGCCTGAGGTGCTCGGGCACCTCGAGATCTGGCTCGTCACCGGGAGCCAGGAGATGTACGGCGAGGCAACGCTGCGGCAGGTCGAGGCGCATGCACGTGAGGTTGCCGCCGGCCTCGACGCGCAGCCGGAGATTCCAGTGCGCGTGGTACACAGGGAGGTCGCCACGAGCGCGGGCTCGATCCGGCGCGTCGCGCTCGCCGCGAACGCGGCGGACACATGCATCGGCGTGATCGCATGGATGCATACCTTCTCGCCGGGGAAGATGTGGATCGCCGGCCTCGACGCGCTGCAGAAGCCGCTGCTCCATCTCCACACGCAGTTCAACCGTGAGTTGCCGTGGTCGGAGATCGACATGGACTTCATGAACCTCAACCAGTCGGCGCACGGCGACCGTGAGTTCGGGTTCATGCAGACGCGGATGGGGCTGCGCCGGAAGACGGTCGTGGGGCACTGGCGCGACCCGGCGGTCGTGCGCCGCGTCGGCGCGTGGGCGCGAGCGGCTTGCGGCTGGCACGAGCTGCAGGGGCTCGAGGTCGCGCGCTTCGGCGACAACATGCGCCAAGTCGCCGTCACCGAGGGCGACAAGGTCGAGGCGCAGCTCCGCCTCGGGTTCTCGGTGAACGGCTACGGCGTCGGCGACCTCGCCCGCGCCGTGCAGGAGGTCGCCGACGCGGAGGTGGACGCGCTGACACAGGAGTATGAGGACCTATACGACCTCGTCCCGGCGTTGCGCGAGGGCGGCGAGCGGCGCGTGTCGCTGCGCGACGCAGCGCGGATCGAGGCGGGGCTCCGCTCCTTCCTCGACGCGGGCGGCTTCAAAGCCTTCACCGATACGTTCGAGGATCTCGGGGACCTGCCGCAGCTGCCGGGGATCGGAGTCCAGAGGCTGATGGCGGACGGCTACGGGTTCGGCGGCGAGGGCGACTGGAAGACCGCGGCGCTGGTGCGCGCGG
>JADGPE010000108.1 GCA_017882605.1 Thermoleophilia bacterium | reverse complement strand
AGATGACAGGCGTCGGCGCGACCCGGCGCGACCCGCTCGCGCAGCTCCGGCCGGGTCGAGCAGCGTTCGAAGCGGTGCACGCAACGAGGTGCGAACCGACATCCTTGCGGTGGGTCGAGGAGCGACGGCGGTAGCCCGGGAATCGCAGCGAGCCTGTTCACACGCCTGCCGACGCGCGGGATCGAGCCGAGCAGCCCCCACGTGTACGGGTGCTGCGGATCGCGGAAGATCGCGCCCTTCGGGCCTTCCTCGACCACGCTGCCCGCATACATCACGACCACCCGCTCCGCGATCTCCGACACCACCCCCATGTCGTGCGTGATCAGCAGGATCGAGGAACCGTAGTCGCGCTGGAGGCGCTTCATCAGCTCCAGGATCTGCGCCTGAATGGTCACGTCGAGCGCGGTCGTCGGCTCGTCGGCGATCAGGAGCGACGGGTTGCAGGAGAGCGCCATCGCGATCATCACGCGCTGCCGCATGCCGCCGGAGAACTGATGCGGATAGTCGTCGATGCGCCGCTCCGGATTGGAGATGCCGACCTCGGCGAGCAGCTCGATCGTTCGCCGCCTGGCTTGCTTCCGTGTCAGCTTCTCGTGCGCGCGCAGCTGCTCCGCGATCTGCCAGCCCACGGTGTAGACCGGCGTGAGCGCCGTCATCGGGTCCTGGAAGATCATCGCGATCTCGCCGCCGCGCACCGCCCGCATCTCCCGTTGCGGGAGCGTCAGCAGATCGCGGCCGCGGTGCAGCACCTGACCCTTGATCACCGCGTTCGGATCGCGGATCAAGCGCATCACCGCCATCATCGAAACGGTCTTTCCCGAACCGGACTCGCCGACGATGCCGACGACCTCGCCGAGCGCGAGCGAGAGCGACAGCCCATCCACCGCGTGCACGGAGCCGTTCTCGGTCCTGAAGGAGACGTCGAGGTCGCGCACCTCGAGCAGCGGCGCGACAGCCTCAGTCATGGCAGGCTCAGGCATGACGAACCCGTGGGTCGAGCAATGCGTAGACGAGGTCGACGACCGCGTTTGCGAGCACGACGAAGAACGCGGCGTAAATGACGGTCGCGAGGATCACCGGCAGGTCGAGGTTTTGCAGCGAGTCGAACGTCAGCTTGCCGATCCCGTGCAGCCCGAACACCACCTCGGTGAGCAGCGCGCCGCCGCCGACGAGCGCGCCGAAGTCGAGGCCGAAGAGGCTGACGAACGCGATCAGCGACGTTCGCAGCGCATGGCGGAGCATCACCCGCCGCTCGGTGATCCCTTTGGCGCGCGCGGTGCGCACGTAATCCTCTTCCTGCGCCTCGACCAGGGCCGAGCGCAACACGCGCGCGTAGATGCCGATGAAGAGGATCGACAGGGTCAGCCACGGCAGCAGGAGCGCCTTGAACCAGCCCCAGGGCGACTGCGTGAACGGCACGTAGCCGAGCGGCGGCACCCATGAGAAGAAGATCGTGTGGTGAAAGCGGCTCTGCGACAGGAGGTTGACGACCTCGCCGACCCAGAACACCGGCATCGAGATGCCGATCAGGCCCACGATCATCACGAGCGCGTCGATCGGTGTGCCGCGGTAGACGGCCGCGAGCAGGCCCATCGAGATGCTCATCACGATCCAGATCACGGCCGCCCCGAAGACGAGCGAGAGGGTCACAGGCGCTGCCTGGGTGACCTGCGGGACGACTTTGGCACCGCGGTTCACGAATGACGTCAGGTCGCGCGTGATGAAGAGCTTCTTCATCATCAGCGCGTACTGGATGGGCAGCGGCTTGTCGAGCCCGAAGTCCTTGCGCACCAGTCGCAGGGTCTGCTGGTCGGCGTTGCGCCCGGCGATGCGCGCCGCGGGGTCGACGCCGGGCGTCGCGAAGAAGATGAGGAACGTCAAGACGCTGATCGAGAAGAGAACGAACACCATCGAGACGAGCCGCCGGGCTGCAAAGCGAAGCATCAGTCGACCCCTCTCAGCTTGGCCCGCGGGTCGAGCGCGTCGCGGACTCCGTCGCCGAAGACGTTCAGCGCAAGCACGGTGACCGCGATCGCGATGCCGGGCGCGATCGCGACGGTCGGTCGCGTGTAGAGAAGCCCCTGGCCGTCGAGGATGATCGTGCCCCAGCTCGCATCCGGCGGTTGCACGCCGATCGAGAGGAACGAGAGCGCCGCCTCGGTGAGCATGTCGATCGCGAGCATCAGCGGGAAGAACACGATCGCCGTCGTGACGACGTTGCGGAGGATGTCGCTCCAGAGCACGCGCCAGGTCGATGCGCCGAGACCTTCCGCAGCCTCGACGAACTCGCGCCGGCGCAGCGACAGCACTTCCCCGCGAATCGGCCGCGCGACGTACGGGATGTAGACGACACCGATGATGAGGATCGGAAGCACGAGACTCCCGGACTGGAGCTTGAACAGCCCGAGCGAAAGGCTTTGGTTGATCAGCACGGTCGAGAGGCTGATCGCGAGCAGGTAGACCGGGAACGCCCAGACGACATCGAGCAGACGTGAGAGCACGCCGTCGAGCAGCCCGCCGAAATAGCCCGCGAGGATTCCGATCATCGTCGCGAAGAAACTCGTGATGAGTGCAGCCACGGTGCCGATCAGCAGCGAATTGCGTCCGCCGTAGAGCAG
>JADGPE010000044.1 GCA_017882605.1 Thermoleophilia bacterium | reverse complement strand
GCGCGAGAGATGCTCGGGATAGTCGATTTCCAGTCGGGCCGGGTAGTCAGAAGAGTCGGCGAGCGTGAAGGGCGGATAGCGGTCGGTTCCCAGGGCGCTATAGGAGTAGAAGCAGACGCGCCAGGACCAGCGGAGCACGCCCACGTTGAAGTTGAAGATTCTGCGGGGGTAGCGGCCGGTGAAGAGGATCGCGAAGCCTGCGATGACGGTCGTGACGGCGAAGGCGATCCAGAGAAGGAACAGGATGATGAAATGCGGGATTGCGAGCAGCCACTTGATGAGCCAGAGGCCACGGCTTACCTTCGAGTCCAGCTCGCCGGTGAGGCGGAGTGGATAGACGGGGAATGGGGTAGTCATGTGATGCTCCTTCGTGATTCACTCGGATGGGCGTCGATGTGCCGTCGTGCCGCAAAGACGACACAAATCTGCGCTGGTCGGTATGTGATGCGTTCGCTGATGACTCGACTTTGCCGGGCGAGCGCCGCGACCACCATCCGGCATTACCCTGGTCCGCCCCTAGACCTTGTTGAGCGGCGTCCGCTGAGAAACCGTGATCGCGGATCGAGTCATGCGTGAACGAAGATCGGCGTTACTCGAGCCTTGCGGATCAAGAGATTGAAGAGAGTTGTCGATAAGTGACGCTATGAGACTTCTGGCGTATGGGATGGCTGGGTCGCTGCTGGCGTATGCAGCGGCGCTTTGGGCCGTGATGCGACCCGACGGAGCGTCAGCGACCCAATCCAGGGCAACTGGAGATCACATTCTGAGGCTGTAAACGTGGACGTCGTGCGACCCGAACCAGTCGCTCTCTTCGCCCAGCCGCTTCGAGAGATGAGGCAGGCACAGGCTCAACAATCGTCCCGAGCCAGGACTTGACACGACCCCGCAGAGGGGACGGCAAGACGGCTTAGTCAGACAGTCCTTGCCATGAGAGGGATGATGTGATGGGCGCACCTGGGATCGAACCAGGGACCTCTCGCGTGTGAAGCGAGCGCTCTCCCGCTGAGCTATGCGCCCGGAAGAGGCCGCAATCGTAGCCACGCCACGCGTTACCCGGTCAGGAAGTCATGCAGCTCGTACACGGTCTCGCGGTCGGGCGGCGGCGCGTCCGGCTGGCCGGCCGTCAGTTCCTCGATGATCGGCATCAGCCGCTCGCGCGTGAACCGGTCCCAGGCCTCGCGTGTCTCCCAGACGTCGAAGATGCGGAAGACGCCCGCCTCCTCGTCGAAGCCCGCGCTGTGGAAGATCGCGCCCTCGGGCGGGTTCTCGCGCACGTTCAGGCGCTCCGACACCGTGTCGTAGTTGGTCGTGCTCCGGTCGTCGCCGTCGAGCCGGAACTCCTGGATGAACGCGACTGGCATGGCTGCCTCCTCGGTTGGGAGAGCCGATCCTACGCCCGGCGCCGAAAAGGGAAAGTCCGCGGCACCGGTGAGGGATCCTTAGGGCTGCTTCCTCCCGGATCTGACCCGGTTCGGAACCTCACCGCGCCGCGGGCGCCGCCAGTGTACCGGGGCGGCACTTGCGCATTGCCCCGACCGCGCGCACAATGACCGGAGCTCCGAAATCGACGAGGAGGTGGTGCAGCGATGAGACAACCCGTTCTTTCCCGGCATAGCTGCGCCACGGCCCGTCGCCTCGTCTCCTGACGCGGGCTCGGCGGGTCGTGGCGACCCACTGACTTTCGCGCAAAGGAGCTTTGGTTGACACTTCCGCTTACGGAATCGCTGCTGCAACGGCTTGGCTGGGACGACGGCTGGGAGGCCGCGTTCGCAGAGCACCGCGCCGCCGGGCTGACGCCCGCCCGCGTCGCGGTGCAACACAGGGGTGCCTACGACCTCGCGACCGAAGAGGGAGAAGTTCGCGCGAGCGCAGCCAACCGCTTCGTGCGCGACGACGACCTGCCGGGCGTCGGCGACTGGGTCGGGCTCGACACCGGCTCGGGGCTGATCGAGGCGCTGCTCCCACGCCGCACGTCGATCTCCCGCAAGGAGGTCTGGCAGGCAACACGCGAGCAGATCCTTGCGGCGAACATCGACGTCGCCTTCCTCGTCCAGGCGCTCCCGCTCGACTTCAACGTCCGCCGTCTCGAGCGCTACCTCGCGACGGCGTGGGAGAGCGGCGCACAGCCCGTCGTGCTGCTCACGAAGACCGATCTCGTCGACGACGTCACGCCGTACCTCGCCGACGTCGAGACGGTCACGCTCGGGGCCTGCCCCGTCGAGGCGGTGTCGGCCTTGACCGGCGCCGGCCTCGAGTCGCTGCTGGTGTACTTCGAGGGCAACCGCACCGCGGTGCTGCTCGGGTCGTCGGGCGTCGGCAAGTCGACGATCGTCAACGCGCTCGTCGGCGAGGAGGTGCTGGCGACGCAAGAGGTGCGCGAGGACGACCAACGCGGGCGTCACACCACGAGCCACCGCGAGCTGATCCTGCTTCCGACCGGTGGCGTCGTGCTCGACACGCCCGGCATCCGAGAGCTGCAGCTGTGGGACGCCGATCTCGAGCAGGCCTTCGGCGACGTCGAGGAGATCTCACGACGCTGCCGCTTCAGCGACTGCGCCCACGATCAGGAGCCGGGCTGCGCGATCCGCGACGCGCTCGCCGACGGCTCGCTCGCGCTCGACCGCTGGCAGAGCTACGTCAAGCTGCAGCGGGAGCTCGAGGCGATCGAACTGAAGCGAAACCACCTGCTGCGACAGGAACGCGTGCGGGAGTTCAAGATTCGCACACGTCAGAATCGAGCCAAGAAGAAGCGCTGAGCCCGCCCGGCGTCCGAGAGGACGCGGTCGACTTCGCGCTGGCCGATCCCAAGCACCGCTTCGCCGAGGTGGTGCTCGGGCAGGAAGTCTCGCGCCCGAGGCCCGGGCCGCCCTTCGCTTGGGTGGACGGCGAGTGGCGACTCACGTTCCCACGCCCGGCTGCCGACCGGCTCGAGTACCTGATCGGCGTCGACGGCGCCTTCGTGCCCGATCCGGCGAACCCGCTCCGCGCGCCTGGGCCGTTCGGCGACAAGTCCGTGATCGAATGGCCCGAGTACCGGGCCCCGGAGTGGCTCGTCTCGATCGCGGACCCCGGGCCGGTCGAGCGGGTCGAGCTGCGCTGCCGCCGGCTCGTCGCGCGGGTCGTCGTCCTCATCTACTCGACCCCGGAGCCGCCCGGCGTCGACGCGCCCCTCCTCGTGGTCCACGACGGGCCCGAGTACGCGGAGTATGCGGGACTGACGCGGTTCCTCGATGCGATGAGCTGGGAAGAGCGCATCCCACCGATGCGCGCTGCACTGATTCAGCCCGTCGACCGCAACGAGACGTACTCGGCCTCGGCGCTCTACGCCGGCGCGCTCGTCCGCGAGCTGCTGCCGCAGATCGCCAGGCGCGCGCCACACGGAAAACGGATCGGCATGGGAGCAAGCCTGGGCGCGCTCGCGATGCTGCACGCGCAGCGCCGCCACCCGAAGGTCTTCGACGGCCTCTTCCTCCAGTCGGGCAGCTTCTTCCGGCAGCGCTGGGACAAGGTCGAGTCGGGCTTCGGCCGCTACCAGCGCATCACGCGCTTTGTCGGCACCGTGCTGCGCGACGCCCACGTCGAGCGGCCCATTCCCGTCGCGATCACGTGCGGGACCTCCGAGGAGAACCGCTCCAACAACCGAGCTGTCGCTGACGCGCTCACCGCGCAGGGCTATGCGGCCTGGGTCGCGGAGATCCGCGACGGCCATACCTGGACGTGCTGGCGTGATGCCTTCGATCCGAACCTGCCCGCGCTGATCGAGGCCGTGTCCTGAAGCGGTGGTGTTCCCACGTCCCGCACGACTGGCTGTCGTGGCGGCGGCAGATCGCGCATCATCTGCCGAGGTTCCTGTGATGCGGTCTTGACCGAGCGTCTGATCGGCCTTCTCCTCGGCACCGAGGAGGACTGGCCCGCTGCGTTCGAGGCGCTCGTCGCGCGCCTCGGTCCGGTGGACGGGCACCGCCTCGTGACGGAGCGGATCGTCAACGAGCCGTTCGACCTTCGCTACAGGCCCCGGTACGCACTGGTCATCGACAGATTGGCCTGGTGGTACGACCTCCCGCGCGCATGGCTGAAGAAGGTCTCGCTCGTCGACGACGTCTACCTGCTGAACAACCCGTTCACCTTTCAGGCGATGGAGAAGCACTCCGCCTACTGCGCGCTGATGCGGCTCGGGATCCGCGTGCCCGAGACGTGGCTGATCCCCCACAAGGTGCCGCCGGACAACCCGCGGTTTCAGCCGACGGCGGAGCGCTACAACGCGCAGTTCGACCTCGAGGCGATCGGCGAGCACATCGGGTACCCGCTCTTCATGAAGCCGTTCGACGGCGGACAGTGGGTTGGCGTGTCGCGTGTCGCGTCCGCGGCAGAGCTGCGCGCGCGCTACGACGAGTCGGGCGAGCGGATGATGCACCTGCAGACGGCGCTCGAGGACTTCGACGTCTTCGTTCGGTCGTTGTCGATCGGCGCCGAGACGATGTCGATGTGGTTCGACCCCACCAAGCCGATGCACGACCGCTACCAGGTGCGGCACGACTTCCTGACACCGGATCTCGGCGACGAGATCGTGTCGATCTCGCGGCTCGTGAACGCGTTCTTCCGCTGGGAGTTCAACTCCTGCGAGACGATCGTGAAGGACAGCGTCGCCTATCCGATCGACTACGCGAACGCGTCGCCCGACGTCGCGTTGACGTCACTGCACTACTACTTCCCGTGGGCGATCATGGCACTCGTTCGCTGGAGCGCCTTCTGCTTGATCACGCGTCGCGAGATGCTCGTCAACCAGAACTCGCGTGCCTACTTCGAGTGGGGCGACCGCGACGATCTCTCCTACGAGGAGAAGCTCGCGGCCTATCGCAGGCTCGCGGACGACTACTTCCAGGTCGAGGCCTACGAGGAGTTCTGCGCCGCGCACCTCGCTCACCTGCCGGAGCTCGCGCACGACTGGTTCTCGTCGAGCGAGTTCGACGACGTGCTCGTGCAAACCGTGCGGGGCACGTTCCCGGCGCACGAGCAGGAGCACTTCGTCGAGCACTACCGCGGGCTGCTCGCGGCCTGGGCGCGCGACAACAGCTAGCGCGGCTTGACTCATCGCTTGCCCGCGGGTAAAACCCGGGCAGCGGCGCTGCGGTCTCTGCGGTTCATGTTCCCGGAGACCAAGGAGGGGCCGAAGATGATCACCAGTCTGACCGCCGAGCGGCTCGGAAAGCTGCCGGTGCGCACGGACGTCCGCACGCTCTCGCTCGCGCGCTATATCGACCGGGCAGAGTTGCCCACCCCGCCGGCCACGTTCGACGAGACGACGCACGTCGAGGACTGGCCGATGTACGCGAACGACCGCATCGGCGACTGCACGATCGCGGCTGCGGGGCACATGATCGAGGCGTGGACCGCTGCCGGGCAGGGCCGTGCGGTCGAGGTGCCCGAGTCGGCGGTGCTCGCGGCGTTCGACGTGGTCAAACAGGTCGATCCGGCGACGGGAGAGGCCGGAGCGGTCGTGCTGGACGTGCTCCGCTTCTGGCGCGCAAGCGGGATCGCCCGCCATCGCATCGGCGCGTACGCGCGCGTCTCGGTGCACGACCACGAGCTCGTCCGGTCGGCGGCGTGGCTCTTCGGCGGGCTCTACCTCGGTCTACAGATGCCGGTGAGCGCGCAGCGCCAGCAGACGTGGAGCTGGTCCGGCTCGCTGACCGGCCCGGATGCGCCGGGATCCTGGGGAGGACACGCCGTCGACATCGTGCGCTACGGCACGGAGACGCTGACCGCCGTCACGTGGGGCCGGCTGCAGGAGCTGACCTGGCCGTTCCTCGACCGCTACTGCGACGAGGCGTACTGCATTCTCTCCGTCGACTTCCTGGACGGCGATCTGGCGCCGAACGGGTTCGACCTGGAGGCGCTGAAGGCGGATCTCGCGCTCATCACCGCGTAGCGGCATACCCTGCCCGCATGACCGAGACCGCGATCCTCGTGGTCGACGACGACGCTCCGATCCGGCGGATGCTCGACCGCACGCTCGCCGTCGAGGGGTATGTGGTCGAGTCCGCGGCCGACGGCGGCGAGGCGCTGGCCGCCGTCGAGCGGTCGGTCCCGGATCTGATCGTGCTCGACGTGACGATGCCCGGCCTCGACGGGCTCGCGGTCTGCCGGCGGCTGCGCGCGAAGGGACTCGCCACGCCGGTGCTGCTCCTCACCGCACGCGACGAGGTGCCCGACCGGGTCGCGGGTCTCGACGCCGGCGCCGACGACTACCTCGTCAAGCCGTTCGCAACGGACGAGCTGCTCGCCCGCGTTCGCGCGCTGCTGCGCAGGCACGCACCGGAGGAGCTGCTCGCGCTCGCAGACCTGACCTTCGATCCCGCGAGCCGGGCCGCACAGCGCGGCGGCCGAGAGGTGATCCTCACGCCGCGCGAGGCCGACCTGCTCGAGCTGCTCCTGCGCAACGCACGGCGGGTCGTGTCGAGAGAACAGGCGATCGGCCAGATCTGGCAGGGCGCGACCCGGGCGAACACGGTCGATCGCACCGTGACGAACCTGCGGCGCAAGCTCGGCGAGCCGTCGCTGATCGAGACGGTGCGTGGAGTCGGTTTCGTGATCGGCCGATGAGCCTCCGGCTCCGCTCGATCCTCGCCGCAGCCCTTTCGACGATGCTCGCTGTCGCCGTGCTCGGCTCGGCGGTCGACGTGCTCGTCGCCCGGCATCTGCACCACGGCCTCGACAAGACGTTGCGCACGCGGGCGGTCGAGGTCGCCCAGCTCGCTGCGTCGGCGCCGGCGCTCGTCACGCAGCCGGGCGCCCTCGACGCTCCGGTCGGGTCGACGCAGGCGATGGTGGAGGTCGTCGATCGCCGCGACCGCATCGTGTCCCGCTCGCTCTCGCTCGGTGGGCGCGTGCTGCCTCGAGCGATCGCGAGCGAGGCGATCGCGAGTGGACGTGGGAGGTACCGCACGATCGACTTCGGCGGCGACCGCCTCCGCGTCTATTCCGCTCCGCTGGCAGACGTGGCAGGCGGCGGCGCGGTGCTCGTCGCCGCCTCGACCGCGGACGTCACCGACACGGTCCGCACGGTGCGGGCACTGACCCTGCTCGCGGCGCTCGTCGCAGCTGCGATCGGCGGTGCGGCAGTCGCCCTACTGATGCGTGGCGCACTGCGGCCGCTCGTCCGGCTCGATCGGGCGGCCGCAGAGATCGGTCGCAGCGGCGACGCGCGCCGGCGCCTGCCCGAACCGCAGCGCCGTGACGAGGTGGGGCGGCTCGCCGCGACGTTGAACGCGATGCTCGAAGGGCTGGAACATGCACGTGAAGCAGAGCGCCGCTTCCTGGCCGACGCGTCGCACGAGCTGCGCACGCCTCTCACCGCGCTGCGCGGGAACGTCGCGCATCTCGCGCGGTACGGCGCGAGCCCGGCGCTCGTCGCCGACCTCGAGTCCGACGCCGAGCGGCTCGCGCAGCTGGCCGACGATCTGCTCGCGCTCTCGCGGGAGGAGGCCGCGCCGCCGCCGGCCGAGGACGTGGCGCTGGACGAGCTCGCCGGCGCAGCTGCGGCCCAGGACGTTCACGTCCACGCCGAGCCTGTGTCGGTCCGCGGCGACCGGGCGGCGCTCGAGCGGGCGCTGCGCAACCTGGTCGAGAACGCCCGCCGCCACGGGCGCGGCACGATCACGATCACGGTCGACCGGCGCGACGGCGTCGCACGGTTGAGCGTCGAAGACGAGGGGCCCGGGATCCCGCCGGCCGACCGTGAGCGCGTGTTCGAACGGTTCTACGGCGAGGGATCGGGGCTGGGGCTCGCCATCGTCCGCGCCACGGCGGAACGCCACGGCGGCCGGGTCTATGCCGACGGCGCCCGGGTGACGATCGAGTTCGTCAGGAAAGCGTCAGAGTCCCTCGGCGATCCTCCCCAGGAGTAACTCGAGAAAGGACCGCCGTGAAGATCTTCCGCTCGCTCCCGACAACCCGCCTGATCGCTCTGTCCGTCGCGGTCGTCGCCGTCCTGATCGCCGGCGCTGTGGCCGTTGCCGCACGCGGCGGCAGCGGCTCGACGCCGCCGCCGAAGCCGCTGGCCCAGGCGATCCACGACGCGCTCGGCGCAGGCGAGCCCGCGGGCGTGACGGCGCGGATCTCCTTCACGAACAAGCTGTTTCCCTCGGGCGCGTTGACGGGCCAGGCGGGGTCGGCCCTGATGACGGGCGCGAGCGGTCGCCTCTGGGCGAACGCGAACGGCGGCCGGCTCGAATTGCAGTCGGACGCCGGTGACGCGCAGATCGTCTGGAACGACACGAAGGTCACGGTGTACGACGCGACGTCGAACACAGCCTACGTCGCAGACCTGCCGAAGCAGACGACGAGCGGTGCCACGACGACGCATGCGGTGCCGACGCTCGACGAGATCACGACGTTCCTCACCGATCTCGCCAAGCACTGGACTGTCTCCGGCGCGGAGCCCTCCAACGTCGCGGGCCAGGACGCCTACACGGTGACGGTCTCTCCGAGCCACGACGGCGGCCTGCTCGGTTCGGTCCAGCTCGCGTGGGACGCGGTGCACGGCACGCCGCTCAAGATCGCGGTGTACGCCCAGGGCTCGTCGTCGCCGGTGCTCGCGCTCCAGGCGAAGCACATCTCGTTCGGCTCCGTGCCGCAGTCCGACATCGCGGTCGCGCCGCCCGCCGGCGCGAAGATCGTCGACCTCTCGTCGCAGACGGGTAGCAGCACCTCAGGTGGCAGCGCAACCGCGCCGGTGACCGGGCTCGCTGCCGTGCAGGCTGCCGCGCCGTTCGCCGTCGCGCCCGACACGCTCGTCGGGCTGCCTCGCCAGGATGTGCGCCTCGTCGGGCCTGCCGACTCGCAGTCGGTGCTCGTGGTCTACGGGCAGGGTCTCGGAGCGGTCGTCGTCGTCGAGCGCAAGCAGGACACAGCGAAGGCGGGGGGCCAGGCGGGGATGCTCGACGCGCTTCCGTCGGTCTCGCTCGCCGGCGTGACCGCGCACGAGCTCGCGACCCAGCTCGGCACGGTGCTCGGTTGGGACAGCGGCGGCGTCACCTACGTTCTCGCCGGCTCGATCCCGACCGCCGCAGCCGAGTCGGCGGCGCGTTCGCTCAAGTGAGCGACCCGTCGCCGCTCGAGGCGCGGGGGCTCGTCAAGCGCTACGGCGACCTCGTCGCCGTGGACCATGTCGACCTGACCGTCGACCGCGGCGATGTCTTCGGCTATCTCGGCCCGAACGGCGCCGGCAAGACGACGTCCCTGCGGATGCTGCTCGGGTTGATCCGTCCGACCGAGGGCAACGCGCGGCTCTTCGGGCGCGATCCGCTCGTCGACGGTGCCCGTGCGCTCGACGGCGTGGCCGGCTTCGTCGAAGGACCGCGGTTCTACCCCTACCTGTCTGGGCGCCGCAACCTCCGGCTGCTCGGCGATCTCGACGGCGGCGTCGCGAGCTCGCGCATCGACGAGGTGCTCGACATCGTCGAGCTACGCGATCGTGCGAAGGACCGCGTGGGCGGGTATTCGCATGGGATGCGGCAGCGGCTCGGCATCGCGGCGTCGCTCCTGCGCGACCCGCAACTGCTGCTCCTCGACGAGCCGACCACCGGCCTCGATCCCGCCGGCATGCGCGACATGCGCGGGCTCGTGAAGCGGCTCGCATCGGAGGGGATCACGATCATGCTCTCGAGCCACGTGCTCGCCGAGGTCGAGGAGCTGTGCAACCGCGTCGCGATCATCCGCAAGGGGCGGATCATCTACGAGGGCCGTCTCGACGAGCTGCTCGAGAGCGCCGGCGGCGGCTACGTGCTCCGCACGAGCGAGCCGGAGCGCGCCCGCACGCTGCTCCTCGCCCACGGGATCGACGGGGCAGAGCTCGAGCAGGGCGAGGTGCGCTTCCAGGCGGAGCCGGCGGCGGTCGAGGCGGTGAGCATCGCGCTCGGCCAGGCCGGCATCGGCATCTCCGCGCTGGTGCCTCGCGTCGCGACGCTCGAGGAGCTCTTCCTCGACATGACCGAGCACGAGGCGGTCGCGTGACACGCGTGTATCGGTGGGAGGTGCTGAAGCTGCTGGCGCAGAAGCGGACGTACCTGGGCCTTGGTGCGGCGATGATCGTGCCGCTGATCTTCGTCACGGTGCTGATCCTGAAGACGGGCGGCCCGAACGACATCCCGCTCGGGCGCTACATCCGGCAGACGGGGCTCGCGACGCCGTTCGTCGTCCTGTTCTTCATGTCGATCTGGGCGTTCCCGCTGATCACCGCCCTCGTGGCGGGCGACATCGTCGCCTCGGAGAGCCACAACGGGACGCTGAAGACGATCCTCACGCGGTCGCGGAACCGCGGCGAGATCTTCGCCGCGAAGATCCTCGCGGCGTTCACCTACACGGCGGTGGTCGTTTTCGCCATGGGGACGGTCGCGTTCGTCGCGGCGAGCATCGAGTGGGGGTTCAACGACCTCACGTCGCTCTCGGGCACGACGGTCAGCGCGTGGCACGGGCTCGGGCTGCTCGCTGCGAGTCTCGCGATCTACGCGTGGCCGATGGCGGCGATCGCCGCGTTCGGGCTGTTCCTCTCGACGGTGACGCGGAACAGCGCCGCCGCGGTGGTCGGCACGCTGATGTGGGCGCTGCTGATGCAGCTCCTCGGCGTGCTGCCCGGCACGGAGTCGATCAGGCCGTATCTGCTGGGCGAGCAGTTCCAGGCGTGGCACGGCTTCCTGCGGACGCCCGCCGACTGGACGCCGATCGTGCGCGCTCTCTGGGTCTGCGCGCTCTACGTGGGCGCGCCGCTCGCGGTCGGCTACCTGGTCTTCCTGCGCCGAGACGTCGCCGGCGAGTGAGGTCCCCAGGCCGGCGCTACGTGCGCGGGGCCAGTTCATGCTCGAGCGCCCGGCTGCAGCCGATCAGTGCTTCGCGCAGTTCCGCTGCGTCGTCGGTGTCCGCGAGCATCTCGCGCTCGATCGCGTCGACGGCGCGGTCGCACCGTTCGAGCGCCCGCCGACCCGAGGCTGTCAGCTCGGTGCGGATCACGCGCCCGTGTCCCGGCTCGGCCCGCCGGCGCACGTAGCCGAGCTCGACGAGCAGCCCGAGCACTTCGCTCATCGACTGTGGCGTGACGAGGGAACGGCGCGCGAGCTGTGCGTTCGAAAGACCGTCCTGGACGCTCAGCACCGACAGAGCCGTGTAGGCGGGAAGCGTCAACCCGTCCGGCTCGATCGCCGCCGTCAGGCGCCGGCGCAGCACGCGCTCGAGGCGGCCGATCAGGTACGAGAGCCGCGGCTCCGGCACCTAGCGCTCGTACGCCTGGAGGCCCGGCTTGATGCGCTTCTCGTCGAGGAATTGACCGAGTCCCTGCTCGCGGCCGCGTTCCTCGTCGAGGAACTGCGACTGCTCGAGCTTCGCATAGAGGTAGTCCTCCGCCTGGTCCCAGCTCATCGCGTCGCAATGCTTGTAGCCGAGCTTGGCCGCGCGCAGCACGACCGGGTTCTTCGCGAGCAGCTCCCGCGCGAGCGACTCGACCTCCGCGCGCAGGAGGGCTAGAGGCACGCTGGCGTTGACCAGCCCCATCTCCGCTGCCTGCTTTCCGTCGAACGTGCGGCCCGTCATCACGTAGAGCAGTCCCACGCGCGAGCCGACGGTGTCGGAGAGCGCCTTGCTCACGACGCTGCCCGGCGGGATGCCCCAGTTGATCTCCGACAGGCCGAACGTCGCCTCGTCGGCGGCGATCGCAAGATCGCACGCGACGAGCGGCGTGAACGCCCCGCCGAAGCACCAGCCGTTGACCATGGCGATCGTCGGCTTGGCGTACGTGCGAAGGAGCCGCCACTGCCAGAGCGCCGCATCCCGCCGGACCTTGCGCTGCACGTGCTCGGGGCCGTCGTCGACCTCCCGGAAGTACTCCTTGAGATCCATGCCGGCCGACCACGCCTCGCCTGCACCGGTGAGCACGAGCACGCCGCAGTCGTCGTCGGCGTCCAGCGCCAGGAGCACCTCGACCATCTCGGCATTCAGCGTCGGGCTCATCGCGTTGCGCTTCTCGGGCCGGTTCAGCTCGACCCAGGCGATGCCGTCTTCCAGCTCCACGCGAACCGTCGTCCATCTGTCTGCGTAGGTCACGGCGGTCACTCTATATCAGGTCGCCTGATACGTGTGATGTGGTCGCGGCCGAGGAACGTGTTCGCCCACGCGCTCGTCCGCGCGAGCGCATTGTCCTTGACGATCGCCGGCCCGTCGAGCATCGACTCCTCCTCGCCGTAGGCCTTCAGCCGCTCGTAGGCCTGCGACCAGATGCACTCGGTGTCGTAGACCTCGCACAGCCCCTCGCGCGTGCCGCCACACGGCCCGTTGCGCTGGTTCTTCGCGCACTGCGACTCGGGACAGACGTACGCGATGTCGGGCAGCGAGCAGTCGCCGCAGTCGCGGCAGTGGAAGAGCGGCACCTTGGCCGCCTGCTCGACGGCGTGCGCCACCTTCGCCAGCGGGGGCGACTTCTCGACTGCCCTGTAGAACACACGCCCCGCCGGGAAGAGCGGCGCGTCCGGCGCGAACGCTGCTGCGTGCAGCCGGCGGCTGAAGCGGTACTTCACGGGCACGCGCAGCTCGGTCTTCCGCCGTTGCTTTGACTCGAGATACGCGGCGTGCACCTCGTTCGACGAGAGACCCGTTTCCGGGTCGCGCTCGAAGAAGTAGAACTCGTCCGCGAACGGATACTGGATCTCGCGCGCGAACTGCCGCCAGTCGTCAGGCGCGAACGAGGCGGCGCGGTCGAGGATCTCCCCGAACCTGGCAGCGGGCATATGGCCGCCGAGGTAGACCCCGGCGAAGCCGAGCCCGCGCGCGACCGCCACGTGCTTCGCCGCCAGTTCGACGAAGAATGCGCGCCCCTTGTCCGGGCTCGCGGCGTGACGCTCCGCCACCGCGAGCAGCTCGTCGGTGACGACGACACCGGGGATCTTCCCCGTGTGAAAGGCGCGGGCCGCGGTGCCCGAGAGGAGGTAGACGTTGGCGAGCGCCGCGACCGGCAGCCCGTCACGCGCGATCCAGCGGAGTAGCTCGTCGTCCTTGCGCGTGTCCCAGCCGATCTGGTTGATCACGAACCGCGCGCCGGCCTCGACCTTCTTCCGCAGCTTGAAGTACTGCGGCATCACCTCGCGCTCGCGCCGCTTGTGGTTCGTCACGACGCACCCGAGGAAGAAGTTGGTCCGGTCGAGGCGCGTGTCCGGCCGACGCTCGTCGCGCAGGCCGTCGTTCATCTCCGCGAAGAGGCTGAGCAGGCCGACGGAGTCGAGGTCGAACACCGGCGCCGCGAGCCCCTTGTGCCCGGTGACGGGATAGTCGCCCGAGAGCGCGAGCACGTTGTCGAAGCCCTCCGAGCCGAGCTTCCACCCACGGCTTTCGAGCGCGTTGCGGTTCCAGTCCTTGCAGGAGAGATGGATGATCACCTCCTGGCCGCGCGAGACGAGATCGGTCCCGATCGTGTCGGGTGCGAGCATGGCGTGGCCGCCCGGGTTGTCCGTGATCGAGAGCACGTCGACCCGCGGGTCCGCCGCGAGGTCGCGTGCCAACTCCAGCACCTTGCGGCTCGAATCGGCGGAGATCAGCCCACGGCTCGTGACCAGCTCGGCGGCGACGACGAATGCGCCAGGGCGTGCGAGCTGTTCGTGTAGACGGATCATCTCAGGAAGCGGCCGATTGCCTATATCAGTCTGCCTGATTTATCATCGCCAGATGGCCGGCCTCCAGATCCTCGACGTCGAGACTGCGCAGATGGTCGAGTCGGTCTGCGACACGCTCGTCCCCGGCTCGGCCCGCGTCAAGCCGGCCGTCTACATCGACGCGCTGCTCGCACGGATGGACGACGGCACGCGCACGGCGGTGGTCGACTCGTTCACGACGCTCGCCGGTGCCGAGCTGGCCGAGCACGCCGGGACGCCGGGGTTCCTGCACGTGCGGGCGCTGGCGATCGAGGCGTTCTACAGCGATTTCGTCGCGCCGGGCGTCGACGCCGTCGGCGCCTGGGAGGAGATCGACTTCAACACGCCACTCGCGACCAGGCTGGCGAAGGACTGGTCGTACCTGGGTATCTCATGAACGAACGCTTCGACGTCGTGGTCGTCGGCTCCGGTGCGGGCGGCGGCGTGATCGCCGGTGAGCTCGCCGAGCGTGGCCGCAAGGTGCTGTTGCTCGAGACCGGTCCGCACAAGACGGCCGCCGACTTCACGCGCTGGGAGGCGAAGGCGGAGCACGACCTCTGGTGGCCGATCCGTTTCGCGCTGATCGACGGCGGCGCCGGCGGCGCAGTGGCGCTCCTCGGCGGGCGCTGTGTCGGCGGCACGACGACGATCAACACGAAGGTGGCGCTCCGCGCGCACGCACTCGACCACGCGAAGTGGAAGGAGGCAAGCGGCCTGGAGTTGAGCTCGTCCGACCTGGCGCCGCACTACGACCGCGTCGAGCAGCGGCTCGGGGTTCGGGAGCGGACCGACTGGCGCAAGAGCGTGCGCACGGTGGAATCTGCGTTTCGCGAGCTAGGCGCGCCGCTCGAGGCGGTTCGGTCGTACACCGACGCGAACTGCATGAGCTGCGGGTCGTGTCTCCAGGGCTGCCCGACGAACGCCGGCAAGTCGACGCTGAACACCTACATCCACGATGCGTGGGCTGCGGGCAAGCTCGAGCTGCGCGCAGACTCCCGCGTCGAGCGTGTCCTGATCGAAGACGGCGAGGCGACAGGCGTCGAGTACGTCGACGGCGACGGTGCTGCACGACGCGTCGATGCCGGTGCGGTCGTCGTCGCGGCCGGAACGTTGAACACCCCGCAGCTCCTGCTGCGCTCCGAACTGCCGGACAGCCCGTCGAGCCGCCTCGTCGGCCGCCATCTCGGCTTCCATCCCGTGCGTCTCGTCTACGGGCTGTTCGACGAGCCGCAGGACACGCACATGGTCTATCCGATCACTGCGCACGCGATGGCCCACCAGCTCGACGAGGACGGCGGCTTCGTGATCGAGGCGACGACGATCCAGGACCCCATCGCGTTCGCGACAACCCTCGAGGACGAGAACGGCCCGCTCTGGGGCGCCCCGCTCGTCGAGGCCCTGCGGAACTTCCGCCGCTGGGTCGGAGTGCTCGCAATGGTGAACGACGACAACAGCGGCGTCGTCCGCCTGGACGACAGCGGCCAGGAAGCGTTCGACGCGCCGTTCACGCAGGTGGAGCACGAGCGCATGGCCGGTGCTCTCGACTTTGCACGCGAGGTGCTCGTCGCGGCGGGCGCGTCGCAGGTGCTCTGGACGGGACTGGCCTCGACCCACGTGCAGGGCTCGTGCCGGATGGGCAGCGATCCGGAGCGCTCGGTCGTCGACGCAGACGGGCAGTCGTGGGACGTGAAGCGGCTGTACGTCGGCGACGGCTCCGTCGTCCCCCGCACGCTGTCGGTCAATCCGTCGCTGACGATCATGGCGCTCGCGAGCCGCCTGGCCGGCCATCTCCACGACGATCCGCATGGGTATCTCTCCTGACCGAGCCGGTTCGCGATCTCGCGCACCTCTCGCACGTCGAGCTGCTGACGCCGAAGCCCGACGAGAGCCTCATGTACTTCCGGGAGATCCTCGGCATGGAGGTGGCGGGTGAGCGCGGCGACTCGGTCTACCTGCGCGCCTTCGGCGACTACGAGCGCGCCTCGCTGAAGCTGACGACCGCGGCACAGTCGGGGATCGGGCACATCGCGTACCGCACGCACAGTCCCGAGGCGCTCGAGCGCCGCGTCGGCGTGCTCCAGGCGAACGGCGTGGCGGGGGAGTGGACAGACGGTGACCTCGGCCACGGCGCCGCTTACTCGTTCCACGACCCGGACGGGCACCGCTTCGAGCTCTTCTACGAGTCGGAGCGCTACCAGGTGCCGCCGGAGCTGCGGCCGGCACTGAAGAACCAGCCGCACCGTTACCCGGGCCGCGGTGTCGGCGTACGCCACCTCGACCACGTCAACTTCCTCGCGGTCGACCCGGCCGAGGACCGCGTCTTCCTCGAGCAGAACCTCGGTTTGCGGCTGACCGAGCAGATCGTGCTCGACGACGGCACCGAAGCCGGCGTTTGGCTCGCGTCGAACCAGAAGTCCTACGACGTCACCTACACGCGCGACCAGACGCGGACGCGCGGCCGGCTGCACCACGTCGCCTTCTTCGTCGACCAGCGCGAGGATGTGCTGCGCGGCGCGGACATCTTCCTCGAGCACGGGATCGTGATGGAGTCCGGGCCGCACAAGCACGCGATCCAGCAGACCTTCTTCCTCTACACCTGGGAGCCGGGCGGCAACCGGATCGAGATCTGCGCCGGCGGGTTCCTGATCTTCGCGCCGGACCACGAGCCGGTCGTCTGGTCGCAGGCGGAGCGTGCAAAGGGCCAGGCCTGGGGGATGCAGACGGTGGCGAGCTTCCACATCAAAGGCTCGCCTCCCGTCCCCGAGGAGGATGTGCTGCTTGCCGCCCACGGCCGCTGAGCCGTCGAGCCGCGCGCGCGAGCTCGTCCGCGGCGCCTACGACCTGCACGTCCACGTCGAGCCCGACCTCGCGCCACGGCGCATCGACGACCTCGGGCTCGCGCGCCGGTTCGCCGAGCTCGGCCTGGCGGGCTTCGTGCTCAAGTCGCACTACGCGCCCACGGTCGAACGTGCGGCGGTCGTGCGCGCCGCTGTGCCCGGCGTTCGAGCCCTCGGTGCGATCACGCTGAATACGGGCGTCGGCGGGCTGAATGCACAGGCGGTCGAGATCGCGGCGCGCGGCGGTGCGCGCATCGTCTGGCTCCCCACGGTCGACGCCGAGAACGAGGCGCGCGAGGAGGGACCGAAGCCGGCGAAGCAGCCGGTGTGGCGAGCGATCCAGGACGAGTTCGCCGCTGCCGGCCTTGCGGATGGCCCGGTGCAGCTCGACGGCAGGCTGGCCAAGGTGCTGGAGGTCGTAGCGGCCCACGGGATCGTCCTCGCGACCGGACACCTCGGTCGCGCGGAGATTCACCGGGTGGTCGACGACGCCCTCGCCGCCGGCGTCGCCCACGTCGTGGTGACCCACCCGGACTATCCGACGCAGGGTGTCCCGGTCGACGAACAGCGGGAGCTCGCCGGCCGCGGCGCGCTGCTCGAGCGTTGCTTCGCGCCGATCCATACTGGCAAGGTGTCGTGGGACATGACGTTCGAGGCGATTCGCGCAACGGGGCCGAAGCACAACGTGCTCTCGACCGACCTCGGCCAGCCGGCCAACCCGCCGGTCGAGGACGGACTCGCGTTGCTGGCCGACCGCCTGCTCGAGGCGGGCTTCTCCGACGACGACGTGCACACGATGGCGGTCGTCAATACGAGGGCGCTCGCAGGTGCCTAGGACGATCCTGGTCGTCAGCGCGCACTCGGCCGACTTCGTGTGGCGCGCCGCCGGCGCGATCGCCACGGTGGTCGAATCCGGAGGGGCGGCGCACGTGGTCGCGCTCTCGTACGGCGAGCGCGGCGAGTCGGGCGAGCTATGGAAGTGGCCGGGGCAGACCGAGCAGCGCGTGAAGGAGATCCGGCACGGCGAGGCGCAGGCCGCCGCGACGGCACTGGGCGCCGAGCTGCACGCGCTCGACCTGGGCGACTATCCGCTCGTGCTGGACGCCGGCGCGATCGACCGGCTGACCGGACTGATTCGCGAGCTGGAACCGCACCTGATCGTCACGCATGCCGCACGCGACCCGTTCAATCCCGACCACGCGGTCGCACACGACGCCACCGTGCAGGCGCGCCAGTTGGCGAGCGGCGCAGGGGTCGCGAGCGCGTTCGAGACGATCTCGCCGCCGGAGCTCCTGCTCTTCGAGCCGCACCAGCCCGAGCTCTGCGGCTTCGTTCCGACGACCTTCCTCGACATCACCGCCGTGTGGGAGAAGAAAGTGGCGGCGATGGAGGCGATGGGAGCGCAGTCGTACCTACGGCAGTACTATTCCGAACGCGCGGAGCACCGGGCCAATCATGCGCGGCGCATCTCGGGCCGCAGCGAGATCCGCTACGCCGAGGCCTTTCAGCGCGATCTGCCCGTCGTCGTCGACACGCTATGAGCCGTAGGCGGGAGCGGGAGTGACCCAGTTCGCAGCCTTTGCCCAGCTCGGCGTCGCGACCGTGCACGAGGCGGCGGGCCGGACCGGCATCGTCGACATCGAGTTGACCCAGGTCGTGCCCGGCTCCCGCGCCGCGGGGCCGGCGCGCATCGCGTGCTGCGTGCCGGGCGACAACACGATGGTCCACGCGGCCGTCGCGCACGCGAGCCCCGGTGACGTGCTGGTGCTGACGAGCCGCGCAGCGAGCCAGGTCGCACTCGTCGGCGAGCTGCTGGCGACCCAGGCGCACGCGCGCGGTGTCGCAGCGATCCTCGTCGACGGCGCCGTGCGGGACCTCGACGAGCTCCGAACGCTCGGGCTCCCGATCTGGGCGCGCGTCGTGCGCGCGCAGGGTGCGACGAAGGGCGAGGTGGGCGAGCTGGACGTGCCGGTCGTGATCGGCGGTGCCCAGATCCGGCCGGGCGACCTCGTCGTGCTGGATTCCGACGGAGCGCTCGTGCTCCCGCGGGAACGAGTCGACGAGGTGCTACCGCTCGCACGCGCACGGGCGGAGCGAGAGCGGGCGCTCCGCGAGCGCTATGCAGCGGGCGAGCTCTCGTACGACCTGAACGGGCTGCGCACGATCGTGGAGGGCTGATGGAGGTCGCCGTCCTCGGGCTGGGCGAGGCCGGGGGGCGGATCGCGGCCGACCTCGTCGCGGCGGGCTGCACGGTTCGCGGCTTCGACCCGAACCGCCGGTCGCCGGGGATCGACTGCACCGAGACCGCGGAGAGGGCCGTGGCAGGCGCCGAGGTCGTCCTCAGCGTGAATGCCGCAGCGGTCGCGCTCGAGACGGGCGCCGCCGTGGCGGGCGTGCTCGGCGAGGGCTCGCTGTATGCGGACCTCAACACATCCGCGCCGGAGCTGAAGCGGGAGCTCGCAGAAAGGCTGCCGGTGCAGTTTGTCGATGTCGCGCTCGTGGGTGTCGTTCCTGCGTCGGGGCTCGCGACGCCGGCGCTCGCCTCCGGCTCCGGTGCAGAGCGCTTCGCGGAACTGTTTCGGCCCCTCGGGATGCCCGTCGAGATCGTCGGTCCGCGTCCGGGCGACGCCGCCGGGCTGAAGCTCCTGCGCAGCGTGTTCATGAAGGGCATCGCCGCGGCGGCGCTCGAGAGCCTCGCCGCGGCGGAGGCCGCCGGCGTCGAGCCGCACGTGCGCGCCGACATCGCAGCCGTGCTCGGCGAGCCTCTGCTCGAACGGCTCCTCTCCGGCAGCCGCGCGCACGCGGCGCGGCGGGTCGAGGAGATGCACGCGGCCGCCGCCTACGTCACCGAGCTCGGAGTCGAGCCGCGCATCACCACCGCGGCGGCGGCGTGGCTCACGCAGCTGCGCGACGTTAGGAGCTAGCCCACCGTGACCTTGGTGAAGCCGTACGCCTCCAGCGCGGCGAGGATCTCGCGGTGCCCGAACGCCTCGCCGGGCGAGGCGAAGCCAACCTTGCGCGGCGGCTGATGCACCAGGTGGTGCGCCGCGAACGCCTGGATCAGGCCCGTCTGCAGGTAGGCGCCTTGCCCGTGTGCATAGACGCGAATCGACTCGAGGTTGCCGCGGCCGACGACGACGTCGACGGTGCGCTGCAGCCGCCGGTTCTCGCGCGGCGGCAGGCCCGGCTGCATCGAATCGGCGATTCCGGCGAGCACCTGGCGTTGCTCGTCCGGCGGCAGCGGCTTGATCTTCTCCTGGTAGTCGCGCTGGCCCGCGACGATGCCTTCCATCAGCGAACGGTCGAGCAGGCCTCCGAAGGCGCGCACGTTCGCGATCTGCGGGTGGTCCTTGAACCAGATCGGGTGGGGAAAGCCGCCCCACGGCAGCGCGAGCTGCGTCGTGATCGCACTCGGGATCGAGACCTCGAGTGTCGTCACCGGCGGCCACTCCTTGTACTCGTTCTGCTCGAGGTAGATCGACTCCCATTGGAGCTGGCCGAAGATCGTCTGGGTCGAACCGTAGGTGGGGAAGCCCATGAACATCGAGAGGATCTCGAGCGAGTCGATGCCGGGCGCGCGCTCGATCGCGATCCGCGCGCACGCCTCCGCGACCGCCGACATGTACGCCGTAGCTGGTGCGAGCAGCAGCCCGGCGGCCGCGAACTTGGCGCCCCACTCCTCGCTTGCGAGCTTCACCCACGGTGTCTCGCCGCCCGTGTCGATGTAGTGGCAACCCGCCTCGAGCGCAGCCTCGGCGACGGTCGAGCCGTAGAAGATGCACGGTCCGACCGTGTTGCACACCACCGTCGCGCCTTCGAGCAGCGACGCGAGGGCGGCGACCTTGTGCTCGACCTCGACGATCTCGTAGTCGGCAGTGCCGATCCCCGGCACGTGCGCAAGCACCTCCTCGATCTTCTCGCGGTTCCGTCCGGCTGCGATGAACGGGACGTTGTACTCGCGCAGGAACTCGATGATCAGCCGCGCCGAGAAGCCGCTGGCTCCGTAGACGACGACGGGACGTTTCTCGCTCACGTTTCCTCCAGGCCGAGTAGGCGGATGGCGTTCTGCTTCAGGATCAGGGGGCGCACCTCGGGCTTCAGGTCGAGCGCCTCGAAGTCGGCGAGCCAGCGTTCGGGAGTGATGAACGGGTAGTCGGTGCCGAAGAGCATCCGCTCGCGCAGCAGCGTGTTCGCGTGCTGAACGAGCTGCGGCGGGAAGTACTTCGGCGACCAGCCCGAGAGGTCGATGTAGACCTGCGGTTTGTGCACGGCGACCGCGAGCGCTTCGTCTTGCCACGGGAACGATGGGTGCGCGAGCACGATCTTCAGGTCGGGAAAGTCGACGGCCACGTCGTCGACGTGCATCGGGTTGGAGTACTTGAGCCGGACGCCGCCGCCGCCTGGGAGGCCTGAGCCGACGCCCGACTGTCCGGTGTGGAAGAGCGCCGGCAGGCCTGCCGCCTCGATCACTTCGTAGAGCGGGTAGGCCATGCGGTCGTTGGGGAAGAAGCCCTGGACATTTGGGTGGAACTTGAATCCGCGGACGCCGTGCGCGGCGATCAGTCGTTGCGCCTCGTCGACGCCGCGCCGTCCCTTGTGCGGGTCGATGCTCGCGAACGGGATCAGCACGTCGGAGTTGGCTCTCGCCACCGCTGCGATCTCCTCGTTCGGGATGCGCGGCTGGCCGGTGAACGCCTCCGAGTCGACGGTGAAGATCACAGCCATCATGCGGCGCGTGCGGTAGTGCTCCGCGAGCTCCACCGCCGTCGGTCGTGCCGACTCGCCGCGGAAGTGGCGCACCGCCGCGTCGCGCAGCTCGTCGGGAAGCGAGTCGACACCCGCTTCGGACATCTCCACGTGCGTGTGGAAATCGATCGCGACGACGTCCTCGAGCGCGAGGCGGTCAGTCACGTGGCTCTCCGATCGCGATCGCGGCGAACGTGTCGAGCGCGGTCGGGTCGACGAGCGAATCCTTGCTCGCGACGGCGTCGACGGACTCGCCGCGAAGGATGCGCTTGACCGGCGACTCGAGCTTCTTGCCCGTCAGCGTGCGGGGGATCCCGGGCACTGCGCGGATCATGTCAGGGACGTGCCGCGGTGACAGCTGCGAGCGCAGGGCTTGCGCGATCCGCGAGCGCAGGTGGTCGTCGAGCGTGGTGCCGTCTGCGAGCACGACGAAGAGGACGAGCTCGCCGGCGCCGCCCTCGTCGTCTTCGAGATGAACGACGAGGCTGTCGACGATCTCCGGCAGCTCTTCGACGACGCTGTAGAACTCTCCCGTCCCGAGGCGGACGCCGCCTCGGTTGAGCGTCGCGTCGGAGCGGCCCGTGACGACGCAGCTGCCGTACTCCGAGAAGCTGATCCAGTCGCCCTGGCGCCAGATGCCGGGATACAGCTCGAAGTACGAGCTGCGGTAGAGCGTCCCGTCCGTGTCTCCCCACAACTCGACGGGCATCGACGGCATCGGCCGCGTGATCACGAGCTCGCCCAGTTCGCCGACGAGCGGTCTGCCCTGCAGGTCGAACGCGTCCGTCGCCACGCCGAGCAGCCGGCCCGAGATCTCACCCTCGTAGACGGGGAGGAGCGGCGAGCCGCCGACGATCCCGCTGCAGACGTCGGTCCCGCCGCTGCCGTTGACGAGCAGCACGTC
>JADGPE010000043.1 GCA_017882605.1 Thermoleophilia bacterium | reverse complement strand
GGCGAGATTCTTGACCACGTCCCATGCCTCGCGGCGGGCCGAGGGGTCGAAGCCGGTTGTCGGCTCGTCCAGGAACAGCAGCTCCGGATCGCCGACGAATGCGATTGCCATGTCCAGCCGACGCTGCTGACCACCGGAGAGCCGAGCCACCCGCACATCGCGCTTGGCCGTCAGCCCCACCAGTTCGATCACTTCGTCGACCGGACGGGGATGCTCGTAGTAGCTGGCATACATTTCGAGCGTCTCGCGCACGCCTAGATAGGGCTCGACTCCGGTTGATTGCAGCACGACCCCGATCCGTGGCTTAAGACGCAAACGCTCACTCGCTGGGTCACATCCCAGCACGCTTACCTCGCCGCCGTTTCGGGTTCGATAGCCCTCGAGGATCTCGACGGTGGTCGTCTTGCCCGCGCCGTTGGGGCCCAGCAGGGCGAAGATCTCGCCCGGCCAGATCTCGAAGTCGATCCCGCGCACAGCCTCGAACGAGCCATAGGTCTTGCGCAAACCGAGCACGCTGACCGCTGGCTTCGGCGCCTCGACTCCGATCGGAATCGCCACTCGTTCAACGGTGGTGGCCACACAAGCCTCCTACGCTTGTCGTGCGATGATCACTCGATCCCCGTCCGTGGTACATCCGCAAAAACACCGGATTCTGTTGCTCCAAAGCCACGATCGCGGGAGGTAGCACCTGAGGCAGACGCGCTGCAGGATCAGCCGCCGTGAGAATGCGACGACGCGCTCCCATTTGCGCGAGCTTCTCACGCCGCCCAGCTCAGGGACGTTGGCGGCCAGCTCTTGATAGGCCAGGGAAGAGCCGGCCAGTGCCCGACTCTCGTCGCTCGTGAGGTTCGCCTTCCCCGATAACCCAATTTGGTCTGTTGCCGCCGATGTCAGCGGCCGAGCATGAATCCAGGCGCCTTCCGTCGAACTACGACGCGCGGCCGAGCCCTACGTTCAATCAACACAACCAAAGGATGGTCCTGACGTGAGGAAGCTGCTCTTCCTGTTCTGTTTGGCGTGCACGCTGGCAGGCGCGCCCTCCGCGCTCGCGGACACTCAGGAGCTACTCGTCACGCCCTACGCCACAGCGGCGGGCGCGAAAGCCGACACAGACATCGACTTGTTCGTGCCGGAAACGGCTGCGCCGACGGCGAAAGTCGCCGTCTATGTTCCTTCCGGATTCGACGTCAACCTGTCGGGAGCGCTGAATACGAAGATCGGTGACGCTACCGGGGAGGTACTGGCGAAGGGGCTCGGCGGCACGAAGCTCTCACTGACCGGCGCCATCACGGTCGACGATCCGGCGAGATACACGAGCGATCCCGCATCGCAAGCCTGTGACGCCAACCCACACGCGGCTGTTTGGCTGCTCACCCTGAGTGCATCCGGCCAGTCTCTGAGCATCCCGATCTTCGTCGACCGCACGACAGGCGCCGACGCGGCCCTCGGCGGCTTCCTCCTCGAGGCCTGCTTTGCGTCACCCGACGTCCCGAGCGACCAGGGTGGTGCCCCCTTCGGGGCTCAGCTGATCAGTGTCAGCCTCCAGACAACCGGCGTGATCGTGAACGCACCGTCGGGAAGGCCAGTCTGGAAGGGGTTCATCACTCCGTACACCGCCGGCACCGGCGCGTCCGATGCAACAGGCATCGTCGAGGTCCGTTGCATTGAACCGCTCCCGCACACGATCACGAAACTCAAGTCTGTCTACTCGAAGAAGACGAAGATGGTGACCATCACGGGCGTCCTGATGGCCGGCGGAAAGGCGCGGCCAAACGTTCACGTCCGGTTGGACGCCGCGGCTACGCCGAACACCGACGCGCTCAAGCCATGGGCCGTCGCGACGACGAACGCAGCCGGCGCGTTCTCGATCGTCAAGCGCCTACCGAAGAAGCTCTACGTCTTCGCCCACGTCAACCCGTACTACACCCTGAACTGCACGACAGGGCCGTCCACCGCCGCAAAGGGCTGCGTCCACGAGGACACCTCTGGCGTATTCGGTCCGTTCTTCGTCGTGAAGCCGACGAAGTGAATAACGCCCGGGAGTCTGGCGGCGGCCGAATTCCGCCGCCAGACCTCCGGTGGTTCGTGGGCGTCATCCCCGAGCCACTCGCCCAGCCGAGCCACCTACGGATGTGGCATCTCCACGGCCAGCAATGCGTCGGCGATGTAAGCGCTCGATGACACGCCCTCAGGTTTGCTGCCATCCCGAAGCCCGCAGATGTAGTCGTGTGCCTGGGGAAGCGGCCCAGCATAGGTTGCGGAGACCACCCGACTGCGCATAGCAGAGGGTCGGACCATGGCGACTGCCATACCGCGATCGGAAGTCCCCCTCACGCTCCAGGCGCAGAAGGCGTTGAGTTTCTGGAGCCGTCCGGCCCCTTGGCGGATTGACGCACCCGAACGCGTGAACGTGAGCGTCAATGTCGCGTGGCCGTGGTTCGAAACGACGAGGGTGCTGCTCGCTGCATGCGAGTGCCCGCGATAGGTGACGACTGCCGGAGAACCGCACGCGGTGACTGTGACCGCAGCCGCCGTCGCGGCGAGCGATGCCCTCACGAACGCCACCCGTTGCACCCTAATAGGTCGGGCAACTGACACGTACGCCTGCCGTCTGGAGGGAGCGGCTCAGCAGCTCGTCGAGGTTGCGGGGCCGTTGCCAGGAGCTCGAACGGTCGGCAGGCTCCCATCATGCTGGTTGCGCTTTCGGTCTAGAACCAATGGCGCACGACCGACCTGAGAGGGCATCAGTGACCCCCGACCAAGCCCAGTGGTTTCTACCTGTGGTCGGCCATACCCTCAGCGGATCGCGACCGATCAGCCAATCGTCGTAGAACGCCTCGCTTTGAAGGGCCAGGCCGATCCTGGACGTCCCGTGCGGCAGTCCAGTGGCTCACGGGCTATGCCAACCAAACCAGCGCGCGCGGATGAGGCGGACAGTGGGTCTCTCAAGGCGGGGACGCGAATGGACGATGGGTGTGGTGAGCCTGATGATTCCGCATCGAGTGTCCAGCCCTGACGAGCTTGTCGACAAGACGTCGGCAGTCGAGTCATGCGATCTCGAGCGCGGGTACGCGCTGCTGATGGAACAACCTGCGCGGGCGCAGGCGCTCGCTCAGGACGTCGAGAGGCGGGGCCGGAGCCAGGGCGATCTTGCGGTCGTCGGGCGGGCGCTCGCTCTCGAGTCACGCGTCGCGATGCGCTGCGGCAAGCTGGAAGCGGCGCTCGAAGCGCTCGTCGAGTCCGAATCGCTGCTCGCGCGATCGGCGACCCCGGAGCTCGCGGCGGAGGTTGCGGTTGCGAGCACACGCCTGACGTTCTATTCCGGCGGCTATCGCGAAGCGCTCGAACGCATCCAGGAGGCGGTCGCGATTGCTGACGAGCATTCGCTCGACCGGATCCGTCTCGACGCGCGTTTCCATCTCAGCCTGATCCTCGGAAGCCTTCAGCTGCCGGAGTGTCTCGAGGTCGCGCGTGAGACGGTCGTGCTCGCGCAGACGCTCGGCTGCCCGTACGAAGAGGCAATGGGGCGCAACGACGTCGCTTATACCTTGTTCACACGCGGCGATCTCGAGCAGGCCGCTGCTGAGATCGAACCGGCGATCACGATTGCAGCTGCGCTTCGGGACGACGGCCGCCACGTGCTCGCATACGCGCTTGCAACCCGTGCGGACATCAGGCTCGCGGCGGGAGCCGCGCTCGACGCGCTGGCAGACGCGGACGAGGTCTTGAGGCTGATCGAGACGGGCGGCGACCCCGATCCCTACCTGACGGGTTTCAGCTACGGAGTCCGTATGCGATGTCTCAGCGCACTCGGACGAACCCCAGACGCTGTGGAGGCGGGCCACCGCGGCCTTGCGGTCACCGGCGAGGCCGTGCCGTTCGTCCGCGGCATGTTGCTACGCGATCTCGCGACGGCGCTTCGTTGCTCCGGCTGCGTCGACGAAGCCTACGACGCACTTGTGGAAGGATTCCACCTCGAACGAGCGGTCCTCGAGCAGCAAGCCACCAGGCAATTGGCGATCCAGCGCGCCTCCCTCGAGACGACCGCCGCGCGACGCGAAGCGGTCGCAGTCTCTGCGCAAAACACCGAGCTCCACGCAACGAAAGCCGAGCTCGAGCGGCGTGTAAAGCAGGTCGAGCGGCTTCGCGATCGCTTCCGCGAACAATCCGAACAAGACTGGCTGACCGGCCTCCGGAACAGACGCTGGCTCGCACACGCACTCCCGCCGATGCTGAGCGATGCGCAGCGCAAATCGTTCCCAGTCTCGTTCGTGACAGTCGACATCGATCACTTCAAGACGGTCAACGACCGGTTTGGCCACGACGCCGGCGACCGCGTTCTCCAGGCTTTCGCAGGTGCACTCGTGACCGCCGTCAGCCGGACGGACATCGTCGTACGCCTCGGCGGCGAAGAATTCGCAATCGTCATGCCCGCCACCCCGAAAGCCGGCGCCATCATCTGCTGCGAGCGAATCCACGCGCTCCTTCGCGAGCAAGTCTGGCCCGTGCGCGATCCGAACGTCAAGCTCACCGTCAGCGCCGGCATAGCCTCGAGCGACGAGCACGGCGGCGCCCGCGAGCTAGCTGCTCTCGCCGACGAGCGCCTCTACACCGCGAAGACCACAGGCAGAAACCGAACCGCCGCATAGACCATCCCCACCCAGTCCACGTCATCCAGAGCGCCATGGCTGGGGTCCCCGTTCCCGAGCTCCTCGCCTACTGGAAATATAGGTCCTGATGAGAGCGGTGGAGCTCGTCTTCGCCGTCGGCTGGGCGGCGTTCTGGCTGTACTGGCTCGTGGCAGCCTTTTCTATGAAGAAGGGTCGCGTTCCGTGGTCGCGCGAGCTGCGGATCAGGGCGGTCATCGCTGTCGTCGTGATCCTCTTGATTCGCCTGGGAGCGTTTCGGGGCCAAGGCGTCAACACCGACCCGTGGCGCGCCGGCATCGGGCTCGTCCTCTTCGCCCTAGGCTTGGGGTTCGCGCTCTGGGCCCGCACGCACATCGGGCGCAACTGGGGCACCCCGATGACGCAGAAGGACGAGCCAGAGCTGGTGACCAGCGGCCCCTACCACCTGGTTCGCCACCCGATCTACTCGGGCATCCTCGCCGCGGGCGTCGGCACCGCAGTGGCGCTGAGCTGGCTGGGGCTGACTGCCGTGGCCCTGGCGGGCGTCTACTTCCTCTACAGCGCGACGGTCGAGGAGCGCTACCTGACCAAGCAGTTCCCAGACGACTACCCGGTCTATAGGCGCTCGACCAAGATGCTCGTCCCGTTCATTCTCTGATCGAAGGCATCAGGGGTCGGTGAGACTCGCCGGGTCGGTCTGTCTGAGGCAGTCGCTTGCCTGGTTGTTGCCGTGCCGTGTGTGACTCGTCAGGTGTCTTGAGCCGGACCTGCTCAACCGGGGCTACAGCGACGCTCAAGAACGAGCCGCTATTGACGTAGGAGCAACACTCGCACAGGCTATGGCGCCGTTGAGGATCGGGTCGAGTTCTTGGGTCGGAGCCGGAGCCGGCGTAGGTAGTCGTCAAGCTGGTGGCGCGGAACGAGGCCGGGTCGAATCCCGCAGGCGACCGTCGGCAGCTCGCCGTCGCGGATCAGTGCGCGAACCTCGTCCTCCGAGCAGCGGAGTTCGGCCGCAACGTCGCGAACCGTGAGGGGTGCGGGCCACTCCATGCCCGAAGTATCGCAGCACCACCCGTCCCAGCCCCGCCCGCTTGTGGCTGTCGCCAAGGCAACGACACCCTTAGGATCGCCCAGATGAACGTCTCGCTGAGGCCGCTCGAGGACCGGGATCTCGACACGATCTATCAGCAAGTGACAGATCCGGAGTCGGTCCGAATGGCCGCCTTCACAGCCGAGGATCAGACCGATCGCCGCGCGTTTCTCAACCGGATGTCGCGCCTGCGGGCCGACACGAGCGTCTCGCACCGAGTCATCGATGTCGACGGAGCAATCACTGGAACGATCGCGTCCTTCCGCATCGACAATCAGCTCGAGGTGACCTACTGGGTAGACCGATCCCAATGGGGGAAGGGCATCGCGAGCGCAGCACTGCAGATTCTTCTTGCCGAGACTGCCGAACGTCCGCTGTACGCGCGGACGGCCTCGGACAACGTCGGTTCGCTTCGAGTACTGGAGAAGGCTGGGTTCCGACGCGTTGGCGTCAACCGCGACTTCGCACCCGGTCGCGGTGAGGAGATCGAGGAAACGATCCTGCGCCTCGACTGAGCAGGAACGGAACTTGCCTTCCGCGCAAGGTCACATACTCGGGGCGGCGCCGAACACTGGCGCAGGCGGGCGTGAGCAGCGCCGAGACTCAGGGCGAGACGCCGCGCACCGACGTCGCTCTAGATCGTGCGGGAGCCGTGGCGCATGTTGCCGACGATGCCGACGAGCACGGCAGCGATCACGACCGCAAGGATGAAGCCGATCACACCGCCGATCAGCACGCCTGCGACGAGTGACGCGGCAACGCCGATCGCGAGGGTCAGCCAGATCGGCATCGGGTCGGCGCCCGGATGCACGAGCCGCCCGAGCGCGCCGATGATCAGCCCGGCAATGATCAGTCCGACGATGAACATGGGAGAGATGGTGTCCAAGCCGTCGGACGCCAAAACACGACTGCCGCCCTCCTAGGTCCCCTCGTCGAGCGCGGCGCGCTTGGCAGCGAGCTCCTCGTCGCTGAGCACGCCCGCACGATGCAGCTCCTGCAGCATTGCTTCGAGGCGGGCACGCTCGAGCTTCTTCGGATCGGGCCGCAGCTGGTCCGGATCGACCCCGAGCTTCTGCAGGCGAGCGCGCTGCTGGTCGACGCCAAGCCCGCGCTCCGGGAAGGCGAGCGCCTCCGGCCCCCAGATCGGCCGCTTCTGCACGAAGCGCCGGTACGAGGCGACGAGCGCCAGCGCGATCCCGAACGAGAGGAACGAGACGAGGTACCCGTTGTCGTGCGAGATCGCGTTTCCGACCACGGCACCGACGATCGATCCGGTCAGGCCGATCGAGATCGTCAGCCAGATCGGCATCGGGTCGGGCCCGGGAATCGCGAACCGCGCCAGGCCGCCCGTGATGAATCCGGAGATCAAGATCGCTAGGACGAAACCGGCGCTCATACCCGCTCCGGCGCCGGCGAAGCCGGCACCTCCGCTCCTTGATCGGCTCCGTCAAGCCTACGCCTCATACCCGCTCCGGCTCCGCAAAGGCCAGCAGCTCACGCCGGAGCTCCTTGATCTCGTCTCGCAGCTTTGCCGCGTACTCGAACCGCAGCTCCTCGGCGGCCTGGAACATCTCCTCCTCGAGCGTGATCGCGAGCTTCTCGAGCTCCTCGCGACTCATGCCTTCCGCCTTGTCGCCGCGGCGGCGGCGCGAGCTCGGCACGTGCGGCTGCTCGAGCGCGAGGAACTCGGCGATGTCCGAGACGCCCTTCGTGATCGACAGCGGCTTCGTGCCGTGCTCCTCGTTGTAGGCGAGTTGGGTGGCCCGCCGCCGGTTGGTCTCCTCGAGCGCTCCCTTGATCGCCTCCGTCTGCTTGTCGGCGTACATGAGCACGCGGCCCTCGAGGTGGCGTGCCGCGCGACCGATCGTCTGGATCAGCGCGGTCTTGCCGCGGAGGAAACCCTCCTTGTCCGCGTCGAGGATCGCGACGAGCGACACCTCCGGCAGGTCGAGGCCCTCGCGCAGGAGGTTGACGCCGACGAGCACGTCGTACTCGCCGAGCCGCAGCTCCCGGATGATCTGGATGCGCTCGAGTGTGTCGACCTCCGAATGCAGATACCGCGTCTTGACGCCCGCTTCGAGCAGGTAGTCCGTGAGGTCCTCGGACATCTTCTTGGTCAGCGTCGTGACGAGCACGCGCTCGTTGCGCTCCTCGCGATGCCGGATCTCGTTCAGGAGGTCGTCGATCTGGTTGCGGGTCGGCCGCAGCTCGACCTCCGGATCGACGAGGTAGGTGGGCCGGATCAGCTGTTCGACGATCTTCGTCGACTGGCGCAACTCCCAGGCGCCCGGCGTCGCCGAGACGAACACCGCCTGGGGCACCTTCTCGAGGAACTCATCGAACCGCAGCGGGCGGTTGTCGAGCGCGCTCGGCAGCCGAAACCCGAAGTCGACGAGTGTCTGCTTGCGCGAGCGATCGCCCTCGTACATGCCGCCGACCTGGGGAACGGTCTGGTGCGACTCGTCGACGAACACCACGTAATCGGACGGGAAGTAGTCGAGCAGCGTATGTGGGGCCGATCCGGCCGGCCGACCGTCGAGGATGCGCGAGTAGTTCTCGATCCCGTTGCAGAACCCGAGCTCCCGCATCATCTCGAGGTCGTACTCGGTGCGCTGCCTGATCCGGTGCGCCTCGAGCATCATCCCCTTCGACTCGAAGAGCTTCACCTGCTCCTCGAGCTCGTGCCGGATCTCGACCGCGGCACGTTCGATCGTCGGCGCCGACGTGACATATTGCGTCGCAGGAAACACGGTGATGTGATCGAGCTTCGAGAGCACCTCACCGGTGAGCGGGTCGAAGTGGGAGATCTGCTCGACCTCGTCACCGAAGAACGAGATGCGGTACGCCGTCTCGGAGTGCGCCGGCTGAATTTCGATGATGTCGCCCTTCACGCGAAAGCGCCCGCGTCCGAGGATCGTGTCGTTGCGCGCGTACTGGATGTCGATCAGCTTGCGCAAGACGAGGTCGCGGTCCGTCTCCTCACCCGCCGTCAGGAAGACGATCTTCTTCTCGTACTCCTCGGGCGAGCCGAGGCCATAGATGCAGGAGACCGAGGCGACGATGATCGTGTCGCGCCGCGTCAGCAGGTTCGACGTCGCCGCGTGCCGCAGACGGTCGATGTCGTCGTTCCGCGAACTGTCCTTCTCGATGTACAGATCGGCCTGCGGAACGTACGCCTCCGGCTGGTAGTAGTCGTAGTACGAGACGAAGTACTCGACGGCGTTGCCGGGAAAAAACTCGCGGAACTCGTTGCAGAGCTGCGCGGCGAGTGTCTTGTTGTGCGCGATCACGAGCGCCGGCCGCTGTACCTGCTCGATGATCCACGCCATCGTCGCGGTCTTGCCGGTGCCGGTGGCACCGAGCAGCGTCTGATAGCGCTCGCCCGCCCGCAGCCCGTTGGCGAGCGCCTCGATCGCCTGCGGCTGGTCACCCGTCGGGACGTACGATGTCGATGTTTTCAAGGGCGGCACGAAGGAACAGGGTATCCGGCATGAGCGATCAGACGAGACCCCCTTACCGCGCCTATGCGGGGATCATGGGGACGTTCGCAGGCGGCCTCGCAGCAGCAGCCGCGCTGGCCCGCCTGCTCGACCGCGACGCGGGCGACGTCGGCGCGCTCGACCTCGCCGTCCTCGGCCTGGCGACCTTCAAGGCAGCCCGCACGATCAGCCGTGACGACATCGCGAGCTTCCTCCGGGAGCCGTTCGTCGAAGGCGAGACGAGCGAGGGGGTGACCTCGCCGATCGAAAGCGGCGACCTCCGCCAGGCGATCGGCGAGCTCGTCACCTGCTCCCGCTGCGTCGGCACCTGGGTCGCCGCAGGGCTCGGCACCACCCAGATCCTTGCACCGCGCTACGGGCGCTTGCTCACCTGGACGCTCGCCGCGGCGGGTCTGAACGACTGGCTCCAGGCGGGCTTCGCCGCCCTCACGCACCGGGCCAACGCGCTCGAGCAGGAACCTGTGAGGTCCTGAACGACGGCTACGCTGCGCCCGTGCGCCGGCTGGGACTCGTCATTGCGGCGGCACTCGTCGTCACCGCCCATGCACAGGCGGCGACCTTGACTGTCGCCCCGCGGGACTTCTCCCCCCTCCGGGCCACCCTGCGTGTCTCCGCACAGCTCTCGCTCGAGCGGCAGGTCGGCGTCCGGCTCGTCCGGCCCAACGGACGTCCGGTCGGGTGGATCGTGGCCCCCTCGCGCCGCCGCACTCTCGCGATCGGCTGGGGAGGGCGCATCGGGGGCAAGCGGGTCCCGGACGGGAACTACGAGGTTCGCCTCGTCTACCGCTCGAGCGTCCTCGCGACCGCGCCGTTGCGGATCGACACGCATCCGCCTGACCTGTTCGGCCTGCACGCCGACAACGGCAACACGCCCTTCGCGGGCGACAACGCCCTCCTGACCACGATCAGCCCCAACGGCGACAACTTCCGGGAGCGCGCGAACATCTCGTTTCGGCTCAAGGAGCCGGCGACGGTGACGATGGACGTGACGCGCACCGTGAAAGCGCCCAGATCGTTCTACACGCTGACCGCGAAACTCGGCCGCGGCCCGCACACGATCACCTGGGTGCCCGGCTCGAACCTGAATCCGCGGACCTACCTGATACAGCTCACGGCCGTCGACCGCACCGGCAACCGCATCGTCTACGGGGCACCGAACGCGTTCGTCGGACGCCATCCGCGCGGGGTCGTCGTCCGCATCCAGGGCGTCGACGCCGGCTTCGCCAAACCCAGCTACTTGCCGGGCGACATCGCCCAGATCCACATCGCGACCGACGCCCAGTCGCTCTCGGAACGTGTGTTCCATTCAGGGCCGGAGCAGGTGATCACCTACGCGGACAACCAGTTCGCCGGGGTCGAGGTCGACAGCGAGCCGACGTCGCTCGACTGGTCGGCCTGGCGAGACGTCTCGCACACGATCCTGTTCCAGGTACCGGACCTCCCCAGCGGCCTCTACTACGTCCAGTTCACCGCGGCGGACGGGCGCGTCGGGTACGCGCCGTTCGTCGTGCGCCCCGTCATCCTCGGGCAGGCAAGCCGCGTGCTCGTCGTGCTGCCGACGAACACCTGGCAGGCCTACAACTTCCAGGACGTGAACGGGGACGGCTATGGCGACACGTGGTACGCAGGCCCGCCGAACCGCACCGTCAACCTCGGCCGCACCTACATCGCCCGAGGCGCGCCGCCGCGCTTCTACCGCTACGACCTGCCGTTCCTGCACTGGTTCTACTGGTCCGGCAAGCAGGCCGAGTTCATCTCCGACTCCGACTTCGACAGCATCGCGAGCGGCGACCAGCTTGCAGCCGCGTACGACCTGATCGTGTTCGAGGGCCACGAGGAATACGTGCTACCCCACGAATACGACGTCGTGCAGCGCTTCCGCGATCTCGGCGGCAACCTGATGTTCCTCTCGGCGAACAACTTCTTCTGGAAGGTTCAGAAGAAGTCCCGCAACACGTTGCTCAAGATCGGCCGCTGGCGCGACGCGGGCAGGCCGGAAGCGGCGCTCATCGGCGTCGAGTACCGCGCGAACGACGACGGTCAGCACCAAGGTCTCTTCACCGTGCAGAACAGCGCGGCGACGCCGTGGCTCTGGGCGGGAACCGGCCTGGCCGACGGCTCGACCTTCGGGCAGTTCGTAGGCGGCTACGGGATCGAGATCGACTCGCTTGCGCCGCAGTCACCGCCGGGGACGACGGTGGTGGCGCAGATCCCCGACTTGCTCGGCCCCGGGCTGACGGCACAGATGAGCTATTACGAGACACCGGCCGGCGCGAAGGTCTTCGCCGCGGGCACGCTCGACTTCGGAGGTTCGGCCACCTTCTGGCCGGTGAAGCACATCCTCGACAACCTCTGGGCCCGGCTCTCGCAGCCGTGACCTCGTGACGGTCTAGTCGCCCCAGTCGAAGTCGCGGGAGCGCGACCAGAGGTTTTCGTCCGACGGCTGCTCCTGCTCGGGCGCCTCGGCGACTGCCTCCTCGGTCGCCTCGGGGACGGGCGACGGGCCGGGCTCGTCGATGAACGTGTCTTCGGTCGTCGGCCAGTCGAGGGAGGTCTCCTCGGCTTCGATGCCCGGGATGCCGTCCATCGTCTCCTCGATCCGCGCCTGCTCCTCCGTCTTGAAGAGCGGATGGTTCTCGAACGGATCGTCCGTCATGTACTTCTCGAGCGGCATCTCGTGCTCGAGCGCAGCGTTGCGCCGCTTCAACTCGAGATGGTCCTGAATCACCTGTGCGAACATCGACGGAGCGTCGACGGCCATGAAACCCTCCTGCTCTGACGCCATTTCTCTCCGCTGCGGGAGTTTAGACGATCTTCGGGGCGACAGATTCGGGCGATACGACGACCCGGTTCCGGCCGGCGCGCTTGGCCTCGTAGAGCGCCGCATCGGCGGCGGCGAGCAACTCGCCCAGCTCAGGGCATTCCGGGTAGGACGCGACACCGAAGCTGGCCGTGACCGTCACCTCGTCCCCACCGGGCATTCGCACTGCGCAGGCCTCGATCGCCGTGCGTGCGCGCTCGGCAAGACGCGCCCCGCCGCTCGAGCCTGTGCCGGTGAGCACGAGCGCGAACTCCTCACCGCCCCACCGGCCGGCGACGTCGCTCTCGCGAACCGTCTCGTGGAGCGTGACGGCGAACGCCTTCAGAACGTCGTCTCCGGCCGCGTGCCCGTACCGGTCGTTCACCCGCTTGAAGTAGTCGAGATCCGCGAACACGACACAGACCTCGTCGTCGTAGCGCGCCGCGCGCGCGAGCTCCGAGCGCAACGAGTCCTCAACGCGGCGTCGATTCGCGAGGCCCGTGAGGCTGTCGACCATGGCCTGCTGCTCGACGAGGCGATGCAGCCGTGCATTCTCGAGCGCCACGACGACCTGGGCCGCGAGCGAGGCCGCCGTCTCCACCTGCTCTGCGTCGAACGTGTTGGATGCGAGCACGAGCTGTCCAAAGTCCGAAGACCCGACGCGCAGCGGGAAAGCGATCCGTTCCGTGCCGGCGTTGGGATCTCCGGCACGCGCGACCTCGCCGTGCAGGCCGATGACCACGCCGCCGGTGGCCCCGGTCGACTCGACGGCCGACTCGACCACGATGCGGACGAGCTGCCCTTCGTCGTGCGTCGCCGCCAGCGCCTCGCCGAACCGCGCAGTTGCGTCGCGCATGCGGCTGCGCTCCGTCTCCAGCTCGGCGAGCCGTTGCTCGAGTTGCGCGGCCATGTGGTTGAACGCCGTCCCGAGCTCTGCGAACTCGTCGCGTCCGCGGACCTCGACACGCTCACCGAGGCGGCCGTGCGCGATCGCGTTGGCCGCCTCGGCGAGCCGGCGGAGTGTCCGGACGACCGATCGGCCGAGCAGGTACGTGACGACGCCGAAGAGAACCAGCGACGCCAACAAGGCCGAGAAGAGCTTCTCTTCGGACGAACGGCTTGCCGCGTCGATCGAGCTCTGAGGGATGAGGACTGCGAAGACGAGCCCCGCAGGCCGTGAGAGCGGCGCGGTCTGCAGACCGCGGTAATCGCTGCCCGCGACCCGAACCCGAGCAGCGCGGCCCGGCTCGAGGGTCGGGAGCCGCCCGCCGCGACCGACCCCCGCAACGATCCGGCCGGAGCGCACGGCAACGAGAGCGGTCGACGGCGCGAGCCCCGCATCGAGCGCGCGCACGAGCCGAGCGTCGACCGGGACCGGCACCGTCACCGAGCCGAGCACCTGCCCGCGGTCGGCGACGGAGACGGAGCCCGTCCCCCCGGCGCCGAAGCCGAGGCGCGCGCCCGGATGAGCGGCGGCGATCTTGGCCAGCGCACGCGTGTTGTGGCGCCGCAGCGCCTGCTGCAGTTCAGGATCACCCGCGAGCTGACGTGCCCGGGCCGTCGCGGCGTCCAGCTGAGCCGCATAGGCGGCGACGACACCGCGCAGCCCGGCCTCGATCGCGGCGTCCGCCCGGCCGGTCTCACTGCGGCGGGTCAGCGAGTCGTAGCCGTAGAACGCCACCGCGAGTGGCAGCAGCGCCAACAACGCAAACCACGTCACCAGTTTGAGCTTGAAGCTTCCCATTCGTCCTCAAGTCATCGGACCGCCCTGCCGATACTCTCCGGTACACGAGACATTGTCGGCCAGAACGGGGGGAAACATGAGGGGGGTTTGGGCGCAAATGGCGGCGGGAGCACTCGCATGCTCCGTCATCGGCGGCCTGCTGCTCTTGCCCGGTCACCTGCTCACCTCCGGCCGCCAGGAAGCTCCGCTGCGCCTCGAGGCGATCCAGGCGCCGGCCGTCGTGGAGGTCGCCCCGGCGCCGATCGCGGTCAAGCACCACAGGGTCGCGCCCCACCGCACCGTCTCGAGACGCCCCGTGTTCGTCCCCGCCGCCCCGGCCAACCAACTCGCAAGCGTCGTGGTGCCGGGGATCGCTCCGAGTTCACACCCCGCTGTCGTCCACCACCCCGCCGCGCCGCCCGAGCAGGTGACGACCCCCAAGACCCGCCACGTCCCGCTCCCGGCCGAGCCGGGCGCCACGCCCGCGCCCACGCCCGCGCCCGCCCCCACCCCGTCGCCCACGCCCACCCCCGTGCCCGCGCCGCCCCCCGCGGCCGCACCCGCGGCGGCGCCGGCCGAGACACCAGCGTCGGTGCCATCCCCGGTGCCTGCGCAGCTGCCGAGAGACCAGTCCACGGCGACGCCGACCGAGCCCACGATCCTCTCGCGCATTCTCGCCTCCGCCCTGGCCTCGGCTCGACCGAGCAGCTACGGCGACCATCAGCCCGGCTGCGGCGCCGGAGACCAGGGCGATCCCGGAGACCAGGGCGGTCGAGGCAATCGAGGGGCCGGCCGCGACCCGAGGGACGGGTCGGATCACCGCCCGTAGCCCGGACGGGCACAATGCGGAGATGGCCCGCATGAAGCTCACTCGCCGGCTCGGCCCGGTCGGGGCCGTGCTCACCGCATACGACATCTGGCGGCGACTGCCCCCCAAGCAGCGAAAGTGGCTCGCACGGCAGGCACGCCACCACGGCCCACGCATCGCGAAGCAGGCCCTGCAGGCGCAACGCAGCCGCCGGCGCCGCTAAAGAGGCGTCTAGCCGGTCAGCGCGTCGCGCGCGATGCGGTCTTGTTCGATCAGGTGTGCGGTCGGATAGCCCTCCGACGGGCTCGCGCGCCATGGCCGGCCGATGAAGCGCAGCCGCGCATCCCCCGAAGCTTCCTCGAGGCGGTGGCGGATCGATCGCCACGGGCCCATGTTCTGCGGCTCTTCTTGGGCCCAGACGACCTCGTCGAGCGACGGATACGACGCCACGAGCGCAGCGGTCGCCTCACTCGGAAACGGGTACAGCTGCTCGATGCGTGCCACGGCCGAAGTGCTCGCGCCCGCGTGGGAGTCGTGCCCCACGATGTCGTAGTAGATCTTGCCGCTGCAGAGGACAAGCCGGCGGATCGTCTCCTTGTCAGCACGCCGATCGTCGATCACCGGCTGGAACGAGCCCTCGGCAAGCTCGGCGAGTGTCGAGCTCGCGTCCTTGAGTCGCAACAGGCCCTTCGGGGTGACGACGACGAGCGGGCGCGCGGTCGCGTCGAGCGCTTGCCTGCGCAGGAGATGGAAGTACTGCGCGGCCGTCGTGCAGTTGACGATCCGAAGATTCTCCTGGGCACCGAGCTGAAGGAAGCGCTCGAGCCGGGCACTCGAGTGCTCAGGCCCGTTGCCTTCGTACCCGTGCGGCAGCAGGAGCGTCAGACGCGACGTCTCGCGCCACTTCGACATGGCGGACGAGATGAACTGGTCGATCACGATCTGAGCGCCGTTCGCGAAGTCGCCGTACTGCGCCTCCCAGAGAACGAGCGCCTCCGGAGCGGCGACCGAATAGCCGTATTCGAATCCCATGCACGCGTACTCCGAGAGCGGCGAGTTGTAGACCTCGAACGACGCCGAGGCGTCGTCGAGGTGCTGGATCGGCGTGTACGGCTCGCCGGTGTGCACGTCGTGGAGGACGAGGTGGCGCTGCGCGAAGGTTCCGCGCTGCACGTCCTGGCCCGTGAGCCGCACGGGGATGCCGTCGACGAGCAGCGACGCGTACGCGAGCGTCTCCGCGTGCCCCCAGTCGATGCCGCCCGCCTCGACCGCGGTGCGCCGCCGCTCCAGCTGGCGCGCAAGCTTCGGATGGACCGTGAATTCCTCCGGTGTCGTGAGCAGTGCCTCGTTGAGCTCCACCAGCCGGTCGGCGGCCACCGCCGTGATCGCCTGCGCGCCCGTCGAGTGCGGGATCGCGCCGTCGTGCTCCTCGGTCGGGGGCTCGCCGAAGGACGCCTTCAAGCGGTCGTGCGCAGCGCGCAACATTCCCTCGACTTCCGAGACGAAGGCGGCCGCCTCGTCACGCGTCAGCACACCCTCCTCGATCAGTTGCTCTTCGTAGAGCTCCCGCACCGATGGATGCGCGTTGATCTGCTCGACCATCAGGGGCTGCGTGTAGGCGGCCTCGTCCTGCTCGTTGTGACCGAAGCGGCGGTAGCCGACGAGGTCGATCACGACGTCGTGTCCGAAGCGGCGCCGGTAGGCCATCGAAAGCTGGACCGCGGAGATCGACGCCTCGGGATCGTCGGCGTTGACGTGGATGATCGGCACGTCGAACCCCTTCGCGAGGTCCGACGAGTAGCGCGTCGAGCGTCCTTCGTTCGGATCGGTCGTGAACCCGATCTGGTTGTTGGTGATCAGGTGCAGCGTTCCCCCGGTCGAATAGCCCGCGAGATCGTGCAGGTTGAACGTCTCGGCGACGATCCCCTGCCCCGCGAATGCCGCGTCGCCGTGCAGCAGCACCGGCAGCGCGACGGAGGGGTCATGCGCTCCATTGCGGGTCGAACGGTCGGTCTGCTCCGCCCGGGTGCGGCCCTCGACCACGGGATCGACCGCCTCGAGGTGGCTGGGATTGGCAACGAGCCGAACGCCGACCGTGCCGTTCGACGTCGTGCGCGTCCCGTTCGCGGCGAGGTGGTACTTCACGTCGCCCGTGCCGCCTTCCGGATCGACGGCGACGGCTTCGATCGTCCGTTCACCTTCGAACTCGCGCAGGATGTACTCGTAGGACATTCCGATCGTGTGGGCGAGCACGTTCAGACGACCGCGATGCGCCATGCCCAGGACGACTTCGTGTGCGCCCGCCTCTGAAGCGAGCTCGATCGTCTCGTCGAGCATCGGGATCATCACGTCAAGCCCCTCGAGCGAGAATTGCTTCTGCCCGAGGAAGCGCTTGCGAAGGAAGCGCTCCATCCCTTCCACCTCGCAGAGCCGGCGGAACAGCGCCTGCTTCTCCCCGGCGCCGAGCGGCTGCCGGTACCGGCCGGATTCGATCGCCTGGCGCAGCCAGACTCGCTGCTGGTGGTCGGAGAGATGCTCGATCTCGTAGGCGATCGTGCCGCAGTAGGTCTCCGCCAGCTGGGGCAAGATGTCGGCGAGCGTCGCCCCCGGGACATGCACGCGGAGCACCGACGCGGGGATGCGCGCCTGCAGCTCCGGCGTGAGCTTCGGCTCGAGCCGAAGCGGCTCGAGCGACGGATCTCCGACGGGCTCGGACCCGAGCGGGTCGAGCCGGGCCGCAAGATGGCCGTGCGTGCGGTGTGCCTTCACCAGCGCCATCGCTGCGGCGACGCCGCCGAGCAACTGCGCGTCCGGCGCGGCCGCAACGGGCGTGGGAGCGGGCAGCGGCGGCTCCGTGCGGCCGTTGCCTCCCGGAGCCGCCGGGAGCTTTTCGAGCAGGCGCGCGATCCCGGGGTGGGTCGCAACCAGTCCGGAATCCCCACTCTCGAACAGCGCGCGCCATTCCGACGGCACCGCCTCGGGGTTCTCGAGGTACTCGTCGAGCAGGGCGCGCGCGTAACCGGCGTTCAAGCCGTCGACGTCGTGCGTGCTCACCCCTGTGTTGTACCAGGGGCGTGCGGGCTGTCCTCCCTGCGCCTAGTAGAGCGGGTGGTGCGTGAGGATCTGGATCGCAGCGCCTGCGACGAAGCCGATGCCGACGGCTGCGTAGGCGACCTTGATCAGGCGCTGCTGCTCACGGCTCATCACGGTGGCGATGATCAGCATGATCAGCGCGGCGGGCGCGAGGCGGAACGGCCGGTAGAACAGCTCGAACCCGCCGAGGAACAGCGCGCCTGCGGCGAGCAGGCCTGCGACTGCCTCAGCAGGACGGGTGTGGTCGCCTGTCGTTGAGGTCACGGCGCGACTCTATCGCGGCGGGCACGCGAGGCGCGGAGCGAGTCGCGTGTGCCGTGCGGGCCGCCCCGCCGGGGCCGCGGGCCGGGGCCTTGGCTCGAAGGGCGACGCCAGGGGCGCCACACGGAGTACTCGCTCGGGTCGATGCCCGGCTCCGGCTCCGCGCGAATCGCGTACCAGACGACGAGCGCCAGGTAGACGATCGGGATCTTCAGGATCAGCAGCATGAAGACCAGTTCCCAGGCTTGGCCCGACATTCACCAAGTGTAGGAAACCCGCAGGTGCTCCGGCAGCGGCTCGTCGGGCGTCAGTAGAGGGCGTAGCTCGAGGGCGCGAGCGCGCTGGGCGGCTCGACGCCCTGCGAGAGGAGCAGGAGACCTGGGACGGGGGCCAGGCGCAAGCCGGCCGCCAGTGCGACTTCGACCAATGCCCGCGCCGATCCGGGGACACGGACGCGCACGTCGCCTTCGGACCGGGCGAGCTCGCCCGCGAGCGCAGCGGCCGCCGCGGCCGGTGTCGCCCCGGCGACCGGCCCGATCTCGCCCCCGGGGAACACATAGGAATAGCCGTCTCCCGAGTCTGTTCGGCGGGCGTGCCGTGACCAGTGCTCGTGATCGACCTCCCGGTCGAAGCCGTAGGCAAACTCGTCGATCGCCTGCGTGTCGGCGGGGGCCGTCTCCACCCTTGCCTCGATCCGTGGGCGACCGAAGAACGTGAGGACCGGGGTCGCCGGCACGAGGCCGCGCCTCCCGTAGAGCACGTTCGAGACCGGCTGAATCGCATCGGTCATCGTCCGCCGGCGCTTTGCCTCGCTCCAGACCGCGTCGAGCAGCGCCGGTCCGGTGCCGCGCCCCTGGGCCGCCGAGCCGACGAAGAGCGATGCGAGGAACCAGTCGTCGCCACGCTTCCACGACGACCCGTAGCCGACCACCCGCCCCTCCTCCTCGGCGACCACCGAGATCCCCGTGCGCCTGATGTGGCCCTGCAGGTTCGAGAACACCTCGAGCGACGGCGCCGGCGGGTCGAAGCCGTGCGGCACGAAGACGCTGCCGATCGCATCGAGGAAGATCGCGTGGAGCGCCGGCAGGTCGCCATCGGTCGTGGGGCGAAGCTCCACGACCGCGACGATACGTCAGTTCATCGTCGCCCGAATCAGAAGGTTGAGGGCGAGGCCGAGCACGAGCCAGGCCACCACCGTCGCGATCAGCCACCTGGGGGGCATCTACCCGGCCGGGACCGTCAAGGTGAGGACGTCGTTGTTCGTGACGAAGGGCGTCGTGGTGACGATCCACGTCGCATGCGCCTCGAACGTCGCCGAGCTCCACCCCACCCCGCCCCCGGTCTGCCAGGCAGGCCCCGTGTGGCACGAGACGAGCCCGCTCGTGTCGCAGCCGTGTGCTGCGATCGAGACGCTCGTGATCGTGCCGTAGTGCTTGCAGTAGTTCACGACCAGGTAGTGCCTGATGCTGGCGAGGAACGAAACGCTGGCCGAACGCGAGACGGTCATCTGGGTACACCCGGTCCAACCGCCGGTGTTGTTGCACCCGATGCCGCAGGCGACCTGGGGCGGCTCCTTGGCAGCGGCCACCGCCGGGACCACCAATGCGGCCACCAGTCCGAGCATGAGAAGAGCCTTGCGCACGTGCACCTCCGTTCGTTGTCTTTGACGACAACGGTAGGGCGAACCGGCGCGCGTGTCTGTGCCGGCTTCGTGTCGATACCGTGAACTCGTGGACGGCCCTGCACTCGTCGCCCCAATGGAGATCTCCGAACGCGACGACGTGCGGACGCTGCTGCGCGAGTACGCCGCCTCGCTCCCGTTCCAGCTCGACTTCCAGGACTTCGACCGCGAACTGTCCGAGCTGCCGGGCGCCTATGCGCCACCCCGCGGCGCACTGCTAGTCGCCCGCCTCGACGGCCGCGTTGCCGGGTGTGTCGCGCTGCGTCCTTTGACAGGCGACACGTGTGAGCTGAAGCGGCTCTTCGTCCGCCCGGGCGCGCGTGGAGCGGGACTCGGCCGCCGGCTCGCGGTCGCGATCGTCGCCGAGGCGCGTCGGCTCGGCTATGCCAGGATGCGACTCGACACGACGCCGGGCATGGAGGCCGCCCAGGCGCTCTACGAGGAGCTCGGCTTCGAAGAGACGGGGCCCTACACCCACAACCCGGTCGCGGGAACGCGGTACCTCGAGCTAGAGCTCTGAGACCTCCGCGCGAACTGCGTCGAAGTCGGCGTCCTCCCGCGCGAGCTCGCGGAACGACGGATCGAGCTCGATCGCCCGGCGCAGGGCAACGAGCGCGGCGTCGCGCCGGCCCGTGAGCGACTCATAGCAGGCGAGGTTGTAGAGCAGCGTCGAATCGTCACCGCGCGCCAGTGCCTCGCGCAGGGTGTCGGCGGCGCGCGCGCTGTCGCCGCTCTCGTGGAGCGCATGCGCGCGGCGCTGCGCCTCCCACGCGGTCCACACTCCGATCAGGCGGCGCAGCTCGACGATCGGCTGGGCATGGTCCTCCACCCGCAGGTCGCAGACGCGGTCGATGCCTTCACGCGATGCAGCGGCCGCGCCGACACGCTCGACGACGACCGCGGCAGACTGCTGCCCGCGCCGATCACCGCCGGCAGCCTGCCCGGCTTCCAACGCGGTCATCAGCCGTTCGACGAGCGGACCGACCGTCTCCTCGTACGCCCGCGCCATCTCGTCGACGACGGACGGGCCCGCGAGGATGTTCCCCTGCACGGCGAAACCGGCTCCGACGCGGTGTCCTGCCCAGTCGAGGCACTGCGACCCGGTGAATGCAGCGGCGCGGCCATCGGCCGTGACCACACCGAGCTGGCGCGTCTCGCGCCCTTCGTCGTCGGCCAGCACGCGCTCGAGGGCTTCCCCCGGCGACGCATCCCGGGCGAGCTCTTCGAGCGCGCGCGCTCCGAACACGGCGACACCCGCAGCTTGCGTCGCGACGGCTCCGATGCCGGCGCGTGCCCACGGGACGACCGACCCGACGGAGAAGTAGCGCGACTGGACGGCGCAGCCGACCTCACCGGCCTCGAGGTCGGCCGCAACGATCGAGAACGTGCTCTTGCGCCTGTTCAGACTCACGGATTGCGTGCACTCTGGCACGGTTGCCGCGGCTCTGCCCGGTGCCCAGCCGCACGGCGCAGCTCCGGAGACCGGAGCGGCGCCGCTGTTCTCCCCCGCGTAGACCCCACCGAGTGATGCCGGAGCCGCGCCTGCGGCAGCGCGACTCCGGCGACCACCAGGGAGTCATACGACGGTCTGAGACGCCAGCCCTCGGCGCTGGTTGATCGAAGTCGGCGATGAGCGTGATCGAAGATCTATGCGATCGACGGCTCGCGCAAGCGTTGGCCCGCAGATGCAGACGCGGAACGGGCGGCTTCGACGAACGCGGCGGCGTCGCTCGAAAGCGGCTGCAACCGGCTCCACACCGCCACGACCGTGCGCGCTGCAATCACGCCCGTCGCGAGCTCGACGACGTGCGTCTCCGCCCGGCGCTCATCGGTGGCGAGCCGTGGCAGCACCGCCGCGCCGAGCCCGGCCGCAACCAGTCCCTGGACTCCTGCCCCCGTCTCCGCTTGCAGGACGAAGTTTGGCTCGATGCCGTGGGTGCGAAGCTGCTCCTCCACGTGTCCGCGTGAAGGCGCATGCGCGACGAGCGGCAGCCGCGCGAGCTCGTCACGCGTGATCGGCCGTCGGTGACGTGCGAGCGGAGCTCCCGACTGCAACATGACGACGAACGGATCGACGCAGAGAGCCGCGGCCTCGAGCGGCCCTTTCGGGAGCGGCGTCTCTGCGAGCACGAGGTCGAGCTCCCCACGCACGAGCGAGGTCAGGAGCGCGACCGTCGACGAGTTCTCGTTCAGCGTCACCGGCGACCCGTAGACACGCAGCAGCGACGGCACGAGCCGCGCGAGCAGATCGGGTGTCGCGCCGACGCGCAGAGCCGCAGTGCCGTTCCCATCAAGCGCCGCGAGATCGGCCTGCGCCGCCCGGACGCGGGCGATCACCGCGTCGGCGTGCGCGAGCATGATCTCGCCGGCGTCCGTCAGGGCCAGCGGACGGGTTCCCCGCGACCGGTCGATCAGCCGCTTACCGGTCAAATTCTCCAGTGCAGCGATCTGGTGACTGATCGCCGACTGCACGTAGCCGAGGCGCGCGGCGGCCCGCCTGAACGACCCCTCGCGCGCAACCGCGTCCAGGGCGACCAGGTGTCGCAGCTCGACTCCCGACCACCATTCGCCTGCCATTTCAGGGTGTGACGACCGTCACGAGC
>JADGPE010000107.1 GCA_017882605.1 Thermoleophilia bacterium | reverse complement strand
CCCGGCACTCGACCCCGACGCCCACGCGGAGGCGCGGCCCGCGCGGGAGCGGATCGTCGAGCGGTTCCGGGACTCGCTCGCCGCCTACGAGGCGGCACGCGGCCCCCGGCTGTAGACGCTTCGTACCCCCGAACGCGACGGCAACCTTTAGATTGAACAGTCTCCAAGATCTACCGACACCTGGTGCCCGCCTGACCGGGTGACAGGTGGCGCCGCGTCGCCATGCTTGTCGTGTTCGAAGCGATGAGCAGGAGGCGCGGCGCCGTGGTCGATGATGACCTGATCTTCAAGTTCCGGCTGCGGCTGTTCAGCCTCGCCGGCGAGCTCGGCAACGTCCGCGAGGCGTGCCGGCTGATGGGCGTCCACCCGTCCACCTTCTACCGCTGGCGGGAGCAGGTGCTGCGCTCGGGGCTCGAGATGCTCCGCCCCCGGGAGCGCCGCTCGCCCCGGATGCCCAATCAGGCGAGCATGCTCACCGAGCAGCGGGTGGTCGCGTTCGCGCTCGGCCACCCGGGGCTCGGGCCGCGGCGGATCAGCGCGACGCTCGCCCAGGAGCGCTGGGGCGGGATCGTCGTCAGCCCCAACGGCGTGTGGCGGATCCTCCGCCGCCACGGCCTGTCCCGGCGGGCCGCAAGGCTCTCGCTCGTCGCGGGCTACGCGGCCCCGCCCGAGCCCGAGGGCCCGACCCCGCTCGCCGCCCGCCACGTCGAGGTCGACCACCCGGGCCAGCTCGTCGGCTTCGACTGCTTCCACGTCGGCCGGCTCTCGGGCACGACGGGCCGGGTCTGGCAGTACACCGCGATCGACCTCGCCAGCTCGTACGTCTGGGCCGAGCTCGCGACGACGCCGCTCAACCCCTCGGCGGCCAGGACGAGCCAGCTCGCCCGGCGCGTCGCAGCGGACCTCGCGGCGGCCGGCTGGCGCCTCGAGCGGGTCCTCACCGACAACGGCTCGGAGTTCCGGTCCCAGGTCTACGGCGACACGGTCCGCGACCTGGGCGCCACCCAGACCTTCATCCGGGCCGGCCGTCCCGCCACCAACGGCGCGGTCGAGCGGGTCCAGCGGACGATCCTCGAGGAGTGCTGGCGGCCGGCGTTCGCACGGAGCCTCGTGCCCAAGCTGACCGGACTCGTCCGCGACCTCGAGGCGTACCTTCGCTTCTACAACCACGAGCGCGCCCACACGGGGCGGCTGACGAACGGACGAACCCCCGCGGAGGTCATCCGCGGGGGTCGGAAGATGCGGCCGAGGTGACTGAGATGCGTCTCTACATCTCGGAGGCTGTTCACGCTAGCTCCGCTTCCCACTTCGCCGCCGCGTCGGGACGGCTATCCAGCGTCCCTGGCTTTGGCTTGCGCGTGCTGCGTTGGATCTCTCGATGCGCTGCGTCTCGCTAGCGCGTCGACGGGGCAACGCCGCCGTTTGCTGCGGTCGCCTGTTGCTCCCACTCATCCATCTCGGCTTCGATCGCCGCGGAGCGCTTGGAGTAGACCTGACAGACCTCCTCGCTCACCGCCGCGATCCGCTGCGTGCCGTGATGAGGCGTTGTCGGACGCAGTAGACGTAGAAGCTGCTGGTCGCCGAGAGCCGTCGAGCGATGGTCGCAGGGGAGAGTCGGTTCCCGGTGTAGGGATCGCCGTGCTCGCGGAGGAGCCGGTGGAACACGTCGGCGTGGTGAAACCCGGCGGTAAGCGGGTCCTGATTGACGCCTTCGCAGAAGGTCAGCCAGCTGCGCAAGTCGACCTGATACGCGTCTCTGGTGGAAGGCACGTACTGCGCCAGGAAGCCTTGTATGGCCTCTGAGAGCGTGGTGAGGCGCGTTGGCTCCTTGATGGTGGGGGTTTGGAGGCTGTTCTGGACCAGAACCGGCAAGGTCTCGGCAGGACTCATCGGCGCAACATAATCCCTTTTCTGTTGGTACTTGGCCGAGGCTCGCCAGTCTCGATCAAGCCAAGCTCGTGGGATCTAGCAATCGCCTACGACCTATGGTCGGCCATCCGCTCCAGTAGCTGTGGCAGCTCTTCCTCGTGCTCGACTAGCGGTTTGCCGGTGGAGCGAGCGATGACAGCTGACCAACCATCTGACCCCGTCACCCGCTCACGTGCGAGGTCCGCGTGTCCCCGAACAACGAGGGCCATCTGCGGCTCTCCGAGCGTGACCAACTTTCCTCTGATCTTCTCCTGCAGAGACGATTGGCTGTGCTCGACGCTCGGCAAGGTTGACGCTGCCGCTGTTGTTGCTTGCCAACCGGCGCGTTCGTTCCCCACCTACAAGGGTCAGCGCAACTATCCCGGCCTGCTGTGGACGGCGACGACGGGCAGTCTGGTCGGCTACGAGAGCTTGTTGGAGCGTGACCGGTTGTGGTTGGCCGACTTCGACCCGGCCGTGCGTGCGATCTCCGGGCAGCCGTTCTGGTTGACGGGTCGAGACGGTTCCACACTTCGCAGGCATGTGCCCGACTTCCTCCTGCAGCTGGACGACGGCCACTATCTGGTCGTCGACGTGAAGCCCGCCGCCCTGCTTGACGAGCCGAAGGTCGCTGAGGTGCTGTCCTGGACTGGCCGCATGTGTGCGGGCAAGGGGTGGGGCTATGAGGTGTGGAGTGGCGCGGACCCGACCCTGCTCCGCAACATCCGGTTTCTAGGCGGCGGCCGCCG
>JADGPE010000070.1 GCA_017882605.1 Thermoleophilia bacterium | reverse complement strand
CCTGAACACCGTCGGCGACATCGCACTGCTGCCGAAAGTGCTCGATGCGGCGAACCGATTCGAGTCGCGGCCGTCAGACGAGACGATGGACGAGCTCGCTGCCAGGCGGAACCTCGTCCCACTCTTCTCGTAGCTCGAGGGCCGACCCCATCCCCTGCCTCGGAGCTGTTCGGTCCCGAGCGAGGTGACGGCTGCTACTCGTTGAGAATCGCGTACACCTTCCCTCGCATCGTGTGCGTGTGTGGGTGAGTGGCAGTCGCGCAAAGCACGCAGTGCCATTCGTAGACGCCGTAGGGCGCGACGAACGAGACGCTCGTCGTCCTGACACCGTTGCCGTGCGCGGGCCGAATCAGCACGCTGAGTCCGAGTGCCTTGATTGTGAACGTGTGGAACATGTGCGTGTGGTTGCGGAATGTGACCTGCACGGTTCCACCCGCGCGAACTGCGATATTCGCCGGTTGGGTGCTCTCACCGTTTCCCGCCGCGAAGATGTCGACGGTAATGCGCATCGGGGAGGCGGCACGCGTACTTCCTGCCGTGGCGGCGGTGGCGAGCGCGAGGCCTACGACGGTCGCGAAGGCGAGAAACTTCAGCGGACGGGTCATGCCAAACCACCTTCCTAGTGACAATTGTCACGAGAAGTCAACCAGCTTGCACCTCTCCGGTCATCGGACTGGGCGCGGATGGGCAGTCGGGGTTTGCCCTGATCGACCTCAGCTTGGCGAGCGTCCGGGGAATGTCCTCGACACATGCGGGGTCGCGCATCCCCGACCGGGCGTAAAACGGAACAACCCGAGGGCGCGAGCGCGGCGGCCCCACCGGGGGAGCCGTCAGTGGGGGAACTGCGAGATCCGGCTGACCGAGGTGTCGTAGATCGGCAGGCCCTGCGTGGCCGGGAGCGCTCCGCCCGGATAGGCGGGATGGTGCCGCTGCTGAGGCAGCCCCACGACGAGGAGGGCGGCGGCAGCGACGGCGACGGGAACCGGCAGCGCGACGAGCGTCCGCGGGCGAACGACCGCGAGCCTGCGCGGCCGGTGCTCGTTGCGCAGCACTGTCGTCAAAGACCGCAGCTCGCCGCGGTAGCCGCGGCAGGACGAGCACCCCACGAGGTGCGCGCGCAGGCGCTGAGCTGCGAGCCACGGGAGCTCGCCGTCGAGCGCGACCGAGATGCGCTCGCGTGCGAGCCCGCACCCCGCCTGAGACGAAGACCTGCTCATACCTCCTAGAGACGAACGAACGCCGCAACGGTTGGAATTCCCGCCCAGGCCGTGTCAACAACAGGCGAGGTCTGTAAATATCTTGGTGAGAAAGGCAACAAACTCGCTGCGCCCGCGTCTCATCGTGAACAGTGCCGCTCGAGCAGCCCGACCAGGCAGTCCTCCTAGCGGCCAAGCGCGGCGACGCCGACGCGTTCGCCTGGATCTTCGAGACCTACCAGGTGCCGGTCCGCAGCTACGTCACGCGGATGCTCGGCGACCGTCCGCTCGCAGAGGACCTCACGCAGGAGATCTTCATTCGCGTGCACCAGTCGCTGAAGAGCTTCAACGGCAGATCCCTCTTCACGAGCTGGCTCTTCCAGATCGCGAAGAACCGGCTGATCGACGAGTTCCGGTCGCGAGACCGCCAGGCGGGACGCGAGGTCGAATACGACGACCTGCTCACCACCCCGGCCGCCGAGCCGACGGGCGACACCCGTGAGACGGTCTCGGCGATCTGGGCGGCCGTTGCGGCGCTCGACGTCAACCTCAAGACCCCGCTGCTCCTGCGGGACGTGGCGGGCCTTTCGTATCTCGAGATCGCCGAGGTGCTCGAGATCAACAACGGGCTCGTGAAGTGGCGGATCTACAAGGCCCGCGAGGCGATTCAGATCGCCCTCGCGGAGGCGGGTCTCTCCCCCACGTTCCACACCCGCGAGGTGGCGTTGCCGGCTCGCGCGGCAGCAGCGGCCGCAGCGGCCTGAGCGAGGACGCGCGCGGGCGGGACGACGTAGCATTGGCGGGACGTTGGCGCACTATTCAGCCTCCTTCAGCCTGACGCTCCGCGTGCATCTCGAGAACACGCCGGGCACGTTCGCCGATTTTGCGCGGGCGATCGCGGACGCGGGCGGCCTGCTCGATGCAATCGATCTCGTTCGGACCGAGCCCGGGAGCAAGGTGCGGGACGTGAGCGTGCTCGCGACCGACGCCGAGCACGCCGACGCGATCGTCCGCGCGTGCCGCGCGATCCCGGGGGTCGAGGTCGAGCACGTCTCCGACCGAACCTTCCTGCTCCATCTCGGGGGCAAGATCCACATGGCCTCGAACGCACCGGTGAAGACGCGCGACGACCTCTCGATGGCGTATACGCCCGGGGTAGCCCGGGTGTGCAGAGCGATTGCGGACGACCCTGAGGCCGTCTGGAACCTGACGGTGAAGCGGAACTCGGTGGCGGTGGTGACGGACGGGAGCGCGGTACTCGGCCTTGGCGACATCGGTCCCGAGGCGGCACTGCCGGTGATGGAGGGAAAGGCGCTGCTGTTCAAGGAGTTCGGCGGCGTCGACGCCTGGCCGATCTGCCTGAACACGAAGGACCCTGACGCGATCGTGGCCGCGGTCGAGGCGATTGCGCCGGGGTTCGGCGGCATCAACCTCGAGGACATCTCTGCGCCTCGCTGCTTCGAGATCGAGCGGCGGTTGCGCGAGTCGCTCGACATCCCGGTGTTTCACGACGACCAGCACGGGACGGCGGTCGTCGTCCTCGCGGCGTTCCTCAACGCCCTGCGCGTCGTCGGCAAGTCCGTGGAGGAGGTCAAGGTCGTGCTCACGGGAGTCGGGGCTGCGGGGACCGCAGTGACGCGAACGCTCCAGGCCGCCGGCGTGCGCAACGTGATCGGTTGCGACAGCCAGGGCGCGATCCACCGCGGACGGCCCGGCCTGACGGAGGCGAAGCAGCGCTACGCCGACGAGACGAACCCGGAGAACCTCCAGGGAAGCGCCGACGAGGCGCTCACCGGCGCGGACGTCTATATCGGGCTCTCGCAGCCGGGGGCGGTCAGCGTCGACGGTGTCAGGCGGATGGCCCCCGATCCGATCGTGTTCGCGATGGCCAACCCGGTGCCGGAGGTGCCGCCGGAGGAGATCGAAGGCCTCGCAGCCGTTGTCGCGACGGGGCGCTCCGACTACCCCAACCAGATCAACAACGTGCTGGCGTTCCCGGGAATCTTCCGCGGCGCACTCGACGTGCGCGCTTCGGCGATCACCGAACGGATGGAGGTCGCCGCCGGAGACGCGATCGCCGCGACGATCGGTGCCGACGAGCTTGCGGCGGACTACATCGTCCCGAGCGTCTTCAACCGCGAGGTGGTCAGCGCCGTCGCAGAAGCCGTCGCGCGGGCGGCCGAAGAGGACGGCGTCGCGCGACGCCCACGGGAATCGAGCCCGGCCGCCCCCCGGTAGGCAGGCCCGAGTCCGAACTTTCCACTGATTCGCAGCCCGCGGATCTGCCGCATCCTCGGGAAATGCCCACCTCCGACAGCCGCCGGCTCGACGTGTGCGAGGTTCGGGGCCTCTTCCCCGGGCTCGAGGGTCGAGCCTTCCTCGACACCGCGTGCGTGAGCCTCGCCCCGCGCCCCGCGGTCGACGCGGTCGGCGAGTTCCTGAGCATGGCCTCCGCCTGTGACGAGCGGGACGCCTCGCTGCACCACGTGGCGATGGACCGGCTGCGCGCGCGGGCGGTCGAGGAAGGCGCCCGGTTGCTGGGTGCCTCGGCCGAGGAGATCGCGCTCGTCGAGAGCACGACCCACGGTCTCAACATCGCCGCGCAGGCGATCCCGTTCCGGCCGAGCGACAACGTCGTGATCGCCGACCTCGAGTTCCTCCAGGTCGCGATTCCCTGGGTGAAGCTGCAGGAGCGGGGTGCGATTGCGGAAGTTCGGACCGCGCGCAACGTCGACGGCGCCCTGGCGGTGGAGGCGTTCGCGGAGGTCGTCGACGCCGATACGGCGGCCGTCGTCGTGAGCTCCGTCCAGTGGGTCAACGGTTACCGGGTCGACCTCGAGGCGCTCGGCAAGCTGTGCCGTGAGTGCGGCGCCCTGCTCGTCGTCGACGCGATCCAGGAGCTCGGTGCGCTCAACCTCGACGTGCGCGAGGCGGAGATCGACCTGCTCGTCGCGGGCGGCCACAAGTGGCTGAACTCGCCGTTCGGCTGCGGCCTCCTCTACGTGAACCGGCGGGCGACCTCGCGGCTCGAGCAGGCGTCGTGGGGCTATCTCGGGCTGGCCGAGCCCGAGGGCGGCTGGCCGCACTACTTCGCGACGCCGTCGACCACGCCGGTGCGCGCATACGACTTCCCTGACGGCGCGAAGAGCTTCGAGATCAACGGCACCGCGAACTACCCCGGGGCCGTCGCGCTCGGCGCCTCGCTCGCGCTCGTGAACGCGATCGGGATCGACCAGGTCGAAGCGCGCGTGCTGGGCCTCGCCCGGGCCGTCCACGACGAGCTCGACCGGCTCGGCGTTCGCCTCGTCAGCCGGTCCGAGGAGGGCGCGCGCTCCGGGATCACGACGTTCGAGGTCTCCGACGACCTCGCCGAAAACGAGGCCTTCCTCGAACGCCTCCTCGACGAGCGCATCTACGTGTCGCTCCGCTACACCTCGGGGGTCGGCGGCATTCGCGTCTCGACGCACTACTTCAACGACGAGAGCGATCTCGATGCGCTGTTCGGCGCGGTGGGCCGGTTCGCCCGGCAGAGACTCGTCGGCGTTGCGCGGAACCGATGACGGCCAGGACGATCTTCGAGCCGTTCCGGATCCATTCGGTCGAGCCGTTGCGGATCACGACCGAGGCGGAGCGGCGGCTGGCGCTCGAAGCAGCAGGCCTGAACCTCTTCAAGCTGCCGGCGCGGGACGTGCTGGTCGACCTGCTGACGGACTCCGGCACGGGCGCCATGTCGCGCGATCAGTGGGCGGCGATCCAGCACGGCGACGAGAGCTACGCCGGCTCGCCGTCGTGGTCGGTCTTCCTCGAGGCCGTGCAGGAGCTCTTTCCGTTCAAGCACGTGATCCCGACGCACCAGGGGCGGGCTGCCGAGCGGATCATCTTCTCCCTGCTCGGCGGGCCCGGCAAGGTCTTCCCCAACAACACGCACTTCGACACGACACGGGCGAACATCGAGTACACGGGAGCTGAGGCGGTCGATCTCGTGATCGCCGAGGGCCGCGACCCGGCCGCATTGCATCCCTTCAAGGGCAACATGGATCTCGAAGCGCTCGACGAGCTGATCGCCGAGCGGGGATGTGAGTCGGTGCCCGCCGTGTTCGTCACGATCACGAACAACACCGGCGGCGGCCAGCCCGTCTCGCTCGAGAACCTGCGCGGCGTGCGGGCGATCTGCGACCGCTACGAGGTGCCGCTCTTCCTCGACGCCTGTCGCTTCGCCGAGAACGCGTGGTTCATCCACGAGCGTGAGCCGGGGTACGACGGGGTCGCGGTCGCCGACATCGTCCGTGAGCTGGCCTCGCTCGCAGACGGGATGACGATGAGCGCAAAGAAGGATCCGCTCGCGAACATCGGCGGTTGGCTCGCTCTGAACGACGATGCGCTCGCGGACCGCTGTCGCAACCTCGAGATCCTCACCGAGGGCTTCCCCACCTACGGCGGCCTGGCCGGCCGCGACCTCGAGGCGATCGCCCAGGGGCTCAAGGAGGCGGTCGACCACGACTACCTGCGCTATCGAATCCGCTCGACGGCGTACCTGAGCGACGGGCTGCAGCGCGCCGGCATCCCCGTGCTCCAGCCTGCCGGAGGGCACGCGGTCTACATCGACGCGCGGGCGTTCCTGCCGCACATCGAGCCGCTCCACTACCCGGGACAGGCGCTCGCGGTGGCGCTCTACCTGACCGGCGGGATCCGCAGCTGCGAGATCGGCACCGTCATGTTCGGACGCCAGCCGGACGGCAGCGAGACACCGGCGGCGATGGATCTGGTGCGCCTCGCCGTCCCGCGCCGCACCTACACCCAGAGCCACATCGACTACGTGATCGAGATCGGCGCCGAGATCGCCGAGCGGTCCCGCGACCTCCGCGGACTACGGATCACGTGGGAGCCCCAGACGCTCCGCCACTTCACCGCCCGCTTCGAGCCGCTGCGCATGAGTGTCTGACACTCAGCAGTGCGCGGGCAGCGTCTCGTCGACCGCGGCCGGGATGTTCTTGCCGCGGCGGCCCGGGACGACGCGCAACCTGGTGTAGAAACGGGCGAGCGCCCCTTTGCACGTCCCCGCCCTGAGCCTCGAGAGCGTCGCCGCGCCGGAGACCACGTGGAAGTGGCCGGCGGCGCAGTAGGGCGTGCAGTCGTTGTAATGCACCTTCCCGGCGGCGGTCGCCGTCGCCGTTCCCCAGCCCTTCCAGCTGAGCGCGGCGATCCAGTAGTTCGCATCGCCACAGGCGAGCATGATGCTCGCGGGCCTCACCTGGCCACCATGCGCTGGACCGGTCGCACCGACGCAGACGACACCGATCCGAACAGGCGGTGACGCCCAGGCTGCGCCCGCGGCAAACGCCGCGACGGCCAGAGTCAGCACTGCAGCGAGGCGAAGCATTCGTGCCGAGTCTACGAGGTCGGTCAGTCGCTGCTCTGAACCGCCGGTTTCCGGAGGCCGCGACAGCCGAACCACCACCGACCCAGATTCGCTCTCTGAACCAGGGTCGCGAGTTTCCCGGAGGCCATGGCAACCCAAGACTCGTGAGTGGGTTACCGGCACCTCCCCGGTGGTTTCCTACCGAGGCGAGCGGCGGGAGAAACAGATTCTCTTCCTCACATGAGCGGTTCTGTCGTTGTCGTTGGCAACGGCGTCTCGGGCTTTGCGTGCGCTGCGCGGCTGGCTGATCAGGGGGCGGCCGTGACGATGATCGGACCGGGACTGCCGCACGACCGCCCGCCACTTTCCAAACGTTCGCTTCGGACCGGCCGCCTGCCGCTGCTTGCGGATGCGGAGCAACTCGAAGCGAAGGGGATCGAGCACGTCGACGGGGTCGTGACCGCCTGCGATCTCGCGCGCCGTCGCCTCGTTGTCAGCCTGACCGCCGGCGGGACACTCGATGTCGAGGCGCCGTCACTCGTGTGGGCAACCGGCTTGCGTTACCCCAGACCGCCGATTCCCGGCTTCGAGCGGGCCGAGGAGAACGCCACGGCAGTGGGCCTCGCCTCGCTGACGCAACGCCTGACCGTTCCGGGCCGGCGCGTCGTCGTCGTCGGAGCCGGGCTGATCGGCACGGAGACGGCAGCCACGCTCGCGCACGAGCACGACGTGACGCTCGTCGACATGGTCGACCGGCCGCTCGCGCGGTTGCTGCCGCGCGTGTCGGAGGCGGCGCGAACCACACTCGACAGTCTGCACGTGCGGTTTCTCGGCTCGTGCAGCATCGACTCGGCGAGCATCGACGTCCATGGCGCCGTCCTCCACACGTCGACCCACGGCGACATCGATTGCGACGTCGTCGTCTCCGCCGCGGGCTTCCGCTCGAGCCTCCCTCCGGAGCTCACCGGCGTCGATCCCCGGGCACTCACGCTGCCGGCCGACGAGCAGCTCCGCGTGATCGGCCAAGACCACCTGTGGGCGTGCGGAGATTGCGTGTCGTTCCCGCACCCGCGCTGGGGCCGGATCGGGATCCCGCACTGGGATCACGCACTCTGGAGCGGGCGGCACGTCGCCGACGCGATCCTCGGTTCATCCACGCCGTACGTCCGCGAGCCGTATTTCTTCAGCGACATCGGCAGCCTTCGTGTCCAACAGGTCGGCTTCGCCGACGCGGCTGTCGAGTGGAGCGATGAGGACGGGCTGGGCGTCGGACGCGACGAAGGCGGTAGCGCCGCCTGCGTCCTGCTGCTGAATGCACCGTCGCGGTTGCGCGACGCGCGAGCGCTCGTCGCGGCGGGCTCGCCTCGCTCCCCTGCCACGACCCACGCCTGAGGAGGAACACCATGCTCGTACGCCTGACAGTCGATCCCGACGCGTGCATCGGATCGGCCGAGTGCGTCGCCGTCGATCCCGCCGCGGTCGAGCTCGACGAGAGCGGCACCGCATTCGTGCTGGTCTCCGAGCTCGAGGAAGAACGCGCAAAGGAGATCAGCGACGCCTGCCCGATCGGCGCCTTCTCGATCTCGCCGCTGTAACGCGAACCGTGGCCGGCCTGGCGACGCAAGATCTTTAGCGAGGCTTCGCCCGCGCTTCACCGGCGCGCTGTTTGACTCGGAACATGAAGACGACACACGAAGAACGCCGAGCATGATCGTCGTCGGCGTCGACGGCTCGGAGGTGTCGAAGAGAACGCTCCACTTCGCGCTCGAGGAGGCGAGGAGATGGCGGACACCGCTGCACATCGTCCACGCGTTCTGGGAGTGGGA
>JADGPE010000042.1 GCA_017882605.1 Thermoleophilia bacterium | reverse complement strand
ACGATGTCCCACGGAGTCGTCCGCAACGGCGCCCAGAAGATCGAGAGGTAGTGCGGAACGAAGATCACCGAGATCGCGACGGTGATCACGTAGTTGAGCATCTGCGCCCAGGCGGCGAAGAACGAGACGAGCTCGTTGAACGCGTGACGTGCGAAGCTCGACGAGCCGCCGGCCTCTGGATAGCGGACAGTGCCTTCGGCGTACGTCGCGGCCGTCGCCGCGAAGATCAGGCCGCTGATGATGAACACGAGCGGTGTCAGGCCGAGGGCGATCCCCGCGGTCAGGCCGAGCGCGTAATAGATCGAAGAGCCGACGTTGCCGTACGCCGTCGCGAAGAGCGCCGGCGCGCCGAGGACGCGCTCCAGGCCGCTGCTCTGTCTCCGCCGCCGTGGCACGACGGCGAACATTACGCTCGTTAGCGGAAGAGCTGGTACGGGACGGACGAGAGGATCACGTGCCGCTCGAAGAGGAGCAACCGCTTGATGTAGAGCGCTCGTTGATTGTGGAGCAGCCGGGCCGAGCCTCGAACGACCATTTCCGGCATCACGACGTTGACCACGGTGTCGGGATCGGCCGTCAACTCGCGGATGTAGGCACGTAGCGGCGTGCCGATGTCGCGGTAGGGGGCGTCGCTCAGGTCCAGCGGTATCGTGGGGCCGGCGCGCTGCCATTCGCCGTTGAACCGCTCGGCTTCTTCGGCGTCGAAGGCAAACGAGACCGCCCGCACGTCCTCCACGCCGAGCGATTCCGCGTAGCTCATCGCGCGCATCGCACCAGCGTGCATGTTCGCCACCAGCACACGGACGGCGAGCCGCCTCGGAGTGTGGCCCTCGGCGACGCGCTTCGTCGTGACAACCGGGACGTCGGTCACGACCACCCCGGGCTCGGAGAGCAGTCGCAGCTTGAGCCGGAACGAGGTCCGGCCGGCCGCGGAGAGCAGCGACTGGCGCTTGAACTGCTCTGGGACGATCACCGTGACGAAGTCGGACTCGCCGCGCGGCAGCCGCCAGACCTCCTCGAGCAGGGCCTGCATGCGCCCTTCCTCCGTCTCGAGGATCTCCAGCTTCGGCTCCTCCTGCGCAAAGTCCCACCAGCGAGGACGGATGCCCGGATCGGTGTGTTTGCCGGGGGCGAGCAAGGCCCGAATCGAGCCGTCGTGATGAATCGTGCGGGCGTACCAGAGTGCTCCTTCCGTCGCGACGTCGAGCGACTCGACCCAGAGCAGCACCTTGTTCGTGGGTGCGCGCGCCGTGCGGACGGCGCTCACCCCCACCCTCAATCGCCGCGCAAAGCGCCGGTAGTGGCGGTTGATGCCGAGGAAGAGCAGTACAAGGAGCGGAATCGCAACGATCACGAGCCAGGCGCCCTCGGAGAACTTCGACCAGATGACGACAGCGGCCACGACTCCGGTCGTCGCCGAGCCGAGCGCGTTGACCGCGCCGCGGTACTGCCAGCCCGTGTCCCGTGTCCGCAGCCAGTAGCGCACCATGCCGGCCTGCGAGAGCGTGAACGCGGTGAAGACACCGACGACGTAGAGGTGAATCAACGAGTTGACGTTCGCGTGGTAGACGACGACCAGCCCCATCGCAGCGGCAGTCAGCACCACGACACCGTTGGAGAAGACGAGCCGGTCGCCCAGGTTGGTGAACTGCCGCGCTACGAACCGGTCCTTCGCGAGCAGCGCCGAGAGCCGGGGAAAGCCCTGGTACGAGGTGTTCGCGGCCAACACGAGAACCGCGAACGTGAAGACCTGGACGACCCAGTACATGAACGACGTCGCACCGCCCGCCGGAAAGGCGGCCCGCCCAATCTGGGAGAGCACCGAGTCGGTCGCGCTCGGCCGGGCGTGCATGTGGACCGCGAGCCACGAGACGCCGAGGAAGAGGCTGATCGAGATCGTGCCCAGCAGGGCGAGCGTGCGGGCAGCGTGCACCGACTGGGGCCGCCGGAAGGCGTTCACGCCGTTCGCGATCGCCTCCACACCGGTCAGGGCGGACGCACCCGACGAGAAGGCGCGCAGGATCACGAGCACGCCGACCGCGCCGACCCCGGCCGCCAGCGGATTCGGAACGGTCGCATGCGGGCAGTTCCCGGTCGCACAGCGCGCGAGGCCCGTCCCGATCGTGGCGTAGAGCGCGAGGATGAACCCGTACGTCGGGACCGCGAACAGGATCCCGGCCTCCCGGACGCCGCGCAGGTTGACGAATGCGATCAGGGCGATCGCGGCGAGCGACAGCTCGACGCGGTACGGGGCCAGGGACGAGACGGCGGACGTGATCGCGAAGATCCCGCTCGCCACGGAGACCGCGACGGTGAGCACGTAATCGACGAGCAGCGCAGCCGCCGCGACGAGCGAGGGCAGCTTGCCGAGATTCTCCTTCGCGACGATGTACGCGCCTCCCGCCTGGGCGTACGCCCGCACGGTCTGGCGGTAGGAGGCGACGACGATCGCCATCAGGGCCGAGACGGCAACCGCGATCGGCAACGTCCAGCGCAGGGCGCCGACCGAGACCCCGACGAGCACGACCATCGCAGCCTCGGTCGCATACGCGACCGAGGAGATCGCGTCTGCGGAGAAGATCGGGAGGGCCAGCGAGATCGGAAGGAGCTGGTCCTCCATCTGGCCGGACGCCATGGGGCGACCGACCACATAGCGTTTGATCCGGGGCACGCCCGGGAGAAGCTACCGCGTCAGGCGGCGAGGCCCGGCGTCGGGCGGAGCACGATCGTCTCGGCCGGGGCATGGGTGAGGATCCACGCGAGGTCCTTGGCGCTGAAGCCGGGGGCCGGCGCGACGATCCGCTCGAAGCGCTCGACCTCCCACAAGCGGCGAAGCGCGTGCGTCAGCGAGCGTCCTTTCTCGATTCTGGCGTCCACCGCCACACCGGCGCGTAGCGCCGCGAGCTCCACCGCTTCGAGCAGCGGCACCGCGACGGCCACCTGCTCCTTCCGCGGCGACTCCTCCGGATACTGCAGCGGCACGACCAGCAGGTAGGCCGCGACCAGCGTGGACTCCTCGGCGCGGGCGATCCGAATCGCCGCGTTGAGCACCGTCGGATCGAGCGCACCTGCGAACGGAACGAGGATGCGTCCCTTGCCGGCATGGCGCACGCGTGGCCGGAGCATGCGCGCCGCGATCGCGCCCAAGCAGGCAGCAACGATCACCGCCACGACGACGAGAACCGCGATCATCAGCGCTCCTCCCGGTCGGCGCGGTTCGCGATCACGCGAATGTCGATACCGGGCAACTCCCGCACCAGCGCGGAGACGAGGGACCCTCGGAGGATCTCGCGACGCCGGCTCTCGTCCGGCGTGCCGACGAGCACATACGTCGACCCGCGCTCACCAACGACGCGCTGCACCGTGGCGACGAGGTCGTCGCCTTCCTCCTCGAGGAAATGGGCGCCCAGCACGACCGCCAGGCGACGGAGCGCGGCGAGCTGGACCTGTTCGTCCGGCTTCAGCTGATGGCTCCGGCGCCGTACCCAGAGCGCGTCCAGCGGCGCGCCGAGACGCTCGGCCGAGCGCCAGGCCCGTCGCAGGATCCGCTGCGAGCGCGGCTCCGGCGTCACGAGCGCGAGCACGCGCTCGGCGACCGCCTGCGCGCTGAGCGGATCGAGCACGACGGCCTGCCTCCGCGCGCCCACACCCTGAGCGACCTCGCGGAGCGCGAGCTCACGCAGCGCATTGAGCCTGTCCGTGCGAAAGAAGTTGTCGAGCGCAACGCCGGCGCGGTCGGGCGCGTAGACCTTGCCCGCCCGCAACCGCTGCTGCAGAGCCTCTGGGGAAAGATCGACGAGCACGACCTCGTCTGCGTCCTCCAGCACCTTGTCGGGAAACGTCTCGCGAACGCGAACGTCGGTGAGCTCCGCGATCGCGTCGTTGAGGCTCTCGAGGTGCTGGATGTTGACCGTGGAGATCACGTCGATCCCGGCGGCCAGCACCTCGTCGATGTCCTGCCACCGCTTCTCGTTGCGAGCGTCGGGAACGTTCGTGTGCGCAAGTTCGTCGATCAGCGCCAGCTCGGGCGCGCGGCGGACGACCGCATCGACGTCCATCTCCTCGAGCTCTAGACCGCCGTGGCTCGAGCGGAGCCTCGGCACCTGCTCGAGCCCATCGGCAAGGGCGGTGGTCTCCGGGCGGTCGTGCGGCTCGAGATAGCCGATCACGACGTCACGTCCCTCAGCGTGTGCCGACCGCCCCTCCTGCAGCATCCGGTAGGTCTTCCCGACCCCCGCCGCCATCCCGAGCAGGATCCGATAGTGACCACGCACACGGCAACTCTCTACGCACCGAGCAGGTTGTGCACGATCAGGTCGATCAGCTTGATCCCGACGAACGGCAGGATCACGCCGCCGAGCCCATAGATGCCGAGGTTGCGGCGTAGCAGCGCAGTGGCCCCGATCGCGCGGTACTTCACGCCCTTGAGGGCGAGCGGCACCAAGGCCGGGATGATCAGCGCGTTGAAGACGATCGCCGAAATGATCGCGCTCTTCGGGTCGCCGAGATGCATGACGTTGAGCCGCTGAAGCGGACCACGCTCGCCGGGGTGGGTTGCATAGGTGAACGCGAACATCGCCGGCAGGATCGCGAAGTATTTTGCGACGTCGTTCGCGATCGAGAACGTCGTCAATGCTCCCCGCGTGATCAGTAGCTGCTTGCCGACCTCGACGATCTCGATCAGCTTCGTCGGGTTCGAGTCGAGGTCGACCATGTTGCCGGCTTCCTTCGCAGCCGACGTGCCCGTGTTCATGGCAACGCCGACGTCGGCCTGCGCAAGTGCGGGCGCGTCGTTCGTGCCGTCGCCGGTCATGGCGACCATGCGTCCCTTCGCCTGCTCGTCCTTGATCAACGCCATCTTCGTCTCCGGCGTTGCCTCGGCCAGGAAGTCGTCGACGCCGGCCTCCTGCGCGATCACCGCCGCGGTGACGCGGTTGTCGCCGGTGATCATGACGGTGCGGATGCCCATACGCCGCAGCTCGTCGAAGCGCTCGTTCATGCCGCCCTTGACGATGTCCTTCAGGTGAACGACACCGAGCGCCCAGTTGTCGCGCGCGACGACGAGCGGCGTCCCGCCCTGCTCGGCGACGCCCTGGATGAGCCGGTCCAGGTCGTTCGGCGCGCTGCCGCCCTGCTCGACGATGAACCGCTTGACTGCGTCTCCGGCGCCCTTGCGGATCAGCGTGCCGTTCATGTTCACGCCGCTCATGCGCGTCGTCGCGCTGAACGGGACGAACTCATGCTCGCCGAGCTCGCGCTCGCGCACTCCGAACCGCTCCTTCGCGAGTACGACGATCGAGCGTCCTTCCGGCGTCTCGTCGGCGAGTGACGCGAGCTGTGCGACCTCCGCGAGCTCGCGCTCCTCGACCCCGTCGACGGGAAGGAATTCCGCCGCCTGGCGGTTGCCGAGCGTGATCGTGCCCGTCTTGTCGAGCAGCAGCACGTCGACGTCGCCGGACGCCTCGACGGCGCGGCCCGACATCGCAAGGACGTTCCGTTGGACGAGCCGGTCCATGCCGGCGATGCCGATTGCAGAGAGCAGAGCTCCGATCGTCGTCGGGATCAGCGCAACGAGCAACGCGATCAGCACCGTCTGCGACGTCGCTGTCCCGGCGTAGATCGCAAACGGCCGTAGCGTCACGACCGCAGCGACGAACGTGATCGTCAGGCCTGCGAGCAGGATGTTGAGGGCGATCTCGTTCGGCGTCTTCCGCCGCTCGGCGCCTTCGACGAGGGCGATCATGCGGTCGAGGAACGACTTGCCCGGCTCCTGGGTCACTTCGATCACAAGCCGGTCGGAGAGCAGCTTCGTGCCGCCGGTGACGGCCGAGCGGTCGCCGCCGGACTCGCGGATGACCGGCGCAGATTCGCCGGTGATCGCCGACTCGTCGACCGAGCCAACACCTTCGATGATCTCGCCGTCGGCCGGGATCACCTCCCCTGCCTCGACGATCACAACGTCTCCACGCTGGAGCTCGGCTGCCGGCACTGAGCGACCGTCACGCAGCGTTGCGTTCGTGGTCGTCCGTGTCGCACGCAGCGCACTTGCCTGCGCCTTGCCGCGCCCTTCGGCGATCGCTTCCGCGAAGTTCGCAAAGAGCACAGTGAGCCAAAGCCACACTGCGATCGTTGCGACGAACCAGAGGCTGCCGGTGTGACCGCGGGCGAGGTCGAGGATGAAGATCCCGGTCGTGATCACGCTGCCGAGCTCGACGATGAACATCACTGGGTTCCGCGCTTGCGTGCGCGGGTTCAGCTTCGGAAACGAATCGCGGATCGCAGCGAGCACGAGCTCGCGCGAGAAGACGCTGCCGCTTGCGCGGGCCATCACTTGCCTCCCAGTCGGTCGAGGGCGAGGTTGAGCTCGAGGACGTTGACGCCGGGCTCACCGAGGAACCCAAGGCTCCGCCCGTCGGTCGAGTCGCGAATCAGCTTCTGCACCGTCGCGAGCGGCAGGTGCCTCACGGCTGCAATGCGCCGTGACTGGAGCGCTGCATTCGCGGGCGAGATGTCCGGGTCGATCCCGGAGGCCGAGGTGGTGACCGCGTCGACCGGGATGTCGCGGATCTCGAGGCCGGGGTTGTACGGTCCTTCGAGCTTCAGGATCGCCTGTGCCGCCGCCGCGACGTTCTTCGCGAGGTCGGGGTTGGTCGGCCCGAGGTTCGCGAAGGTGGTGGCGCCGGCGTTGTAGGCCGGGGCCGTCGCCGACGGGCGGGGATGGAAGTACTTCGCCGCCGTGAAGTTCTGTGCGGCGAGCTTCGAGCCGACCACGACGCCGTTGCGCGTGATCAGGCTGCCGTTCGCCTTGTTCTTGAACGCGACCTGCGCGAACCCCGTGATCACGAGCGGGTAAACGAAGCCGAATATGACCGTCGCGAGGACGATCACGATCAGTGAACGCACCAGCGACCGCATCAGTGCATCAGTCCTTCCACGATCGGGCCGAGGGTGAGCGCTGGGAAGATCATCAGTCCCGCCGTCAGCGCGATCACACCGACGAGCAGCACGACGAAGGTCGGGCCGTCGGTCCGGAACGTGCCGGCGGACGCAGGGACGATCTTCTTCTGGGCGAGCGACCCGCCGAGCGCCAGTGCGGCGACCAGCGGCACGAACCGGCCGAGGATCAGTGCGATCGTGCCGACCTCAGCCGAGAAGCTCGTTGCGCCGAAGCCGGCGAACGCGCTGCCGTTGTTGTTCGACTGCGAGTCATACGCGTACAGCGTCTCGGTGAAGCCGTGGACGCCGCTGTTGTAGATCGAGGCGAGGCCGGAGTGCGTGACGATCGAGATCGCCGTGAGCGTGAGCACCATCGTCGGCACGAACAACGCGCCGAGGGCGGCGATCTTCATCTCGCGCGCCTCGATCTTCTTGCCCAGCCATTCCGGCGTTCGGCCGACCATCAGGCCCGCCACGAAGACCGCGATCAGGATGTAGAAGAACATGCCGTAGAGCCCGGAGCCGACTCCGCCGAAGATGACCTCGCCCAGGAATAGGTTGACGAGCGGGACCGCACTGCCGGCAGATGTCTGGGCATCGAAGCCGCTGTTCACCGAGCCGTTCGACGCGTCGCTCGTCGCGACCGTCCAGATCGTCGAGCTGGCCTGGCCGAAGCGAACTTCCTTGTCGGACATGTTCCCACCCGACTGACCATGCCCTTGCGTGATGTTCACGCCGGAGTTGCGCAGGACCGGTGAGCCGTGCTGCTCGGCCGGGAGGTTGACGGCGACGCCGATCGCGAAGACCGCGAACATCGCCGCGAAGACCATCCAAGCGTGGCGTCGTGCAAACACGAGCCTGCCGAACATGAAGACCTGCGCTGCCGGAATGAGCAGGATCGAGAGCATCTCGATGAAGTTCGCGAGCCCGTTCGGGTTCTCGAACGGCACGGCCGAGTTCGAGTTGTAGAAACCGCCGCCGTTCGTGCCAAGCTGCTTGATCGCGATCTGCGAGGCCGCCGGACCGCGGGCAATCGTCTGCTGCGCGCCTTGCAACGTCGTGGCGGTGGCGTGGCCGTGGAACGTCTGTGGCACGCCCTGCGAGATCAGCAGAACCGAGACGATGATCGCGAGCGGCAGGAGGATGTAGACGAGCGACCGGTAGAGATCGCGCCAGAAGTTGCCGATGTGGCCCGACGAGCGCCGCGCGATCCCGCGCACGACCGCGACGAGCACTGCCATGCCGACCGCTGCAGAGACGAAGTTCTGGACGGCCAGGCCCGCCATCTGCGTCAGGTACGACATCGTGTACTCGCCGCCGTAGAACTGCCAGTTGGTGTTGGTGACGAAGCTCGCCGCAGTGTTGACCGCGATGTGCGGCGCAACGCCCTTCATGCGATCCGGGTTCAGGAACAGGTGACCCTGCAGACGCTGGATCGCATACAGCACGGCCGTGAAGCCGACACTGAAGACCAGCACCGTCTTCGCGTACGACTTCCAGTCCTGCTCGTCGCCGCTGTGACGGCCCAGGAGCCGCAGAAAGCCGCGCTCGACCGGGTCGAGCTTCTCGCGCGTGTATGCCCGGGCCATGAAGATCCCGAGCGGGTAGCCGAGCGCGACGAGCGCGACGGCGTAGAAGATGATCTGACCGATTCCCTGGCCGCTCACCGCGACCACCGCCTGCTGCGAACGAGCACCGGAACGCGGGCGACACCGCGTCTGAGCGCCTCACGACCGTTGAAGCTCAACGCGAGAACGAGCAGGACAAGCAGCACGAGTGCGTTGGCGTCCATCAGAACCGCTCCCCGCGGAAGAGCGCGTAGACGAGATATGCGAAGACGAGCAGCGCGATGACGAGCCCGAATGTGTCGGCAGCCGACAGCGACATTAGACCTTCTCCATCACATAGAGGAAGAGAAAGATAAACGCGAAACAGACCGCGGCGACACCGAGTGCGGCCAGGTCGTACATCAACGAACCTCCAGCTTGTCGAGGACGGTGCGCAGGCACGACTCGACGTCGTCCCGCTGGGTGAAGAGGCAACTGCCCGGGCTCGTCAGAAGCTCGTTGACGGCGAGCATTCCGACAGCCGTGACCGGCGCGTCGTCGAGCAGGCGCGCCTCGATCGCCTCGAGCAGATCCGTATGCGGACGGAGCGAGGCGGTGCGCAGCGGGGCCGCGCCGGGAAGCTTCGAACCGTTCAGCTCGCCCAGTACGCCGTCCAGCGAGCGGGCGCAGAGCTTGCGCTCGCGCGCCGACGTCAGCTCGGCGACGCGCCAGGGATAGCGAGACTCGAACCCGTGCCCGATCCAGTGATCGGCTTCGGCGCGGGCGCGGCGGCGTTCCAGCCAGGCGCGGGGATGCGTGATCGTTGCCACGCCCTGGAAGCTAGGACGGGCCGTGTCAATGCCGCCTCAAGCCTGCGGTGCGCCGCCTAAAAGCTTCCTCAAGATTCGCTGGGGTCGACGAGCCGGTAGCCGGCTCCCGGTTCCGTCAAGATGTAGCGCGGGCGCGAGGGGTCGGGCTCGATCTTCGCCCGGAGATGGGACACGTAGACGTGCAGATAATGCGCCTCGACCTGGTACGACGGCCCCCAGACCTCGCGCAGGAGCATCCGATGTGTCAACAGCTTGCCGCGACTCTGGGCGAGCACCCGCAGCAGGTCGAACTCGTGGGGCGTCAGCCGGATGCGCTCGCCGCCGCGGGTCACGACCCGCTCGGGAACGTCGATCTGTAGGTCGCCCACCTTGATCACCGGCCCTGCATCCGGCGCAGCGCGGCGCAGCACCGCGCGCAGACGCGCAAGCAGCTCCTCGACGCTGAACGGCTTGGTCACGTAGTCGTCCGCGCCGGCATCGAGCGCGGCAATCTTCTCGCGCTCCTCACCGACCGCAGAGAGCACGATCACGGGCGCCTCCGTCCACGTGCGCAGCTCGCGGCAGACGTCCGTGCCGCTGCCGTCCGGCAGGACGAGATCGAGGATGACGGCGGCCGGTGGATGTGCAGCCGCGGCCGCGAGGGCCGACGCGGCGGTCTCGGCTGTCTCGACGTCGAAGCCCGCTCCACGCAGCGTCGTACCGAGCGCGCGCAGGATCTGTGGCTCGTCGTCGACGACCAGGATCCGCTGCTTCATGCAGGAAGCTCCGCCGGCACTTCGACGACGGGCAGCGCGAGCGCGAACGTCGCGCCCTGACTCGGCCGCGACTCTGCCCAGACGCGACCGCCGTTCGCCGCGGCGAAGCCGCGGGCGATGGCAAGCCCCAGCCCGGCGCCCGAGCGCTGGTTGCTCCCGCCTCGGTAGAACGGCTCGAAGACGCGCTCCAGCTCGCCGGCGTCGAGCCCCGGGCCCTGATCGACGACGCGCACGATCGCCTCCTGGCGCGTGGCGGTGATGCGAACGTGGACGTGGGCCGACGGCGGCGAGAACTTCAACGCGTTTTCGACGAGGTTCGCGATCACGCGCTGGATCTGGACCGGATCGACGTTCACCAACGGTCCTTCACCGGCCAGGTCGACGCGATCGCCGCCGGGCAGGTCGCGCACCGCCTCCCGCACCAGGTCGTCGAGCGCCCACACTTCGGCGTCGGGCTCTGCGCCCCCTGCCTCGAGCCGCGAGAGATCGAGCAGGTCTCCAACCAGGCGCCCGAGCCTTTCGGCGTCGACGGCGATCGTGTCCAGGAGCACCTGACGGTCTTCCTCGCTGAAGACGAGGGTGTTGCTGCGGAGCGCTCCGATCGCCGTCGTGATCCCTGTCAGAGGTGAGCGCAGGTCGTGCGAAACGGCTCGGAGGAGCGCCGTCTTCACGAGGTCGCTGCGGCGGAGCGCCTCGGCCTCGAGCGCCTCTTGCTCCAGTCGGCTGCGGTCCGATGCGACCGCGAGCAAGGCGGCCAGCGCCGGCAGGAACCTGTTGCGCACGCCGAGGTTCGGGTCGGCGTCGGACGGAACGTGGAGTGTGCCGACGCTGCGAGTGTCGACCTCGAGCGGGATGGGAGCATCCGCCCCGCGCCGGCGCCGCGGCCCGAGCTCGACCTCGGCGCGCTCGGTGCCGAGCACCTCGGCCGTCTGCTGCCCGACCCAGCCGAGCTCGGCCTCGAGCGGCTGCCCGCCCAGCAGATGGCCTGCGATCTGCGCGAGCAGCGAGGCTTCCCGCTCGCGCTGCTCGGCGTCGGCAGCCCGCCGCCGCGACCGTCCCGCCAACTCGCTGACAACGACGGCGGTCACGGAGTACACGGCGAGCGCGAACCAGTTCTCGGAGTCGCGCAGCGTGAAGGTGTGAGTCGGTGGCAGGAAGAAGAAGTTGAACGCGAGCATGCTCGCCAGCGCAACCGGCAGCGACCAGGCGATGCCCCACGCGACCGCCACCGGCAACACCGCGAAGATGTAGAGCACGCCGAGGCTGACCGTCGGCGCGAACGGCTTGAGCGCCCAGACGAGCAGCGTGGCCAAGGTCACTGCTGCGATCGACCCCGCGAGCTTCACGGCCATGCCGGGACGGTAGCCCGTCAGAGCCCCAGGACGGTGACGGCGAGCAGGATCACCGACAGCGCGGAAAGGTCGTGGCCATCGCGAGAGACTACGACGCTGCGCGGGGGCGAGCCCCCGCGCAGCGTTCACCGTCGGTTAAGAGTGAATCGAGACGATCAGCGGGATGATCAGGATCGCGACGATGTTGGCGATCTTGATCATCGGGTTGATCGCAGGGCCCGCCGTGTCCTTGTACGGGTCGCCGACGGTGTCGCCGGTGACCGACGCGGCGTGCGCATCGGAGCCCTTGCCGCCGTAAGCACCGTCTTCGATCGACTTCTTCGCGTTGTCCCAGGCGCCGCCGCCCGAGGTCATCGAGATCGCGAGGAAGAGGCCGGTGACGATCGTGCCGATCAGGAGGCCGCCGAGCATCTTCGCGCTGATGATCCCGACCACGATCGGGAAGCCGATCGGGATCAGCGCCGGCGCGAGCATCGACTTGATCGCCGAGCCGGTGACGATCCCGACCGCGCGGCTGTAGTCGGGCTTCTCCGTGTAATCCATGATCCCGGGGTGCTCGCGAAACTGGCGGCGCACCTCCTGGACGACCTCACCGCCGACGCGGCCGACCGCCTGCATCGCGAGCGACGCGAAGAGGAACGGCATCAGGCCGCCGATGAAGAGGCCGGCGATCACCCACGCGTCCGAGAGCGAGAACAGCGTGGGCAAGCCCTGGTCGCGCAGCCCCGTCGTGTACGAGTCGAACAGGATCAGCGCCGCGAGCGCGGCCGAGCCGATCGCGTAGCCCTTCGTGACCGCCTTCGTCGTGTTGCCGACGGCGTCGAGCGGGTCAGTGATCGCACGAACGCCTTCGGGCAGATCCGCCATCTCGGCGATGCCGCCCGCGTTGTCGGTCACGGGGCCGTAGGCGTCGAGCGCGACGATCAACCCGGTCATCGAGAGCTGCGCCATCACGGCGACCCCGATTCCGAGCAGGCCGGCGAAGTGATGCGCGATGAGGATTCCGGCGACGATCACGAGCACTGGCGCCGCAGTCGCCTGCATGCCGATCGCGAGACCCTCGATGATGTTGGTCGCGTGGCCCGTCTGCGACGCCTTGGCGATCGCCTTGACGGGGTTCCACCGCGTGCCCGTGTAGTACTCGGTGATCGCGACGAGCAGGAACGTCACGAACAGGCCGACGAGGGCCGACACGTACAGATCGGTAAAGCCGTATTTCCCGCCGTCGAACGCCATCGTGATCGGGATGAAACCAACGGCGGAGAGAACGGTGGCGACGAGCACTGCCTTGTACAGCGCGTTGATCACCGCGTTGTCGCCGCGGCCGAGCCGCGCGAAGAACGTGCCGATCACCGACGAGACAGCCGAGACTCCGCCGAGTGCGAGCGGGTAGAGGTAGAGCTTCGCGTCGGAGTACTGCAGCCCGATCAGCATCACGGCGACGGCCGTGACGGCGTACGTCTCGAACAGGTCCGCGGCCATGCCGGCGCAGTCGCCCACGTTGTCGCCCACGTTGTCGGCGATCACGGCTGCATTGCGCGGGTCGTCCTCGGGGATGCCGGCCTCGAGCTTGCCCACGAGGTCGGCGCCGACGTCGGCGGCCTTGGTGAAGATGCCGCCGCCGAGCCGTGCGAAGACGGAGATCAGAGAGCCGCCGAAAGCGAGCCCGACGAGGTCGTGGATCGCGGAGCTGGGCGTGTGATTCAGTCCAGCCGTCAGGAACCAGTAGTACCCGGTGACGCCGAACAGGCCGAGGCCGACGACGAGCAGGCCGGTCACCGACCCGGCGCGGAACGCGACGTTCAGCGCCGGCGCGAGCCCGTGGCGGGCGGCCTCCGCCGTCCGGACATTCGAGCGCACGGCGACGTTCATGCCGATGAAGCCCGCGGCGGACGAGAGCACCGCTCCGATGAGGAACCCGAACGCGGTTCCCCAGCCGAGCTTGTTGTAGACGCCGAGCAGGATGAACGGGACGACCGCCACGATCGCGATCGTCGTGTACTGCTTGCGCAGGTAGGCCGCGGCGCCCTCCTGCACAGCCGCGGAGATCTCCCGCATCCGCTCGTTGCCGGCCGGCTGCTTGAGCAGCCACCAGATCAGGTAGAGCCCGTACGCCACAGCCACGCCGGCACCGACGAGGCCGAGCAGGACGGCGTGATGCATGAACCAATCCATCCGTTTCGCTCCCTCACAAAGTCAAGCGCCGAAGGGCTTCGGCGCGGGCGATTATGTATCACAAGCTCCGGAGGGAGACTACGGGTTCACGGCGTCGGCGTAGGCCAGCTGCAGCCGGGTGAGGGCGAGTGCCAGGTCGTCCGCGAGCTCGCCCTCCAGTTGCGGGACGAGCGCGGCCATGGCGTCGATCGCCCTGCGGGCTTCCGCGAGGTCCTGGCGCTCCAGCTTGGCGTAGGCCAGGCTCGCGATCGTCGACGCCGCCGAAACGAGGAACTGCTCGACGCTGAACGCCGCCAGCTGCGCCTGCAGCGCCTCGACGTCGATTTCCTCGGGGTGCTCGTCAGCCACCGATCGGCTCTCCCATCCGCACCTGCTCAGAATAGATCTCCTCCAGGCCGGCGCCCTCGCCGAACCGGGCGATCTGGCGCTCCGCGGCGTTTCGCTCGGGGATGTTGAGGAACGAGGCCGCCCCGATCTCGTCCGCGACGGGGGCGACCCAGTCGAGCAGCTGTTCGATCCTGGCGCGCGCGTGCACCTGCTCGCCGCGGGCGATGTCGAGCAGCTCACCGGAAAGCCCGTAGCGGATCGCCCGCCACAGGTTCTCCTCGAGCAGGCGGTTTGGCAGGCTCGGCAGCGGCTCGCCCTCGTCGAGTGCCCGGGCACAGCGAACGGCGAGGCTGTAACAGAAGGCTGCAAGCGACTGGGCCTCTGCGAGGTCCGGCTGCCCGTCCGCGATGCGGATCTCGATCGTCGGGTAGGCGAGGTGCGGACGGACGCTCCACCAGATCTGGGTGTGCTCGGTGACCGAGCCGGTGCGGTAGAGGAACGCCACGTAGTCCTCCCAGCCGCGCCAGTCTCCGTAGACGTCCGGGATGCCGCAGCGCGGGAACATGCGTGTGAACACTTCCGTGCGCGCCGAGTGCAGGCCGGAGTTGACCGCCTCCACGAATGGCGAGCTCGCCGAGAGCGCCAGTACCTCGGGCAGGAAGTTGCGCAGCGCATCGTGCACGGCGATCGCGCGGTCGGCCCCGGCAATGCCGACGTGCACGTGGAGACCGAAGGTGTTGTTGCGCCAGACGACGTAACGGAGGATCTCGTCGTTGCGCCGGTAGTGGGGCGTGTCGATGATCCGCTGGTCCTGCCAGCGGCTCCACGGGTGCGTCCCGGTACCTCCCAGCGCAATCTGCAACTCGCGCGCAACGCCGTGGATCTGGCTGCGCCGTTCCTGCATCGCGGCCGCCGCCTCGCCGAAGTTCTCGCAGCGGCCGGTGCGCACCTCGACCTCCGAAGCGATCAGCTCCCCGACGACGTGCGGGGCAAGGTCCGTCTCGAGCGCGGCGGCGTAGATCTCCTCGAAGCGATCCGTCAGCGCAAGCGTGTGCGGATCGAGCAGCGCGAACTCCTCTTCGACGGCCACCGTGAAGTCCGTGCCGGCCTCGAAGTCGTCGCGGCTCTGCGCGATGAGCTCTTGCCAGGAGACGCGCTGCTCGTCGCCCATTCCGCCCAGAGGGTAGCCGTGCCGGACACTCAGACAGGAGCGAGCAGACGCCGGGCGACCTCGGCCCACGACCAGCGATCGACGACCGCTTGGCGCGCGGCTCGCCCCAATGCGTCGTGCTCGGTCCGCGGCAACGCCAGCAGTTCGGTCAGCTTGCGGGCGAGGTCGGCGGGGTCACCTGATTCGAACGACGCGAGGTGCCGAAAGCGCTCCGGGTACTCCTCCTCCAGCCCTGCTGCGACCTCGGCGAGCCCGGAGTGCCGCGCCACCAGCGGCGGCGAGCCCGCGGCGGCAGCTTCGGCGGCCACCATGCCGAAGGCCTCGGGAAAGATCGACGGCACGACGGTCGCGTCGGCAAGCGGCAACAGGTGCACGAGGTGACGGTGCTCGAGCGGGCCGGTGAAGAGCGTGCGCGGCTGCGCGGCGGCTTCGAGCGCAGCGCGATGCGGCCCGAAGCCGACGACGATCAGTCGAGCGTCGATCTCCTGCATCGCCTCGAGCAGCACCTGCACGCCCTTCTGCTCGATCAGCTTTCCGAAGTAGACGACGAGCGGGCCGGACTGCCCGAGGAACGCCGCGAGCCGTTCGGCGTTGCCGTCGTCGGGCAGGCGCTCGTTCCCGCGGTTCGGCGGATCGTCCCGCGCCTCCGCGAGCAGCTCTGCCAGCGCCGCCTGGCGGTCCTGCAGCACGAACTCGTCGATGTCGACGCCCGGTGGCACTTCGACGACTCGATCGACGTGTCCGACGACCTCCGCGAGCACCTCGCGGATGTGCTCGGAGCCGACGTACGTCGCGTCGGCACGAGCGAGCACCTCCCTCCCCCACTCGCCGAGCTCCGGCCGCCCGCGCATCGAGTACTCGAGCTCCGAGCCGTGCGCCTTCACACGAAACGGCGCACCACTCGCTGCGCCGACGGGGCCGCCCATCAGCACGTGGTTGGCGAAGACGAGGTCGGCCGGCAGTAGCCGGCGGAGCGCAGACGCATTCGCGTCGACGTAGGCCCGCCGCTCGGCGGCGGTGAAGTCCTGCAGGAATCGTGGTTCGAGGTTCTCGTATCTGTCCATGACGAACACGGGCAGCAAGCGGCCGGGCAGGTCGACCGCGACCGTGGTCGCGCCGCCGAGGTCGTACTGCTCCGGCGCGCGCTCCTGTGAGACGACGACGACGTCGTGGCCGGCGCGGCTCCACTCACGCGCGACCGCGCGGGTGTAGACATTCGACCCGGTCCCTCCGAGGAGGTAGCCGTGCCAGAGCAGGATACGCATGCTAGGCCAGGTGGAAGTACAAGGCGTGCAACAACTCGACAGCGGGGTTCGAGGTGTGCACGGTGACGTCGCTCGGCACGTCGAGGAGACCCTCGGAGTAGTTGAAGATGATCCGCACGCCCGCGTCGACGAGGTCGTCGGCGACCTTCTGCGCGGCACCGGCCGGCACGGCGAGCACTCCGACGACGATGTTCTTGTCACGCACGACGTCCTTGAGCCTCCCCCCGTCCTCGACGGTCGTGCCGCCGACGTCGGCACCGATCACTTCCGGGCTCGAATCGAACACCGCAGCGATGTTGATCCCGTGCTCGGCGAAGATCGGAGAGCTCGCGATCGCCTGGCCGAGCCGGCCGGCGCCCACGAGCGCGATGTTGTGCTGCCCCTGCGTGCGGAGGATCTTCCGGATCTCGGAGAGGAGCGAGTCGATCGAGTAGCCGACGCCGCGCTTGCCGAACTTCCCGAAGTTCGAGAGATCGCGGCGGATCTGCGTCGCGTTGATGCTCGTATAGTCGGCGATCTCCTGGGAGGAGATGCGGTCCTTCCCCATCTTCTTGGACTGGGTCAGCACCTGCAGGTAGCGTGAGAGGCGGGCCGCTACCCCGACCGTGAGCCGATCGGGAGCCTCGCCGGGAATCGGTGCTTGCAGCATCACGCACGCATTGTGCCCAAAGGCCTGCGACCACCCGCACGGTTGTCACAAACTAGGTCGGTGTGACACTTTCCGGCGCAGAGCCGCCTCGTCGACGTAGTAGACGAACGCCCGCTCGCCGTCGATCTCGACCACCGGCAGCCACTCGCGATAAGCCTTCTCGAGTTCCTCGTCGCCGGTGATGTCGATCGCCTTGTAGAGAACGCCGACGCGATCCAACACGCCGCGGGCGCGCTCACAGAGTGAGCAGTCGCGCGCGTGGTAGAGGACGATGTCTGTCAGGGATAGAGGCCGCGGGTCACGGTCGCTTCGGCGACGCGCTGGACGGCGAGACCGTAAGCGGCCATGCGCATCGAGACCTTGCGATCTGTGTACGTCGCCCACGTCTCGTCGAAGGCGCGGCGGACGATCTCGTTCAGGCGGGCGTTGACCTCGTCTTCCTTCCAGAAGTACTCCTGCAGGCCTTGAACCCACTCGAAGTACGACACGACCACGCCGCCCGCATTCGCGAGGACGTCGGGAAGGATCAACACGCCGTTCGACTCGAGAACGTCGTCGGCTGCCGGCGTGAGTGGCCCGTTCGCGCCCTCGACGATCACCTTCGCCTTCACATCAGAAGCGTTCTCCTCGGTCACGACCTGCTCGAGCGCGCAAGGAGCGAACACCTCGCAGTCGATCGTGACGAGCTCTTCGTTCGTGATGTGGTCGCCGCCCTTCAGCTCGGACAGCGACCCGCCCGAACGCTTGTGTACGAAGGCGGCCGCGACGTCGACGCCGTTTGCGTTGAAGATCCCGCCCGTCGAATCGGAGATCGCGACGACCTTCGCGCCCAGTTCGGCGACGAACTTGGCGAAGAAGGAGCCGACGTTCCCGAAGCCCTGCACTGCAACGGTCAGGCCTTCCATCGACCGGCCCTGCTTCTCCAGTGCGGACTCGAGGCAGAAGAGGCCGCCGCGGGCCGTCGCTTCCTCGCGACCGAGGGAACCACCGATCGTCAGCGGCTTGCCTGTGACGACGCCGAGGACCGAATGGCCCTTGTTCATCGAGTAGGTGTCGAAGATCCACGCCATCGTCGAAGCGTTCGTGCCGACGTCCGGCGCCGGGATGTCCTTCTCCGGCCCGATCTCGTTGATGATCTCCGACGTGAACCGGCGAGTCATGCGCTCGAGCTCGCCGCGCGACATCTTCTTCGGATCGCAGCTCACGCCACCCTTCGCTCCACCGAACGGCAGGCCCATCAGCGAGCACTTCCACGTCATCCACATGGCGAGTGCCTTGACCTCGTCGAGCGTGACGTCCGGGTGGTAGCGGATGCCGCCCTTCGACGGGCCGCGGGAAACGTTGTGCGTGACGCGGTAACCGCGAAACGCGCGCACGGATCCGTCGTCGAGCGACGTCGGAATCGAAACCTCGACGGCCTTCTTGCACTCCTGCAGCACGTTGACGAGGCGTTCGTCGATGCCGAACGTCTCGGCAACCTTGTGAAGCTGTTGCTGTGCGAGGCTGAACGGGTTCTCGCGAAGGTGAGACTCGGGGGCCGTGGCGGCCATTGAGCACTCAGCCTACTCCAACTTGAACGAGACTTGCGCGCGACTCGGTTTCGCGTCGAGGGGCAGCGTCGGCCAAGCGGCGATGCGAAGCTCATAGGACCCCGCAGGGAGCCGGGCGCTCGTGGGACCGCGGCCGGTGATTCCGAAACTGTACGAACCGGGCAGGAGATTGCGCAGACGAGCCATGACGCCGAGATACCGGCCGCTGGCCGAATAGAGCAGGATGTCGAGCCGGGAGACCGCCTGGATCTGCACGCCGCGGTCATGCACGACCCTCCCGGCTTGCACGCTGACGACGGCCGGGTTGGTGTCAGAGGCGGTGAACGACGCCCGGTCGATCGCGACGCGCCCGAGCAGCGTGTCCGGAGCGCGTTCGAAGCCGAGGGCCCAGGGCACCCGCAGTGTCTCTGAGCCCGACGCGGCGATTTGCACGACGCCCGTGACGATCCGTGCATCGGGCGCGGCGGGAGCGCTGACCGTCACTCGAACGCGTGCCGCCCGGCCGACGCGCAGCACGAGGTGATTCGGGACGACCGTGAACTTGAGCGCCTCCGACTCGCCGGCGACGGCGCTGATCGACAGTTGCAGGCGCCGCGTCGACACGTTGCGCACGACGAGCGAGCGCGTGGCGTGCCAGCGAGCGCCTTGCCAGATCCCGAAGCCGAGCGTGGTCGGCTGTGCCGCGACTTCGCCGACCGCCGAGGCACCGAGCCGGAACGTCCCAGCGCCGACCGCAGTCGCCGGAGCGCCACCCTTCTGTGCATAGCCGACGAGCAGGCTGTCGAGCGACGGCCCGTCCAGGCTCGGCCGCATCTGGGCCAGAAGCGCTGCGGCACCGGCGACCGTTGCCGCTGCGCCACTCGTGCCGTTGAGGGTGCCGTAGAGCGGCGACCCGTCCGGAGCGGCGCCCGGCTCGGCCGTCGCAAGCGCGATCCCGGGCGCGGCGACGTTGGGCTTGATGCCGCCGTCGAAGGCGAGGCCCAACGAGGAGAAGCCGGCGACCTGGCCGCGCTTCCCATTCGCATCCCCGTGCTTTGCGCCGACGGCGATCCCGACGTCGATGCCTGCGCGCTTGGCCGCGAGCAGTTCGGCCGCCGCCGCCGCCGGGACGACGACGACCGGCGCAGTCTCGTCCTCGGCGACGCGGAGCGACCCGGGCGGGAGCGACGCACCGTAGAGGACGACGGCGGCCGCGCCTGCGCGTGAGGCGGCGATCGCCGCTGCCTGTGGGTTGCCGCCGGCCGCCACGACAACAGCCCGCCCTGCGACCAGGCTGAAACCCTTCGCGTTGAAGTAGTCGATGCTCTGCGAGCCGGCGAGGCCTCTCGTCGAGCGAGGCGTCGCGACCAGGAGGCTCAGCGAATGCGCCGGGGCCGCAGCCCCGAGCAGCGGGAGCTTCTCGTCGAGGATGACGTCGAGCCCCCGTCGCAGGACGACGCGAACGCGCGGTAGATCGGTGCGCGAATCGGTGGCGCCGACCGCAAGCGCACCCGGCGCTCCGGCCGGCCCGCCGATCGACCCGAAGGTCGGGCCTGCGTTTCCGTCGTTGCCGGCGGGCGTGACCACGAGGGTGTTCAGCTGGAGCGCGCCCTGGACGGCTTGTGCCTCGGGGCCGTCGGCGAACGCGGCGTACGGTTCCGCCACACCGAGGAGCGCGACGCGCACCGCATCGTGCGCGTCGCCGTCGCCGTTCGGATCGACGGCGCGGTCGAGACCGGCGATCACCTGGTCGGTACGGCCGAACACGATCTCGCGCCCGTCGGCAGCGGGCTGCCAGCCTGCGACACGGATCGGCAGGAGCGTCGCGCCGGGAGCGATTCCGTGCAGTCCGCCCGGCCCGCCCGAGCCGACGAGGATGCCGGCGAGCTCGGTGCCATGGCGCTCGATCTGCCCAGGATCCTGCGGGTCGGAGTGCGCAGTTGCGTCGTCGCCGTGATCGACGACGTCGATGCCGGGAAGCACCTTGCCGCGCAGGTACGGATGCGATTCGTCGACGCCGGTGTCGAGGAGGGCAATCGTGACGCCCCGCCCGTCGTACCCCGGCAGCTCGGCGTCCGCGCGGTGGCCGCTCGCCGACCCGAATGCAGTCGATGCGATCAGCCTCTCCGAGATCGAGGCGGGGAACGCCGCACGCACGGGAAAGACACCTGCGACCTCCGGCATCTGTCCGAGCAACGAGATCGCACGCGGGTCGAGGGCGGCGGCAAAGCCGTCGATCACGCGTGCGTAGCTGAAGTCGGGGCGGACGGTGACGCCGAGCGCTGAGAGCTTGGTCAGCACCTGCTGCTGTGCGGCGAACGCCTGCGTCGTCCACGAGCGCTCCTGCGACTCGGTCGCGTAACGCACCCTGGCGAGCCGCTGCGCGACGGACGGCGTGTTGAGGAGCACGATCGATCGTTGCCCTGCGAGCGTTGCGGCACGCGGCTCGCCGACGAGCCCGAGCCAGCTGACCGCGGCCGGCCTGACGGTCGGTTCGCGCCCGCGGGCGACGACGGCCACTCCGAGGGCGATCGTCAGGATCGCCGCCCCGATCAGGGCGGCGCTACGCCGTGGGATGCGCATCGAGCGAAAGGTAGTCGGGGTACGGGACGGGCTGCGTGTAGCGGGCGGCCGAGGCGATCATCGCGGCGTTGTCGGTGCAGAGCGGCAGCGGCGCGAGCGCGGCGCCCGGCAGCGCGGCCCTGAGCTCGGAGTTCGCGGCGACGCCGCCGACGACGGCCGTTCGCTCGGCGCCCGTCGCCTCGATCCGCTCGACGAGGGCCCGGACGATCGCCCGCTGGTAGCCGGCGGCGAGATCGGCCTTGCGTGCTTCGAGCTCCGCCGGCTGAAGGCCGCGCACCTTGTAGAGGAGCGCGGTCTTCAGGCCCGAGAACGAGAAGTCGAGACCCGGGACGCGCGCGACCGGGAAGTCGTATGCCGCCGGGTCGCCCAGCTTGGCGAGCGAGTCGATCTCCTTGCCGCCCGGATAGCCGAGCCCGAGCAGCCGGGCGCCCTTGTCGAACGCTTCTCCCGCAGCGTCGTCGAGGGTCGTCCCCAGCACGCGGAAGTCGCCGCGCTGCTGCACGTCGACGAGCATCGTGTGCCCGCCGCTCGCGAGCAGGCACGTGAACGGCGGCTCGAGGTCGAGCGGTCTCAGATACAGCGACGCGACGTGGCCGTGCAGGTGGTTGACCGGGATCAGCGGCAGCCGCCACGCCCAGGCGAGCGCCTTCGCCGCGGAGACGCCGACGAGCAACGCCCCGATCAGACCTGGGCGCGAGGTAACGGCCACGGCCTCGACCTCCGCGTCACCCAGCGCTTCCTGAATCACGGGCACGATCAACTCGAGATGCCGCCGGCTTGCGACCTCCGGCACGACCCCACCGAACCGGGAATGCAGGTCTGCTTGGGACGCAACCACGCTGGACGCAATTTCGCCGTCGGAGGTGACAAGCGCCGCGGCGGTCTCGTCGCAGCTCGTTTCGATCCCGAGGATCAAACCGGCTGCCGCGGATCGCGCCACATGATGAGGGCGTCTTCCCGATTGTCCGTGTAGTAGCCACGGCGGATGCCGCGCGACTCGAAGCCGAGCTGCTCGTAGAGCTGGATCGCAGCGTCGTTCGAGACCCGCACCTCGAGTGTGTAGCCGCGACGCTCGTCATCGCGCGTCAGCGCAAAGAGCCGCTCCAGCAGCGCGGTCGCGATGCCCCGCCGCTGGTGCTCCGGGTCGACCGCGACGTTCATCACGTGCCACGCATCGACGTAGCGGGAGTTGATCACGTAGCCGACGAGATCGCTCCCGTCGAACGCGCCGAGGCAGATCGACGTGGGCTTCGCGAGCTCCGACGCGAACATCGAGCGTGACCACGGCGTCGGGTACGCACGCTGCTCGATGCTCTCGATCCCGTCGAGATTGGCGA
>JADGPE010000041.1 GCA_017882605.1 Thermoleophilia bacterium | reverse complement strand
TCGAAGATCCAGTCGCAGGTCCAGTCGGAGATGGAGAAGGGCCAGCGCGAGTACTTCCTGCGCCAGCAGTTGAAGGCGATCCAGCAGGAGCTCGGCGAGGACGACCCCGAGCAGGCGGAGATCGCCGAGCTGCGCGAGCGCCTCGACGCGCTCGGCGAGCTGCCGGGAGAGGTGCGCAAGGCGGCCGACCGCGAGCTCCAGCGGCTCGAGAGGCTGCCGTCGGCCGCGGCCGAGTACGGCGTCATCCGCACCTATCTCGAATGGATTCTGACGGTTCCCTGGTCGACCTACACCGAGGACAACCTCGACCTCGAGCACGCGCGCAAGGTGCTCGACACCGACCATTTCGACCTCGAGAAGGTGAAGGACCGGATCATCGAGTACCTCGCCGTCGCGAAGCTGCGCAACGAGGTGTCGGGGCAGATCCTCTGCTTCGCCGGCCCACCCGGCGTCGGCAAGACGTCGCTCGGCCACTCGATCGCAAACGCGCTCGGGCGCAAGTTCGTGCGGCTGTCGGTCGGCGGCGTGCGTGACGAATCGGAGATTCGAGGCCACCGCCGCACGTACATCGGCTCGATGCCGGGCTCGATCATCCGGTCGCTTCGCGACGCGGAGTCGGCGAACCCGCTCGTCCTGATCGATGAGATCGACAAGATGGGCAGCGATTGGCGTGGCGACCCGGCGAGCGCGATGCTCGAGGTGCTCGACCCGGAACAGAACCGCACGTTCCGCGACCACTACCTCGACCTGCCGTTCGACCTGTCCAAGGTGCTCTTCATCTGCACCGCGAACACGCTCGACACGATTCCCGGGCCGCTGCTCGACCGCATGGACGTGATCCAGCTGTCCGGGTACACGGAGGACGAGAAGCTCGGGATCGCGAAGCGCTTCCTGCTGCCGAAGCAACTGAAGCTTCACGGCCTCGAGCGCTCCCAGCTGACGGTGTCGGACAAGATGCTGCGCCTGGTGATCCGCGAGTACACGCGCGAGGCGGGTGTGCGCAACCTCGAGCGCCGGCTCGCCGACACCTGTCGCAAAGCTGCCACTCTCGTGGCGAAGGGGCTCGCGCAGAAGATCCGTGTCGACGACGAGCGCCTGCGCGAGTGGCTCGGGGCTCGGCGCTTCTCCGGCGACGTGCGCAAGCGAACCTCCGATCCCGGCGTGGCAACCGGTCTCGCCTACACCGCGGCGGGCGGAGACGTGCTCTTCATCGAGGCGACGGCGTACCCCGGCAAGGGCAAGCTCACGATCACGGGGCAACTGGGCGAGGTGATGCAGGAGTCGGCGCAGGCGGCACTCTCATGGGTGCGGTCGCACACCGCCCAGCTGGGGCTGGGAGACGACTGGTTCTCGACGCACGACATCCACATCCACGTGCCCGCGGGGGCCGTCCCGAAGGATGGCCCTTCGGCCGGAGTGACGATGGCGACCGCACTCGCGTCGCTCGTTCTGGGCGAGCCGGTGGCGGCCGACGTCGGCATGACCGGCGAGATCACGCTCACGGGCCAGGTGCTGCCGATCGGCGGGCTGCGCGAGAAGTCGCTGGCGGCTCAGCGCGCGGGCCTCAAGCGGGTGATCTTCCCGCGCGAGAACGAGCCCGACCTCGACGAACTGCCGCCGGAGGCGCGCGCGGCAATCGAGTTCGTCCCGGCGGACACGATCGAGGACGTCTTCGCGGCCGCGTTCGGCGGCAAGCGCCGCGCCCGCCCCCGTGCGGCACAGGGGATCGAGCGCCAGGCGGCTAGGCCGGCCGGAAGCTCCTGAGCAGGTCGACGCAGAACGCGTCGCTCGACGAGGTCCGGGCGCGGCAGAGCAGCTGGTACTCGCGCTTCCCGATCAGGACGAAGGTGTACTGGTCGACGTGTCCGTCGACCTTCACCTCGAACCGATGCGATCGCACGCCGCCCGCGGTCACCGTCTTCGTGCCGGCCAGCGTCCCGTTGGTCTCCTGCGCGATCGCCTTCATGCGAACGGCGAGCTCGCCCCCTACGCGGTCGAACAGGGCATCGGTATACGGCCGAACGAGCCGAAAGGTCGAAACCTGCACGAGCTCCGAGTCGTGCGAGGCCGCCGCGCCGCGAGTGGAGCGGGTCACCTTCCAGCCGGCGGGCGCCCTGAAGGTGAACCCGTGGCCCTTGACCAGCTGGGACTGCACCTTCGGCTCGCTCGACCCCCCGCAGCCTGCGAGGATGAGCACAGCCACAAGGAGCGCCTGTTTGCGCCGGAGGACCCGGGGTATCAGGCGCGAGGTATCGAGGCGAAAGGATCCAGCAAGCATGGCCAAGACAAAGGACAAGGTCTACGACGCAGCGGAGAACGTCAAACCCTACGTCGAACGCGCGATGAACGACGACAGGCTGCGCGAAGACGTGATGAGCGCGTTCGCGACGGCGAAGGACCTCTACACCGAGTTGGTCGGTCCGAGGGGCGCAGTCACGCTCGCCACCCGGGTCGCCACCGACGACGACATCCGCGAAAAGCTCAAGACGGCGGTCGACGACCTGCGGAACGCAGCCGACCGGCTCCAGGGCAAGAAGTCGCACAGCGGGCGCAACACGACGCTCCTCGTCGCCGGCATCGCGCTCGGCATCCTCTTCAATCCGGTCACCGGGCCTGAAACGCGCAAGTGGGTCAAGGACATGATCGGCGGCGGAGACGACGAGTTCGGCGGCGACTACCCGTCCTCGAACGGCGGCACCACAACCTAGGAGAACACGCGCGTTCCGGCTACCCGCGGCCGAGATCCGTCGTCGGCGCGGGCACCGTCGGAACGAGCGTTTGCATCAGCGCTGACGCCTTCAGTGGCGTGAGCGCGCGCTCGAGCGAGGCCGGGTCGAGACCGTCGGCCGTGGAGATGTCGTTCATGCCGAGGAGGATCGCGCCGGGCTCCGGAGCGGACGGCCCACCGGGAACCGCAGGGGCCCAGCCTGCGGCGATCGGGAACGGCAGGTCCTGCTGGTGCTTCCATGCATCGAGATAGGGCGTCGGATCGACGGCCCCGTCGTAGCCGAGATAGAGGAGCGAGACCGGATGCACCTCGAAGTGCAGGTGCACCGGCGTTCCCTCCGCGTCGCCCGTGTTGCCCATGAACCCGACGACCTGGCCGGCCTTCACGTGCGCGCCGTTCGTCGCAGCGGTCGAGAAGGCGGAGAGGTGCGCGTAGTAGAACTGGTTCCCCTGCTGGTCGAGGATCCAGAGGCGGTTCCCCCCCACCTTGTTCCAGCCAACCGAGAAGACCGTTCCGTCGGCGACCGCGATCAGCGGCTGGCCGAGCTGGCCGAAGATGTCGTCACCGTGGTGGTAGGTGACGTCGGAGCGCGCGGCGCCGTACGTGTCGATGTACGAGGACGCGCCGTAGACGGGGAAGACATAACGGCCTGCCGTCAGCTTCGGATGCAACATCAGTGGAACGGACTCCTGAGGACCGCCCTGCTTCGGCCGGAGGCGCGGCGCGTCACCGGCGCTCGGGTTCTCGTCCGTCGTCGGCACCGTGTCGGTCGTCGTGGTCGTCACGGTCACGCTTACCGGCGGAGCGGTCTGGGCGGCGGCCTCGGCGTACCCGATCTGGATCTCGCTCGAGGCGGGCAGACCACCGTGATCGGCGGTCAGGCGAACGTCGAGCTCAGTCACGAATCCGCGGTAGCCCTCGGTCCCCGGCGGCGCGCTCCGGTCGGCCCCCTGCGTGCCGATGGTCAGCTGCCCCCAGTCGCCGAGTGCCAGCTTCGACACGCCGTCTGCGACCGGCTGGCCACCGACCTTCAGGTTCGTGACACTGCTCCCGTTCGCGTTGCCGCCGGCGCCCGAGTAGCCGGTACCGGCCGAGGCGCGGGCCGTGACCGCGTCGGCGGTGATCTCGCCCTCGAACAGCGACAGCGCAGTGACCACGCTCTCGGAGTTCGCGGCAGCGTTGGTCTCGACGGCGGTGGTCGCATTCGCGGTCGTCGACTGCACGGAGACGATCGAGCCGTCGCCGGGATACGAGAACGAGCTGCCGGCCGCCGGGGCCGCGTTGGGCGGCGACACGACCACGGGCGTGGTCACGGCTGGCGTGGCAGGCGGAGAGATCTTGATCGCCCAGGCGGTGGCAGACGCGGTCGGCGCGCGCGCAGGCCCCTCAGCACCCGCCGACCCGAAGGTGAGCAGCGCGAGTGGCAGAAGCAGGGCGAGGCGGCGGCGCACCGTCACGAGATTCTGCCAGTGATCGAGGAATCCGCAGGCGAATCCCACGGGAGCGGCTATCCGAGCTGCTTGCGGGCAAACTCTCGGAAGCGCTCGCGCGCCTCGTCGTCAGGCCCGATTGGCTCCTCGGCGGCGTAGCGCGGGTCTGCCGCAACCTCCTCAGCAACTGCGCGCAGCTCGCACACCACGGCTTCCTTGTGCCGAGGATCGCGGAGCAGCGCCTCGATCCAGGTCTCCGTCCCGTCGTAATCCGGCACGTCGTGCTCGACGAGCAACTGTCCGAGCACCAGACCAACGCGGATGTAGGCGAAGGTCCGGAAGGCGAGGATCTTGTGCGGCCCGGCAACGAGCGCGTCGATCTCGGAATGCTCCGCCTGCAGCTGCGTCACGACCGAGCCGATCGGCTCGTCGACGAGCGGCATCCAGATGTCGTCGTGCTCGGTCATCGGATCGAAGTGTTCACGATCCGCGCCGCAACCGCCAGATCAGGTGCGCGGAGGTGCCCAAGAGCAGAACGCCGAAGAGCCTCCGAAGGGTGCTGTCCCCGAGAGACTCGGCGACGATCACTCCGCCCTGCACGCCGATGATCGACGCGGCTCCGATCACGGCGGCCGCGCGAACGTCGACGTTGCCGTAGCGCCTCTGCCGCCACGTGCCGACGATCGCAGCCGGGAGGATCGCGAGGAGCGACGACGCCTCCGCGTGCAGCTGCGTCAGGCCGAGCACGAGCGCGAGTGTCGGCACGAAGATGATCCCGCCGCCGACACCGAAGAGGCCCGCGAGAACGCCACCGATCGCACCGATCAGGACGACCAGCGCGATCGTCATACGAGCAGCCGCACTCCGACGGCCGCCAGGAGCAGCGCGAATCCATACGCGAGCCGCTGCACCGGGATGCGCTGTTGCAGGGTCGTGCCGGCGATCACGCCGAACATCGCAGGGATGCCGACGAGCGCAGCCGCCCCGACCTTCACCTCGCCGTGGAAGCCGTAGGTGATCGCGCCTGCAGCCGACGAGACGAGGATCGCCGCGAGCGAGGTCGCGGCAGCGCGGCGCGGATCGAAGCCGAGCAGCATCGCGAGCAGCGGCACGATCACGATCCCGCCGCCGACACCGAAGATCGCCCCGAAGAAGCCCGCGGCCAGCCCGATCGCAAGCAGCTTCAGCACCTCTCGTACTCTACGCAGGTGGATCCGCTCACCCTCGTCACCGCCGAGCCGAAGCAGGCAGCTCTTTTCTTCGACGTCGACGGCGTGTTGGCCCCGATCGTCCCGCGGCCCGAGGACTCCTCGGTGCCCGCCGAGACGCGACGCGAGCTCGAGCGCCTTCAGCAGCGCTACGCCCTCGTCGCGTGCGTCACCGGCCGGACGAGCGACATCGCACGGGCGATCGTCGGCGTCGACAGCCTGCGCTACGTCGGCCAGCACGGCTTGGAGCTCGAGCCGGGCGCCGAGGCGTGGGCCGACCGCGTGCACGCCTTCGCCCGCGCATGGCCGTGGGCGTGGCAGGAGACGAAGCCGCTGACCGCCGCCTACCACTACCGGCTCGCTCCCGACGAGGCCGAGGCTCGCACCGAGCTGGAGGATGTTGCCGCGGCCGCGCTCGCCGAGGGACTGCGCCCGCGCTGGGGGCGAATGGTGCTGGAGCTGCTCCCGCCCGTCGACGCAACGAAGGGCACCGCGGTCCGGCACCTGCTCGACGAGACCGGCCTGCGGCGCGCGCTCTACGCCGGGGACGACACCACCGATCTCGACGGCTTCGCGGCCCTCGACGGGCTGGAGGCGGCCGTCCGGGTCGCGGTCGTGTCGGCCGAAGGGCCGTCGGCGCTCGGCGAGCGCGCCGACCTGATCATCGGCTCGACCGACGCCTTCCTCGACCTACTGAAGCAGCTCTAGCGGGTCGGCCTAGACGCCGAGCCGCCCGCGCAGCAGCCGCACCTGCCGGCGCGCGACATCGAGCTCGGTCTTCTGTGCGTCGGCGAGCTGCAGGCGCATCCGCTCGGGCGAAGTGCGGCGCACACCGGCAACCTTGCTCAGGTTGACGAGATAGGAGCGGTGAATCCGCGCGAAGCGGCCGGCCGGCAACTTCTCCTCGAGCTCTCCGAGCGAGGCGGTGCAAAGGTAGGAGCGGTCGTAGGTGTGCACGCGGCTGTAGTCGCCGTCGGCCTGCGCGTAATGCACTTGGTCGTAGTCGAGCAACTCGGTGCCGCCCGCGGAGACGACGGGCACCTTCTCGACCGGGAGGACGTTCTCGACCGAGCGCTCGCGAAGGCGTTCGACGACGCGCGCGAGCCGGTCGGGGTCGACCGGCTTCAACAGATAGTCGAACGCCTCCACGGCGAAGGCGTCGACCGCGTAGCGCTCGTGCGCGGTCACGAAGACCACGGCGGGGGGATCGATTCGCTCGCGCACGAGCGGAGCGGCCTCGACCCCGCTCAGCCCCGGCATCTCGACATCGAGGAAGACGACGTCCGGGCCGGTCGCGCGGGCCAGTTCGAGGGCCTCGCGCGAATTGCCCGCCTCGCCCACGACCTGGACATCGGGGTGGTCGGCCAGCAGGTAGCGCAGCTCCGACCTGGCCGGCGCCTCGTCGTCGACGAGCAACGCCTTGATCATGGGATCGGCACCTCGAGCCGCACAACGGTGCCGAACGGGAAGGAGCGCAACCGCACGCTCTCGCCGTAGTGCGCGGTCAGTCGTTGGTTGACGTTCGCGAGCCCGAGGCCCGTGCCCTCGCCGAAACCGGGCTCGAGCACGCGTTCGATCACGTCGCGCGCGATGCCGCGGCCGTCGTCGCGCACCGTCACGCGCAGCCGTCCTCGCCGGACACGCGCGCGCACCAGCAGGTTCAACGGCCGGTCGGTCTTTCCGTGCTTGATCGCGTTTTCGACGAGCGGCTGCACGAGCAGCGGTGGCAGTCTGACGACGAGCGCATCCGGCGCGGCGTCGATCGTCACCGCGAGCTGCGACCCGAACCGCGCCTGCTCGAGCTCGAGGTAGCTGCGCACGTGCCGCAGCTCCTCCTCCAGGGTGATGAACTCGCCGGGCCGTGCGAGCCGGCTCCGCAGGTGGTCTGCGAATGCGAGCACGAGCCTGCGCGCGCGTTCCGGCTCGGTGCGGATGAACGATGCAATCGTGTTCAGGGCGTTGAAGACGAAGTGCGGCTCCATCTGCGCCTGCAGAGCGGTCGTCGTCGCGGAGTGGAGCTCGGACAGCTGGAGCTGCGCGGAGAGCTGCGTGCCGAGCAGGTCGAGCGTCGCGACCACCGTCTCGTCGAGCGGCGAACCGTCGGTCGCGTACGCGACGACCGCGCCCGCGGGCCCGTCGGTCAGCTGCAGCGGCACCACGGCGGCTGCGCCGAGCGGGCACGCCGGGTGCAGGCACTCCGTGCGGATCCCGAGCGGCGCCAGCAGCGGACGGCTCTGCGCGAGCGCCTCGTAGACGGGCCGGATCGGCTGCTCACCCGGTCCGTGATGGTCGGCGCCCGCACCGACGAAGGCGAGCACCTCGTGGGTGTCGGTAACGGCGACCGCGCCGAAGCCGAGCTTCTCGAAGAGCTCGTAGGCGAGGGTGCGAGCGGCCGATTCGGTCAAGCCGCGCCGAAGCTCGGGCAGCGTCGCCTCGAGCAATTCGAGCACCGGCGCCTGGCGCCTGGGCCTGCGCACGCGGGGCATGATCAGGATTGTGCACGTGACCGACGAAGTCCTCGCGCCGCTGCGGGCCGCCTACGGCGATCCAGCCGAGCTGGAGTGGTCCGGCGAGATCACCGGCAGGGAGCACGCGCTCGCCACGTACAACCCGGATCGCCGGCACGATGTGACGCTCTTCATCCTCGATCCGGCCGGCCGGATCGCGCTGATCCGCAAGCCCCACTTCGCCGCGGGAATCTGGCGGCCGCCGGGAGGCGGCATCAAGCGCGGCGAGAACTTCGCCCTCGGCGCCGAGCGCGAGGCCTTCGAAGAGACCGGTCTCGGCGTTCGCCTGGAGCGCTACCTGGTCGCCACGCACGCAGCATTCGTCTTCGGCGCGAGCACCGTCCAGTGGCAGACACACGTCTTCCTGGCCGGCACCGCCGACACGGTGCTCGCGCCACGTGACACGGACGAGATCGCGGGAGCCCGCTGGGGCACGCTCGCAGAGCTCGGAGGGCCGCTGCGCGCTCGGCTCCTCGAGACGGGCCATGCGCTCTGGCGCTACCGGGTCGCCCTGCACGACGCGGCGCTCGAGGCACTACGCGAGCAGCCCGGCGTCTGAGCCTGGTCTGAGCCGGCTCAGACGCCGAAAGTGTGACTCTTGCGTAGCGACTCATCCACGCCACCCGCTACGCCGAATGACTCTTTCAGAGAGAGTTTCCCTGCAAACGAAGGCCGTTCGTCGGCTGGCCTCCCCGGGCCGGCGTCAGAGGAAGCTCAGACGTTGCTCAGACGCCGTTGGTCTCGCTACGGCCTCGCGCACGAGGAGGTAGCCAACGTCGAGCGGCTGTGGCGGATAGGGCACGACGCGGGTCTCCCCGCTCAGGCGCCAGCCGCGCCGTTCGTAGAACCGTCGCGCACGGTGGTTCGCCTCCAGCGTCCAGAGCCGCAGCTCCGGGCAATCCGGCATCGCCGCAACCGCCGCGTCGTGCAGTTCGCCCGCGACGCCGCTCCCCCACTCAGCCGGGACGACATAGAGGCCGTGCAGCCAGCACGCATCGAACGCCGCAAGGCCGATCGGCCGGCCGTCTCGCTCGGCGAGGAGCACCGCGCCGGTGAACGAACGCCAGCGGGCGCGCACTTCGTCGTCGGGAAACGGGTAGAGCTCGGGCGGGAAGACGTGTGGAAAACCGGCGAGCGAGGCCGCGCGCTGCACGGTGAAGTGCGTCTCCGCCTCGTCGCGGTCCGAGCGCCTGATCGACAGGCTCACGCCCGCTCCGGGCGCCTGCGGAGCCGACGGCTCATTCGAGCACGTCGAGCACGCCCGGGATCGACGTGACGCGGGGCCCGTCCCAGTCCTCGAGCCCGGGCCAGAGCGGCCCTTCGCCGTCACGGTGGATCAGGATCGCGTCCATGCCGACTCGGCGTGCGCCCGCCAGCTCGTCGTTCGCACCGTCTCCGACGAACACCGCCTGGGGCGGCTCGACGCCGAGCAGCTCGCAGCAGTGCAGGTAGATCCGCGGGTCCGGCTTCGACAGCCCGACCCGCGACGAGAACACCTCGGCGTCGAAGAGCCCCGCGAACTCCGTCTCAGGCCACAGCACCTCGATGTCCTCGCTGCAGACCGTGATCAGCCCGACGAGATAGCCGGTCTCGCGCAGGCGGCGCAGCGTGTCGACCGCGCCGGGGCGTGGGATGAGCGAACGTCGGTGATGGCGCAGCCGCAGGGCGCAGATCACGTCGTGCAGCTCGGCCGGCACGCCGGCCTCGGCGAGCGCGACGCGGATCGGCGCGTTGTAACGCGTCGTCGAATGACTCCAGCGCTCTCCGAAGTCACCGCCGACGAGCGCGGCGACCTCGTCGCCGAGTGCCGTCGCCGCCTCCCTGTCCCAATCGATCAGCGTCTCCCAGAGGTCGAAGATCACTGCGCGGTAACGCAACGGCGCAGCACCTCCCAGCTCCTGCGGATGTCGTCCTCCGTCGTTTGCGCGTTCCCGATCGCAAGGCGGATCACGTCCTGCCCGCGCAGCTTCGACGTCGCGACGAAGAGATCGCCCGTCGCTGTCGCCCTGCGCGCCAGCTCGACGTTGTCCGCCTCCACATGCCGGAAGCACACCGTCGAGAAGGGATGCGGTGCGACCACCTCCCAGCCCGGCTCGGCCTCGACGAGCGAGGCGAAGACCTGCGCGAGACGGACGTGCTCCCGGATCAGCGCACGCAGGCCCTCGGCGCCGTACCAGCGGAGCACCGCCCACAGCTTGAGCGCGCGGAACCTCCGCCCGAGCGCAGGCCCGTAGTCCTTCAGGTCGACGGCCGCCTCGGTCGCGGCGAGATAGTCGGGGACCAGTGCGAACGCCTCGTGAAAAGCCTCGGGGCGGCGCGTCCAGAGCGCCGAGCAGTCCATCGGGGTGAAGAGCCACTTGTGCGGGTTGACGACGACCGAGTCCGCACGCTCGACGCCGTCCAGGCACCAACGCAGCTCGGGGCAGACGGCCGCCGAGCCGGCGTAGGCCGCGTCGACGTGCAGCCAGACGCCGGCCTCCTCGCAGCGGCCTGCGAGCTCCGGCACGGGATCGACCGCCGTAGTCCCGGTCGTCCCGACGGTCGCGACGACGGCCGTTGCGCCGCCGAGGTCGAAGTCCGGCCGCATCCGGAACTCGTCGTCCACCGCGACCTTGCGGAACTCGAGCCCCACGAGACGCGCGGCCTTCTCGACGCTGAAGTTCGCCTGCTCGGAGGCGTAGACCACGCCCCCCGGTCTGCGTGTGCGAGCGGCAGCGAGCGCGGCGACCGTCGCGGTCGACGCGGTGTCCTCGATGTGACCGTGCCAGCCGCGGGGCAGGCCGAGCAGCTGGGCGAGCCAGTCCAGCACCGTCACCTCGAGCTCCGTGGCGGCGGGGGACGAGAGCCAGGTCATGTTGTTCACGTTGAGAGCGGCGATCAGGAGCTCGGCGAGGATCCCCGGCTCGGAACCGGTGTTCGCGAACCACGCGAAGAACCGCGGGTGGTTCCAGTGCGTCAGCCCCGGGACGATCAGCTCGTCGAGGTCCTGCAGCAACGCCTCGAACGGCTCACCCTGTTCGGGTGGCGACTCCGGCAGCCGTGCCCGCACCGCGCCCGGCTCGGTGCGCGCGGCGACCGGCAGCTCGCCGACGCGCTTCAGGTACGCGTCGACCCAGTCGGCCGCACGGTTGAGATCGTCGCGGAAGGTCATCGTCTCTTGCGCAGCTTCTCGATCTGCTTCCACGTGCGCGTGTTCAGCACGTCGTCCTTCGTCAGCCACGCACGGCGTGCCTGACCGACGCCGAGCTCCACGTAGCCGAGTGCGCCGGTCTGGTGGCCGTCCGAGTCGATCACGACCTTCAGGCCCGCCTCACGGGCGGCGCGGGCGTGGACGTCGCTCAGGTCGAGCCGGTCGGGCTGCGAGTTCACCTCGATGAACGTCCCGGTCTCGAGCGCCTTCTCGATCACGCGCTCGAGGTCGATGGGTGACGGCGGACGCTTGCCGATCTTGCGGCCGGTCGGGTGACCGATGCAGTCGACGTACGGGCTGTCCATGGCGGAGAGGATCCGCTCGGTCGGGTTGTGATCGAAACGCGAATGCGTCGAGGCGACGACCCAGTCGCGCGTCTCGAGATCGGCGTCGTCGACGTCGAGGGTGCCGTCCGGCCGAATGTTCACCTCGATCCCCTTCAGGATCCGGAACGGGGCGACCAGCTCGTTGAGCGCATCGATCGCCTCGGACTGCCGCTGCAGCAGGTCGCCGCGCAGCCGTTGCGAGTGGTCGCAGATCGCGTAGTACGCATACCCACGCAGTTGGGCGGCGCCGACCATGTCCTCGAGGGTGTCCTTGCCGTCGGACCAGGTGGTGTGCGTGTGCAGGTCGCCGCGCAGGTCGGCCAGCTCGACGAGCTTCGGCAGCGTGCCGCTGCGGGCAGCCGCGAGCTCGCCGCCGTCCTCGCGCAGCTCCGGCGGGATCCACTCGTAACCGAGAAAGCGATAGACGTCCTCTTCGCGCGCGAAGTGGTGCTCCTCGCCCGTCTCGACTTCTGTGACCGAGTACTCCGACACGGAGTACCCGCGCCGCACCGCGTCCTCCCGCAGTGCGACGTTGTGGTTCTTCGAACCGGTGAAGTGCTGGAGCAGGTTGCCGTAGCTCTCCGGCGGAACGACGCGCAGGTCGAACCGCGAGCCGTCGTGCGAGACGACCGTCGCCTTCGTCGGGCCTTTCGCGGCCACGTCCACCACCCAGCGGAGCGAGCAGAAGTAGTCGACGAGCGCCGGCGGGTCGGTCGCCGTGGCGATGATGTCGAGGTCGCGAACGGTCTCCCGCATGCGGCGCGCCGAGCCGGCGAGCGAGACCTCGACCGACGCAGGATGCTCGCGCAGCACTTCGACAACTGCGCGCAGCTTCGGGAGCGTCGTTCCGAGCAGCGCCCGTCTCGGGCCCTCGGTCGCCTGCGGCTGTGCGAGCGCCGCGACGATCTTCTCCTCCGTCCCTGCGCCGATGCCGGCATGCCCGCGCAGCTCCTGCGCCTCGGCCGCCGCCCGCAGCCCGACGACGGTCGTGATCCCGAGCTCCTGCCAGATCCGCCGGGCGGTCTTCGGCCCGAGCCCGGGCAGGCGCATGAAGACGGCGACCTCTGCCGGCACCGACGCTTTCCGCTTGGTCAGCGCATGCATCTCGCCGTCCTGGACGACCTCGACGATCTTCCCCTCGATCGTCTTGCCGATCCCCTGCAGCTGCTTCGCCTTGCCGTCGAGCGCGAGCTGCGCGACCGACGAGGGCGTCTCGCGGATCCGAGCGGCGGCCCTGCGGTAGGCGCCGATGCGGAACCCGTCGGCGCCCTCGAGCTCCATCAGGTCGGCGAGCAAGTCGAGTTGCTCCGCGAGCACTTCGTTCCGCGGGAGTTCGGCCACGTCAGCGATCATAGGCGCGCCGATGCGAGCGACCGTATGCCTGCCGACCTACGACGAGCGAGCAAATCTCGAGCCGATGCTGCTGGCCTTGCGCGAGGTCCTGCGCGAGGGCGACCGGGTGCTCGTGATCGACGACAACTCCCCGGACGGCACCGGCGAGCTCGCCGACCGTCTCGCGTCCGAGCTCGGGTTCGTCGACGTCCTGCACCGCGAGCGCAAGGAGGGGCTGGGCCCGGCCTATCTCGCGGGCTTCCGCCGGGCGCTCGCGGACGGGGCCGAGCTGATCCTGGAGATCGACTGCGACTTTTCGCACGACCCGCGGGATGTTCCGCGCCTGATCGCGGCGGCCGAGGAGGGCGCCGATCTCGTGCTCGGCTCGCGCTACGTGACAGGCGGCCGCGTCAGCAACTGGGGCCTGCTCCGCCGCGCGATCTCGCGCGGGGCGTCCCTGTACACGGGGCTGTTCCTCCAGATGGGTGTGAAGGACCCGACCGGCGGGTTCAAGTGCTTTCGGCGCCGGGTGCTGGAAGAGCTCGACCTCGGGGAAATCAGGCCCCGCGGGTACGCGTTCCAGATCGAGACGACCTACCGGGTCAAGCGCGCAGGCTTTCGCGTCGTCGAGATCCCGATCACGTTCTCCGACCGCACGGTGGGTCATTCGAAGATGAGCAAGGCGATCGTGCTCGAGGCCGTTTGGGCGGTGCCTCTGCTGCGCTTGCGCGGGTAGCCTGCGTCGTGTGCGCAGCGTCACCGACGACACCTTCGACACTGAGGTCCTGGGCGCGGCGAGCCCTGTCGTCGTCGACTTCTGGGCGCCCTGGTGCGGGCCTTGCAAGGCGATCGAGCCCGCGCTCGACGAGCTCGCCGCAGCAAACGGCACCGTCGAGTTCGTGAAGCTCGACATCGACGAGAACCCCCGCACCGCCAGCCGCTTCGGCGTGCTCTCGATTCCGACCGTCGTGCTCTTCCAGCACGGGGAGCCGCGCGAGACCGTCTACGGCGCTCGGCCGAAGAAGCACTTCCAGAAGACGTTCGAGCCCTACTTCTGAGCTAGCGGAAGTGCTCCCAGCCGGCGAGCGGGTACGGCTCGCCGCCTCGGCTCACGCCGATGCCCTCGCCGGGAACGACCCTGCCGATCACCGGCCGTCCGGCGGCGTCGGCGACCGCCGCCAGCAGCTCGAAGTCCTCGCCGAAGCCGAGGTCGTCGATGGTCGCGCCGGGCGCGAGCGGAACATCGTCGAGCTCGAGCTCGATCCGAACGCCCGACCGCCGCGCCATGTGCGCCGCGTCCACCGCCAGCCCGTCGGAGATGTCGAGCAGTGCATGCGCGTGCCGCGCGAGCGCACGTCCCTCTTCGATACGCAGCGGCGGACGTGCGTAGCCACCTCCGCGAAACGCCGCCCCAGCGGCTCCCAGGGGCCCCGTGACGACGAGCACGTCGCCGGGACGCGCGCCCCCCCGGCCCGGGACACGCTCGCTACGTCCGAGAGCGGTGATCGAGATGACGACCACGCCGGCGGAGGTCGTGTCACCGCCCACGACCGGGACGCCGGTCTCGGCGATGCCTTCGTACAACGCGACGACATCGGCTGTCTCGGTCGTCGCCGGCGCGGCGAGTGTCACGAGCAGCGCCTCCGGTGTGGCGCCCGAGGCGGCGAGGTCACTCAGATTGACCGCGGCAGCGCGAAAGCCGAGGTCCCGCCAGCCGAGCCAGTCGAACCGAAAGTGGACCCCCTCGACGAGAGCGTCCTGCGTGACGACGAGATCGTCACCGAGCAATGCCGCGTCGTGCTCGACCCCGACGATCAGGCCGCGACGCTCGAGCTCCGCGAGGAGCCCGAGCTCACCGCTCGCCGAAAGCCTCGTCAACCGCCCTCCTCAGGTCCGGGTCGGTCGCCGCGCGGATCGTCGCCACGCCGGCCGCTCCGGCGCCGATGCAGTCGCCCGCGTTCGACGCGTCGATGCCGCCGATCGCGACCACGGGGACGCCCGCCGCCGCACAGATCGCGCGCAGTCCGGCGAGGCCGATCGGCGGCTCTGCGTCCTGCTTCGACGGCGTCTCCCAAACAGGCCCGGCGCCGAGGTAGTCGGCGTCCGCAGCGAGCGCCTGCTCGAGCGTCGTCACCGAGCGGCCGAGGATCAGCCCGCGCGCTCGGGCCTGTGCGGCGCCGGGATCGTCCTGGCCGAGATGCACCCCGGCGGCTCCGAGCGTCACCGCCGCAGCGACGTCGTCGTTGACGACGAACGTGACGCCGAGACCGGCGAAGCCTGCGCCACGCGCGACGATCTCCGCAGTCGGCGCCTTCACACGCAGCTGCACGACCGTGGCGCCGGCCGCGACTGCGAGCCGGGCGGTCTCGAGATCGGTCACGAGCGCATGCACCCTCACGAGACGCGCGCCCTCCCGTCGAGTGCCACCGGATCGAGGTTCGCCAGCGCGTCGTAGAGCGCGACGTGAAACGAGCCAGGCCCCTTGGCAACGCGTGCCGCATCCTCGCCGGCCACGCCGAACGCGATCAGCGCCTCGGCTGCAGCCTCGAGCGAACGCTCGCGGTTCACGGCGAGAAAGCAGCCCGTGAGCGCAGACGACATGCACCCTGTGCCCGTGATCGCGGCCATCAGCGGATCCCCGTTCGCGACGGCCACGACGGTTTGTCCGTCGGACACATGGTCGACGGGGCCGGTGACCGATGCAATGAGGCCGAGCTGCGTGCCCGCAATGCGTGCGAGCTCGGAGGCGTCCCCGGCCGCGCCAATCGACTCGACGCCGCGCACCTCGGCATCGACTCCGACGAGCGTGGCGATCTCGCCCGCGTTCCCGCGCAGCACGGAGACCTGCACCTCGTCGAGAATGCGCTTGGCGGTGTCGGTGCGGTACATCGTCGCTCCCGCTCCCACGGGATCGAGGACGACCGGCACGCCGTGCTCGTTCGCCGCGTGGCCGGCGAGCAGCATCGCGTCGACCCAGTGCGGCGAAAGGGTGCCGATGTTCAGAACGAGCGCACCGGCAATCGCGACCATCTCCTCGACCTCTTCACGCGCATGCGCCATCACGGGCAGCGCGCCCAGTGCGAGGGTTGCGTTGGCCGTTTCGTTCATCACCACGAAGTTCGTGATCTGGTGCACGAGCGGCCTCGCTTCGCGCAGCCGCCGCAGGGAGTCACCCGTTTGCATGCATTCCTTTCACGTTGAGGACATCGACCGGGCCGTCACCCGCGCCGAGCTCGGGAAGACCGTTGCGAACTGCCTCCGTCGCGACCCGAGCGGCCTCGCGTGCGGCATCGGCGAGCGGTAGTCCTCGGGCGAGCAGAGCGGCAAGCGTCGCGGAATGGGTGCAGCCGGCGCCGTGCGTCGCCGCGACGTCGAGACGCTCGACCGGAATCGCCAGGTGGTTTCGCCCGTCGAACAGGTGGTCGACAGCGTCGTCGCCGTGGCCTCCGGTGACGAGTGCCGCAGCCGCGCCGAGAGCGACCAGCCGCTCGGCGACCTCGGCACGCGTCCCGCTGCCCACAAGTGCGTGCGCCTCCGGCAAGTTGGGCGTGACGACGGTGGCGAGCGGAAAGAGCAGGCCCACGAGCGCCGCCACCGCGTCGTCCTCGAGCAGCTTCGCGCCCGACGAGGCGACCAGCACCGGATCGACGACGAGCGGCGTCGGATGAGCAGCCAGAAATGCCGCCACCGCTTCGATCACACGCCTGGAGTAGAGCATCCCCGTCTTCGCCGCGTCGACACCGAGGTCCGAGTAGACGGCGTCGAGCTGCGCGACGACGAACCCCGCCGGCACCTCGTGCACGGCGCTCACGCCGGTCGTGTTCTGCGCGGTCAGGGCGACGATCGCCGACATGCCGTGCGCGCCGGCGGCGGCGAACGCCTTCAGGTCGGCCTGGACGCCTGCACCGCCCCCGCTGTCGGAGCCCGCGATCGTCAACGCTCTCGGAACCACTGCGCTCCCTTCGCCGGTACGAGCCGGATCAGGTTCAACGGGTGTGATCTCAGCCCCGTTCGGGCACCCCGGTGACCCGAGGCTAGCATCGGCCGGATGAGCGTCGACGTCCTGCGCTGGGAGGGGCTGCTCGAGGGAGAAGAGCTGGCGCACCTGGCGACCGAGCCGGAACGCGACGCGCGCTACGCCGCGCTGCCCGAGGAGCTCGACCCGCGCGTGCGCACCGCGATCGGTGTACCCCGGCTCTACGCCCACCAGCGGGCGGGCTGGGACGCGGCGCGGCGCGGGGAGCACGTGCTGGTGACGACCGGGACGGCGTCGGGAAAGACGCTCGCGTTCAACCTCCCCGTGCTCGACGAGCTCGCGCGCCGGCCCAAGAGCCGCGCGCTCTATCTCTACCCGACCAAGGCGCTCGCGCAGGATCAGTTCCGCACGCTTTCCAGCCTGCGCGTTCCGCGGCTCAAGCCTGCGATCTACGACGGCGACACGCCGACCGAACAGCGCTGGCAGATCCGCAGGTGGGCGAACGTGATCCTCACGAATCCCGACATGATCCACGTGGGGCTCCTCCCGAATCACGACCGGTGGGGAGACGTGCTCTCGAATCTCCGCTACGTGATCGTCGACGAGGCGCACGTCTACCGCGGCGTGTTCGGCTCGCACGTCGCGAACGTGCTGCGGCGCCTGCGCCGGCTCGCCCGCGCCTACGGTGCTGAGCCGCAGTTCCTCCTCGCTTCGGCGACCGTTTCGAACCCGGGTGAGCTCGGGGCGTCGCTCGTCGGCGAGCCCGTGACCGTGATCGCCGACGACGCCGCGCCGCGCACCGAGCGCACGATCGTGCTCTGGAACCCGCCGCTGCTCGACGGTGAGCTCGGTCTACGCGGGTCGGCGCTCGCAGAGGCCGCGCGCCTCCAGGCGATGTTCGTCGATCGCGGCCTGCGCACGCTGACCTTCGCGAAGAGCCGCAAGGCGGCAGAGTTGATCCACCGCTTCACCGTGGAACGACTCGGCGACGACGCGCACCTCTCGCCCTACCGTGCCGGCTACACGGCCCAGGAGCGGCGCGAGATCGAGCGGCGGCTCGCCGCCGGCGAGCTGCTCGGCGTCTCCGCGACGAATGCGCTCGAGCTCGGGATCGACATCGGGCTGCTCGACGCGGTCATCTCCGTCGGCTTCCCGGGCACGATCGCGTCGCTGCGCCAGCAGTGGGGGCGTGCGGGGCGGCGGGGCAACGGGCTCGCGGTGCTCGTCGCGACCGAGGACGCGCTCGACCAGTTCTTCATGCGCGAGCCCGACAAGCTGCTCGGTCGTCGCGTCGAAGCGGCGATCCTCGATCACGCGAACCCGCGCGTGCTCGCGGGTCACGTGCGCGCCGCCGCGTACGAAGCACCGATCACGCCAGGTGACGCGGCCATCCTCGGCCCGGAGGCAATGCTCGCGGCCCGTGCTGACCCCGAGCTGAAGGAGACCCCTGCCGGGATCGTGTGGGGCGGCAAGGACCACCCCGCTGCTCGTGTGCCGCTCCGCTCGACGGATCCCGACGCGTTCACCATCGTCGACGGGACTACCGGCTCCGTGCTCGGCCTGGTCGAGCGGAGCCGCGCGTACACGACCGTCCACGAAGGCGCCGTGTACCTGCATCGTGGCGAGTCGTTTCTCGTGCGCGAGCTCGACCTTGCGACCCTGCACGCCGTCGTCGAGCCGTTCGCCGGCAACTGGTACACGCAGGCGAAGCAGGAGACGATGACGCAGATCGTCGAACCGCGCCTTGTCGAGTGGCGACTGGGTCTGGAGCTGGCCTTCGGCGAGATCGAGGTGACGGAACAGGTGGTCGGGTACGAGCGCAAGACGATCTCCGGCCAGGAACGCCTCGAGCTCGTCGCGCTCGAACTGCCGCCGACCACGTTCTCGACCGAGGCGATCTGGTTCCTCCCGGAGCCGCATCAGCTCGCCGGCCTCGACGAGATGCCGAAGCTGCTGGGCACGCTGCACGCGACGGAGCACGCACTGATCGCGTTGTTGCCGCTCTGGGCGATGTGCGACCGCTGGGACATCGGCGGCCTCTCGACGAACATCCACCCGCAGACCGGGCGGCCGACCGTCTTCGTCTACGACGGCCATCCGGGCGGCGTCGGGATCACCGAACGCGGCTTCGAGCGGTTCGAGGGCTGGGCGCGAGACACGGCGGCCCTGATCCGAGGGTGTCCGTGCCACGACGGCTGCCCCTCGTGCGTGCAGAGCCCCAAGTGCGGGAACCTCAACGACATGCTCGACAAGCACGGCGCGCTCACCTTTCTCGAGCGCCTGCGATGAAGCCGCGCGCCTCCTCCTGCACGGCGGTGCACGAAGTCGTTGTCGATTTCCTCGCGGCCCGTTCGTCGTAGTACCGACCACACCGCCGAGAAGGAGGCGAACGTGAAGTACGCACTGCTGATCTATTCGAACGACACCGGGTGGGACAGCCTTTCCGAAGACGAGCAGAGCGCGATCTACGGCGAGTACGCCGCGATCTCGGGGTCCGCGGGGATCATCGGCGGCCAGGAGCTCGCCGGAAGCGAGACGGCGACGACCGTCCGTGTCCAGGACGGCAAGACGCTGACCACCGACGGGCCGTTCGCGGAGACGAAGGAGAGCCTTGGAGGCTTCTTCCTCTTCGAGGCGGACGACCTCGACGCCGCGCTCGAGCTCGCGGCCCGCATCCCTGCCGCCAGGCGCGGCGGCGCGATCGAGGTGCGCCCGGTGGTAGAGCACTGACAGACCTCGAACGCGTCTTCCGAGAGGAGTGGGGCCGTGTGCTCGCCTCGCTGATCGGCTTCCTCGGCGACTTCGACCGCGCCGAGGAAGCCGCGCAGGAGGCGTTCGCGATCGCCGCAGAGCGATGGCCGCGGGACGGTGTCCCGGACAGCCCGGGCGCCTGGCTGCAGACGACCGCACGCAACCGGGCGATCGACCGCATCCGCCGCGAGCGCACGCTCGACGCGAAGACCCGGCAGCTCGAGGTCCCCGAGCACGTGGAGGAGGACGTGGACGAGTCGACATTTCCCGACGAGCGCCTCGAGCTCATCTTCACGTGCTGTCATCCGGCACTGGCGCTCGACGGGCAGGTCGCGCTCACCCTCCGCACGCTCGGTGGGTTGACGACCGAGGAGATCGCGCGTGCGTTCCTCGTGCCGGAGGCGACGATGGCTCAGCGGCTGGTGCGCGCGAAGCAGAAGATCCGCGCGGCCGGCATTCCGTTCCGGGTTCCCGCCGACCACCTGCTGCCCGACCGGCTCGCCGCGGTCCTCGCCGTCGTGTATCTCGTCTTCAACGAGGGCTACGCCGGCCGGGGCGAGCTCGCTGCAGAGGCGATCCGGCTTGGACAGGCACTCGAGACCTTGATGCCCGACGAGCCGGAGGTCCACGGCCTGGTCGCGCTGATGCTGCTCGTCGACGCGCGGCGGGAAGCCCGGCTCCGCGACGGGGACCTGGTGCTCCTGCCAGACCAGGACCGGGAGCTCTGGGACGATGCTCAGCTCGGGCGGGGACGAGCCGCGCTCGAGCGGGCGTTCGCGCTGCAGGGCCGGGGGCCGTACGTCGTCCAGGCGGCGATCGCGGCCTTGCATGCCGGCGAGCCCATCGACTGGCCGCAGATCGCGGCCCTCTACGGCGAGCTCCATCGCCTCACCCGGTCACCGGTCGTCGAGCTGAACCGCGCGGTCGCCGTCGCCGAGGTGGAGGGACCGCTCGCCGGTCTCGAGATCGTCGACTCCCTCGATCTCGACGGCTACCACTACCTGCATGCGGCCCGCGCCGAGCTTCTGAGCCGCCTCAACCGCGTCGCCGAGGCGCGCGCTGCCTACGCCCGCGCGCTGGAACTCGTGCACGCCGACCACGAGCGCCGCTTCCTCGAACGGAAGCTGGCTGCGCTCTAACCGCCAAGATACGCCGGTGAGCATCGAACGCATCCGCCGGTTCCGCCGGTCCGTCGAGCACGCAGCTGCCGAACGGCGAGTGCCGACCGCACACGGCGTCGGCTTCTTCGCGGACTCGGTGCCGAGCGTCTACGACGCGAACTACGTCTCCGTCGAGGATCCCCGTGTCGACACCGCGGCGGTGGCGGCGGAGACGGACAAGCTGATGGAGCCCTTCCACCATCGTCGCGTGATCGTCGACCAGGGCGACAACACGACCGCGGCCGCGCTCGCCGAACACGGTTACCTGTGCACGAGGCACATCGTGTTCGCCCACACACGCGAGCCGGACCGCCGCGTCGACACCTCGATGGTGCAGGAGGTGGAGTTCGAGCGGCTCGTTCCCGCGCGAATCGCGGCGACGGTCGCGGAGCCGTGGGGCGACGACGACATCGCCGCTCAGCTGAACGATGCCAAGCGGCTGATCATGCGGGCCGTCCCGACGCGCTTCTTCGCCGCGATCGTCGACGACCGGGTCGCCGCCTACTGCGAGGTGCGAAGCGATGGGGGCACCGCGCAGATCGAAGACGTCGAGGCCGTTCGTGCCTACCGCGGCCGCGGGCTCGGCCGGGCGATCGTGCAGCACGCGCTCGACGAGGCACGGCGCGAGCACGACGTCGTGTTCCTGGAGGCGCTCGCGGACGACTGGCCGCGCCTGCTCTACGCGAAGCTCGGCTTCGACGCCGTCGGCCGGCGTGACTTCCTGACGAAGTTTCCTCACCCGCTGACGCGACTCCGGATCCGCACGCCCCGGCTCGAGCTCAGGCTTCCCACCGTCGCCGAGCTGCGACGGCTCTACGGGGTGGCGGCCGCCGGGATCCACGGTCCCGCCGAGATGCCCTTCGAAGTCGCCTGGACCGACTCGCTCGAGGAGGAGAGCTTCATCGCGCATCACCGCACCAAGCTTGCGGCGAGTGCCCCCGCCGACTGGTCCGTGCCGTTCGTCGCCTTCCACGACAGCGAGCCGATCGGCGTCCAGGAGCTGCGGGGAAGCCACTTCGGCGACCGGCGCACGGTGGACACCGGCTCGTGGCTCGGAGCCGCGTGGCAGCGTCAAGGCCTCGGCACCGAGATGCGTGCAGCCGTGCTGTCGCTCGCCTTCGACGGCCTCGGCGCGGAGCTGGCGACCTCGGGCGCGATCCAGGGGAATCCGGGATCGCTCGGTGTCTCGCAGAAGCTCGGCTACGAGCAGGTCGGCGCGCACACGGTCAGCCCCCGCGGCGTGGCCGTCGAGCATGCCGACCTGGAGCTCACTCGCGCTCGCTTCCGCTCGCCCGTGCCCGTCGAGATCGAGGGCCTCGAGGGGTTGCTGCCGCACTTCGGCGCCGGTTAGGCTCGCGCTTCAATCGACGGAGGAGGGCACGCCATGACGATGCGGCTGCCCCGCCCGCGGCACGGGGATCCGACGGAGACGACGAGCGAGCTACGCGAGCTCGCGGCAGCGATCCTGCGCGACGACGTGCAGACACTCGCGCGCACGACCGCATATCTGCGGCGGTCGTACCGGGTCGTGTTTCTCGGCTACGTAGCGATGATGGTGTTCGGCGTCGCGGCGATCGTTGCCGCGTTCGTCAAGGGGCTGACCGCCGCGAGCGTCGGCGAGGCGGCGGCCGCCGTCGGCCTCGCAGGGCTGACCGTGGGGATCTTCGTCGCGTTCAGCATGCATCCGAACTACCGTCAAGCCCTAACTAGGAATGGCATAGCTACCACCGCTTAGCACGAGAGCCTCTGTGTCATCCCCGTTCTCAGAACCGCAGGGTCTCCTCCACATCGTGGGGAGGACGAAGGCGAAGAAGGCTGCCAGGTGAAGCTCTGGTCAGAAGCGCTAGTTGCCCTTTGGCTTGTTCTTGGAACCGGGCTGCCTACCTCTTGCTTTCTGCTTCCTGCCCTTGCTGATCAGTTCGGCAACCTCGGACTCAAGTGCGTCCGCCAC
>JADGPE010000106.1 GCA_017882605.1 Thermoleophilia bacterium | reverse complement strand
GATCGCCTCGGCGGTCGACTTCTTGCCGTCGCGCATCACGCGGTTCATCAGCTGCGTGACGAGCTGGCTGTCGTAGACCGGGTCCGAGATGACCGGACGGGGGGTGATCTCCGCGCGGCGCGGCATCAGGAAGCGCTCCGCTTGGCCCCGTACTTGGAGCGGCCCTGCTTGCGGTCGGCGACACCCGAGGCGTCGAGCGCGGCCCGAATCACCTTGTAGCGAAAGCCCGGGAGGTCCTTGACGCGGCCCCCACGGACGAGCACGACCGAGTGCTCCTGCAGGTTGTGGCCCTCGCCGGGAATGTAGGTGCCGACCTCGAGCCCGTTCGTCAGGCGCACGCGGGCGATCTTGCGCAGCGCCGAGTTCGGCTTCTTCGGTGTGGTGGTCGAAACGCGCGTGCAGACGCCGCGCTTCTGCGGGGCTCCCGCGAGCGCTGGGGTCTTGGTCTTCGCAGGCTTGGACTTCCGGCCCTTGCGAATCAGCTGATTGACGGTGGGCATCCTGAGACGAGGTCTCCTCTTGCGGGTCGTATGCAGACGGGAAGGCCGGGGAAGCGCACGAATGCTGCTCCCTCCGAGCCGGCGGGCATGGTACCGGACCCGCTTGGGGCCTGCAAACGACGTGGGCGAGCTAGCCGAGCGAGAGGTACGGGAGCCAGTCGGTGAGATCGACCGTCGCGGGCTGGGGCGGCTGGTCGTGCTGGCAGGTCAGGCTGCCGAGGCTCTGGTTCTGGCGCCGCCGCGCCCAGACGGCGAAGGCCGCGTCGCGCTCCTGGGCGACGAAAGCACGGCGGACCGACGGCAGGGCCTGCGCGAACGGGAAGGCCCCGAGCGGCGCCGTCTCTCCGAGCGCGGTCACCTGCACCCCGTCGATCTTCACCGTCTTGCCGGCCGGGAACGCCAGCAGCCGGGCGGGCGCGACTCCGGTGACGGCGATGCCGCTGCGCAGGTTCCCGAGCCAGGCAACCGGCCTCGCGGCCCGCACAGGGCGGGCCGGCGTCGCGGAGTACGTGTCGTACCACTGGTGGAGGCCGGCCGAGCTAGGCGCGGGCACGCGCAGGGTCGACTCGATCGCCCGGCGGCGCAGCTCGTCCGCCAGGATCATCCGGGCGAGCCTGGGCGTCGCCTTCGCATGGGCGAGCGCCGCCAGATACGCGGTCCGGCTGCCGCCGAAGTGATCGAGGATCGTGTCGATCTCGGCCTGCAGGACGAGCTTGGGGTCGACCGTCGAGGCCTCGGTGAGCACGGCATGGCGGAGCTCGGCCGAGTAGGCGAGGTCGCGGTCGCCGGTCAGGCGGCTCAGGGCCGAGACGTCGGCTGCGAGCAGCTTCGTGCCGCCGAGTAGGCAGAGCGTGCCGGCCGGCAGCGTGGCGCCGACGTCGAGCGACTGGTCGAAGTCCTTGCCGGCGAGCGTCGGCGCAGCGCAGAGCGAGTGGTCTCGCGTCCAGAGCCAGGCGCACGCCGCCTTCGGCTTGTCGGGGTCGTTGCCGGCCGGGTTGAATGCCGCCCACCCCCACGACCAGACACTCGCCAGATGAAGCTCGGCGGCCACCTGCTTGGAGGCAATCGCCTCCCACTTGACGACGTCGAGCCACTTCGAGAGTGGCTGCAGGCCTTCCCGGCCTCCGGCCTTGGGCGTCGAGCTGAAGGTCAACATCATCCCCAGCCGGCTCGTCGGGACTCCGATCTGGATCAGGTCCTCCAGGCGCATGCGCAACGTCGTGCGCAGCCGGCGGCTGCCGGCCACGGCGCCCAGCTTCGAGATCTGCGGCCCCGAGAAATAGACCTCCGGGACGATGTCCGCCACCTGAGACGCGGCCAGCCACCACGCGTCGGCATCCTGGTCGTGGGTGTAGGGGCGGTTCGAGAGCAGCAGGAACGGCCGTGCGCCGCGCTCGGTGAGCCGCTGCAGGTAGGCGAGCACGTTCGCGCGGTACTGCGCCGTCGTCGCGGTCCACGGCGTCGGCAATTGCGCCCCGAAGAGCTCGTTCTCGGCGATCAGCGGGTGGTCGCAGCCGGAGGAGGTGACGGCCGTGTCGAAGAGCTTGTCGGCGCGCTCCTGGATGGTCGAGGGGTCGGCCGGCTGCGACGGCGTCCCGACGCGGTTGTTCAGGTAGAGGTCGAAGTAGACGGTCTGGGCGCCCTTGGCGCGCAGCTGCGGCGGCACGATGAACTGGGACGCCGCTGCGACGATCCCCGGCCGCGCGAAGATCGTCGACCAGAACGGCACCATCCCGTCTGCGTAGTCGACCCACAGCGGCTGCACCTGCGGCAGCCCGCACGGCAGCGGGAGCGGCGCGGCTGGGCCGCTGCCGCGGGCGACGCCGGCACCCAGCGCGAGAAGTGCCCCCAGAACGACAACGAGCCGCTTCACGCGGCTCGTTGTAGCAAGGCACAGGGGTGTCTGACACCGGCGGTGTCAGACACCCCTGACAGTTCAGTCGTCGAGCGGACTGTCGACCTCGGGCGTCTCCGTGGCCTCGCCGGACTCGTGCGAAGAGGAGCCGTCTGCGCCCGGCTCGCCGCCGAAGCTCAGGTCGAGGCCGCCGAAATCGACGGCGCCGTCCTGGCCGATCTCCTCGAGCGCCTGCAGCAGGGTGTCCCGCTCGTAGGCTTCGCGGACGACCGGCTCGCTCGGCGAGATCTCGATGTTCCGGTACCGCTTCAGGCCGGTGGCCGCCGGGATCAGCTTCCCGATGATCACGTTCTCCTTCAGCCCGAGCAG
>JADGPE010000069.1 GCA_017882605.1 Thermoleophilia bacterium | reverse complement strand
GACCTTGTCGAGAAAGCGCTTGAACTCGTCGACGATCTCTTCCTCGTTGACTTCGTCGCCTTCCATTTCGATTGCCGACTCCTCGATGACGTCGTCTGCAGCGAAGATCGGGGCGTGCGCGCGGACCGCCACCGCGATCGCGTCGGAGGAGCGCGAGTCGATCTCGACTTCGTTGCCGTTCTGCGCGACGGTAATGGAAGCGTGGAACGTGCTCTCACGCAACTCTGTGACGGTGACCCGCACCACCTCGATATCGAGCTCGCCGAGGATGTTGACCAGCAGGTCGTGGGTCAGCGGCCTCGGCGCGCTCGCCCCCTGCAGTTTCATCAGGATCGCCGCGGCCTCCGGATGTCCGATCCAGATCGGCAGGTAGCGGTTCCCGTCGGCGGTCTTCAGCAACACGATCGGCTGCTTGCCGACCAGGTCGAACGAGACTCCGTAGATCGTCATCTCGACCATCGACTCCTAGATTACCCCCGCTGTCTGGGGCAAACGCGCACGCCGCTATCATCTGCCCGCGCGGGCGATTAGCTCAGTTGGTTAGAGCGCCGCTCTGATAAGGCGGAGGTCCCTGGTTCGAATCCAGGATCGCCCACTCTGCCGCGCGAGCTCGTGCGCGGCGCCTAGTGCACGGCGCGCGTGCGCCGCACGTACTCCTCGACGGCGTGCAGGAAGCTCTCGTCCTGGGCGAGCTCGGCGAGCGACCCCTTCGTCTCGGCGTCGAGCTCGGCGTCGGCCGCGAGCTCGCGCAGGAACGGCTTCAACCGGCCGTTCTGTGAGAGCAGCGCCAGGCGCAGAAAGAGCGCCCGCGTTGCGTCATCCCTCGAGATCGTCTCGAGTGCCTCGAGGTCCTGGAGCCAGTAATCAGCCACGCAGGTGCAACGGCCCGCGTCGCCCCGCGGTTACGGGGTGCCGAGCCGCTCGAGCGCCTCGGCGAGCTCCTCGAGCTCGACCTCGCCGTCGACCGGCACCTGGAGACCGGCGGCGCCGACCTTCGCCTCGAACCCCGTCAGCAGCCGGAACGCGTCCTTGACGCGGGCCGCCAGCACCGGGTCGACGGCGAAGACACGCCGCTCCTTCGTGCGAGCTCCCGCCCAACGCGCCGCGCGCTCGGCTGCGCGCACCGACAGGCCCTCCTTGACGATCCGCTTCGCGAGCCGGCGGCGGCCGTCCTGGTCGGGCACTGCGAGGACGGCTCTGGCATGACCCTCGGTGAGCTCCTGCCGCGCGATCATGCTCAGCACGTCTTCCGGCAGCTCGAGCAAGCGAATCCGGTTCGAGACCGTCGGCTTCGAGCGGCCGACGCGTTCGGCCACCTCGCCGAGCGCGAAGCCGAACTCGTCGATCAGGACGGCGTAGGCGCGTGCCTCCTCGATCGGCGAGAGATCCTCGCGCGCCACGTTCTCGACCAGGCCGAGCAGCAGCGAGTCGCGGTCGTCGGCTTCTCGCACGACGGCCGGGACCGTTGCGATCCCCGCTTCGCGCGCCGCGCGCCAGCGGCGCTCGCCGGCGATCAACTCGTAGCCTCCCTCGAGCCGCGGCCGCAGGACGACCGGCTGGATCAGGCCCTGCGCCTTGATCGACTCGGCCAGCGCGGTCACGCCTTCGCCCTCGAAGCGCTTGCGCGGCTGATTCGGGTTGGGATGGATCTGGTCGACCGCGACCTGCGCCAGCTCGGGCGCGGCACCGCCGATCAGGACCTCGAAACCGCGGCCGAGGCCGCGTCTAGGCACGCTCGACAAGCTCCATCGCCACCTTCCAGTAGGCCTCGGCGCCACGCGAGCGCCGGTCGTAGTGGGTCACCGGCAGGCCGTGGCTCGGTGCTTCCGCAACGCGCACGGACCGCGGCACAACAGCGTTGAACACGAGCGCCCCGAAGTGCTTGCGCACCTCGGCCTCGACGTCGGCGGAGAGACGCGTGCGGCCGTCCGTCATCGTCAAGAGCACGCCTGCGATCTCGAGCTTCGGATTGAGGCGCGCCTTGATCAGATTGATCGACTGCACGAGTTGTGCGAGACCCTCGAGCGCGTAGTACTCGGTCTGCACGGGCACGATCACCCGGTCGGACGCGGCGAGCGCGTTCACCGTTAGCGGTCCGAGCGAGGGAGGGCAGTCGAGCAGGACGAAGTCGAAGCCTTCCGCATGCTGCAGCGCCTCCGCGAGGTAGCGCTCGCCGTCCTCTCGCTGGGAGAGCTCGACGGCCGCGCCGGCCAGCTCGGGCTTCGACGGGACGAGGAACAGGTTCGGGAACTGGGTCGCCTTCGCGAGGGAGGCGAGCGGAGCGCCGTCGAGCAGGTCGTAGGTCGACGTGCCGTTCGCGCGCATCCCGAGGCCCGAGGTCGCGTTCGCCTGCGGATCGAGGTCGACCACCAGGGCACGCTCGCCCGCCTCGGCGAGGCAGGCTGCAAGGTTGATCGCCGAGGTCGTCTTGCCGACCCCGCCCTTCTGGTTCGCGAACGCGTAGACCTTGCTCACCTGGCCAATCTAGCGGCCTAGTCGGACGCCAAAAGCCGCTCTGGGAAAGGCTTCGCGCGCTCTTTACCCGCGGCCCTCAGGCCAGCGGCCGCTTCTTCGCCACGCCCGTGCGGCGCGGAAAGCCTGCGGGCGTCGGCCCCGTCTTGCGGATCACGACGAACCCGTCGGGTGCGTCGACGAGCGTGCCCGCCAGGCGGCCGGCCACCGCCGCGATTCGCTCGCGGTCGGCGGTCGGACCGACCCAGAGCACGACCGCCCCACCTTCCTCGACGAGTGGCAGGCACCACTCCGCGGCCACCGGAGGCTGCGCGAGCGCCCTCGCGACGGCGACTCCTGCCCAGTCGGTCGCCTGCTCCTCGGCCCGGCCCCAGACGACACGGGCGTTCGGCGGCACCATCGTCTCGAGGAACTCGCACTTGCGCCGCTCGGCTTCGAGCAGCACAACTTCGCGCTCCGGGAACGCGTGCGCGAGCGGGATGCCGGGGGCGCCGCCGCCACTCCCGACGTCGACGATCACACCGTCGAACCGCGCGACCAGGCCGGCGCCGGCGAGGGAGCCTTCGAGCAACACCGTGCGTGCCTCGGCGCTGTCGCGGATCGCGGTCAGGCCCGGAGTCGCGACAACCGCCGTGAGCCACGCGGTCAGCGCGGCGCTGTCAAGCGGGAAGGATGACGACGAACCGATTCGGCTCCGTCCCCTCGCTCGCCGTCTGCACGCCCGGGAACTCCTTGAGGTGCTCGTGCACGACCTTGCGCTCGACCGCGCTCATCGGCTCGAGCAGCACACGCTCGCCCCGGGCTGCGCGCTCCGCACCGCGAACCGCGATCCCTTCCAGCGTCTGCCGGCGGCGGTCCCGATAGCCGGCCGCGTCGACCGTCACCGGCTTGTGCACGCCCGAGCGGTAGACCGCCGCGTTCGCCACCGACTGCAGCGCATCGATCGTCTGTCCATGCTTGCCGATCAACAGGCCGAGCTCGCCGCCGCTGCAGGTCACGAGAACTTCGTGCTCGGTCTCCTGCACCTCGACGCGGGCAACAATCCCCATCGCGCCGACGACGCGCTCGACGAGCCCGCGCACATGCGCCTCGGCGGCGCTCTCGTCGCCCCGAACAGCCGGCGGCGGTGCAACCGAGTCGGCGCTCGCGCTGGCGATCACCCGCGCGGGCGCATATCCGACGCCGAGCAGGCCGCGCTCACCTTCCGCGACGACCTGGAATCGAACCGCGGCCTTGTCGAGCCCCGGCGCCAGCCGCTCGAGGTCGCGGAGCGCCTTCCACTTCGCTTCACCGACGGTCTCCCCCGTCGCCTCGACGGAGAGCTCGCTCACCGCTTTGCGCGGCCCTTCTTCTTCACGCGGCGGGGCTGCGACGGAGGGAGCTTCGGGGCGGGCGATTCCGTGGTCGTGCCGTTCCCGGTCGCGGCCTCTTGCTTCGGCGGGTTGCGGGATGTGCGCTTCGGGCCGGCGGGCTGAGCAGACACCGTGCCGGGCTTCGGCACGAGCCGGCGGGTGACGAGGCCCTGGCCGACCGTCCAGAGGTTGGTCGTCATCCAGTAGAGGATGAGGCCGGTCGGGAAGCGCGAGACAACCGTCAGGAAGACGAGCGGCAGGAACATCATGATCCTGCGCTGCGTCTTGTCCATCGTCGTGCCCATGAAGTACGTCGAGGCGATCTGCGAGCCCGCGTAGATGGCGAGCAGCACGAAGCCCGACCAGTGCGCGGTCGCCTTGTCCGAGATGTTCGGGACGACATGCAGCCACGAGCCGGTGATGTGCTTCGTGCCGTGCTTCAGCGTGAAGTACAGCGCGATGAAGACGGGGAACTGCGCGAGGAGCGGCAGGCAGGACGCAGCCGGATTGATGTTGTTCTCCTTGTAGAACTTCATCAGCTCTTCGTTGAGCTTCGCCCGGTCGCCCTTGTACTTCTGCTGGAGCGCCTTCATCTCCGGCGCGTGAACCTGCAGCGACTGCATCGAATGGATCTGCCGCACGGTGAGCGGCACGAGCACGATCCGCACGAGGATCGTCAGCGCGACGATCGACCAGGCCCACGGCAGGCCGGCGGTGCCGTGGAAGAAGTCCAGGATCGACTTCATGATGTTCTCGAGCGGCGAGAGGACCGAAAAGACGATCAGCATTTCTGCTCCACCCGTGGCTCCGTCAAGCCGACGCTCATGGGTAATCGACTCCTCCGGGCGACCAGGGGTTGCACCGCAGGAGCCGCCAGGCGGCCAGCGGCACCCCGCGCAGAAGGCCACGCTTGCGAATCGCGAGCACCGCGTACTCCGAGCAGCTCGGGTGGTACTTGCAGGTGTTCGCGGGGATGAACGGCGAGATCAGCTTCTGGTACACGCGGATCGGCAGGATCGCGGCGGTGCGGAGGACGGCGTTCATGCCGCCGCCTTCCCGAGCACCTCGTCGACGCGGGCGGCAAGCCAGTCGTGCCCGTTCGTCTCGGCCGCCTCGGGCAGCCCCTGGCGCACGACGAGGACGTAGTCGTTCGTCACCGGCACAGCCTCGAGCCGGTCGCGCACGATGTCGCGCAACTGCCGCTTGATCCGGTTGCGGACGACGGCGTTCCCGACGGCTTTCGGCACGGCGAAGCCCAGACGGGGAGCCCCGATCGTCTCGTCGCGCTGGAACCAGTACAGCGTCAGGAAGCGGGTCGAGACGGACCGGCCTTGCCGGTAGACGGCGTCAAAGTCGCGCGAGCGGGAGAGGCGGTTCCGGCGCTGCACCGGCGGCATTACGCCGACAGGCGCTTGCGGCCCTTCGAGCGGCGCCGCTTGAGAATCTGCTGGCCGGCGCGCGTCGCCATGCGGGCACGGAAGCCATGCTTCCGCTTCCGCTTGCGCACATTCGGCTGATAGGTCCGTTTCATCTCGTCCGGAAAGAAGAATTGGGCCAGCGGGTGCCGGCCGCGGGCGAGTATAGCCGGACCCATCCGGCAGCCGGTTGTCCACAGGCCCAGCGAGGTGGAAAAGCCGTGGAAAGGGGGCATACGGCGCGCCCGCGGCCCAGACTTTCCACACCTGTGGAGAGTTGTGTGGAGGCGTACGAAATCCCTGCAAATCATGGCATTTGCCGGTTAAGGACTCGTCGCGAAATCCTCATTGAGACGCCGGCGGAGCGCTGCTATGCTCGCCACCCCCAGGGGTCGGAACAGAGGAGCGTTGGAACGGGTGAAGCGGCAAATCGAGCTGACGGCGGAGGAACTATGGAACGACGTGTCCGCCCGGCTCCGCGAAGCCCTCAACGACACGACGTACTCGACCTGGTTCGGAGAGGTCGGCGGAGCTGAGCTCGACGCCGACACATTCGCGGTCGCGGTCCCGAACGACTTCACCCGGGAATGGATCGAGGGCCATTTCCTCGACCTGATCCGCGCGGCCGTCAAGGACGCCGGCGGCTCGGATCTGCGCGTGCAACTGAGGGTGCTGGAAACGCCGCCGGCGCCTGCCCCGGCCGCCCAGTCCTCTCCAAACGTCGTTCCGAGTGCGGTCCGGCCGCTGCCCGCCGAAGTGACCCTGCGCACCGACGTCGCCGGGATCAATCCCAAGTACACGTTCGACTCGTTCGTGATCGGCTCGTCGAACCGGTTCGCACACGCAGCGGCGCTGGCCGTCGCCGAGGCGCCGGCGCAGGCCTACAACCCGCTTTTCATCTACGGGCATACCGGCCTCGGGAAGACGCACCTGCTCCATGCCGTCGCCAACTTCGTCACCGACCACGGTGGCGGGCTCACTTGCCGCTACGTGACGTCGGAGACCTTCATGAACGATTTCATCAACAGCCTCCGCGACAAGCGCATCGAGGGCTTCAAGCAGCGCTACCGCACCTACGACGTGTTGCTGATCGACGACGTGCAGTTCTTCGAGCACAAGGAGCGCATCCAGGAGGAGTTCTTCCACACCTTCAACTCGCTCTACGAGGCCGGCCGCCAGATCGTCATGTCCTCGGACCGCCCGCCGCGGGACATCTCGACGCTCGAGGAGCGACTGCGGTCGCGGTTCGAGTGGGGCTTGATCACGGACATCCAGCCGCCTGACCTGGAGACGCGCATCGCGATCCTGCGCAAGAAGGTGAAGAACGACCAGATCGAGATCCGCGAACCGGAGCTCTTGACCTTCATAGCCTCGCGTGTGTCGACGAACATCCGCGAGCTCGAGGGAGCACTTACACGCGTCGTTGCGTTCTCGTCCCTGACGGGGAGGCCGCTCTCAGTCGATCTCGCCCAGGACGTGCTCAAGGACGTCTTCCCACAGGGCGAGAGTGCGCAGATCTCGATCGACCGGATCCAGGAGCTCGTGTGTGAACGGTTCAGCGTCACGCTGCAGGAACTGACAGGCGACCGGCGCTCTCAGAACATCGTCTACCCGCGCCAGGTCGCGATGTATCTCTCACGTGAGCTCACCGACTCCTCGCTGCCCAAGATCGGCAAGGAGTTCGGAGGGCGCGACCACACGACGGTGATCCACGCGACCTCCAAGATCGCCCGCCTGATCCGTGAGGACAGGTCTGTGTACAACCTCGTCCAAGAACTCACAGCTCGCGTGCGCCAGGCGCGGTGACCGGTCACCCTGTGTACGACCTCGACTTGTCCCCCGTCCGCCCCCACAGCGAAAATGGCTCTCGGAGGGGGAACGAGGAGCTTCTCCCCGGACCCACAGGCCTTATGACTACAACGAGGTTCTATTTAAATGATTGACTCAGAAACAGTAGTGGGCACCGGGCTGAGGATTACCGTCGCCAAGGACGAGCTCGCGTCGAAGCTCGCCGTTGTCGCACGCGGTGTGTCGACCCGTACGACCGTGCTCGTCCTCGGGGGCATCCAGCTTCGTGCTGAAGGCAGCCAGCTCCATCTCGCGGCGACCGACATGGAGGTGTCGTTGCGCGCCGTCGTCGATGCGCAGGTCGCTGATGAAGGCACTGTCGTCGTGCCAGGCCGGCTGCTGCTCGACATCGCGCGGTCGCTCTCGGACGGCGAGGTGTCGATCGAGCACCATCCCGACGAAGCCGTGGTGGTCGTAGCGGCAGGCGGTGCGACGTACCGGCTGCACACGTACTCGAGCGAGGACTTCCCACGGCTTCCCGAGGTCGACCTCGATGCGTTGCACACGATCGACCGCGACGCGCTCGTCGAGACCGTCGCCCGTGTCGGACGCAGCGCCTCACGCGACGAAAGCCGCCCGGTGCTCACGGGCATCCTCGTCCGCTTCGAGCCCGGGAAGATCGTGATGGCCGCCACCGACTCCTACCGGCTCGCCGTCAAAGAGACTCCCGTCACCGGCACGCTGCCGGAGCTGGAGGCGATCATTCCGGCGCGGGCGCTACAGGAGCTCGCGCGCATCGCGACCGGAGCGGACGAGGTGCAGCTCGGCATGCAGGAGAACCACGTCGTCTTCGGTGCCGACGGAACCTGGCTGACGACGCGGCGCATCGACGGACAGTTCCCCAACTATCGCCAGCTCCTCCCGGAGCAGTTCGAATACGAGCTGCCGCTGCCGCGCGAAGAGGTGCTCGAAGTCGTCCGCCGGGTGTCGTTGATGGCGCAGCGCAACTCTCCGCTCCGGCTGCGCTTCGCCGAAGGCGAGCTGACGGTATCGGCCGTCACCCAGGACGTCGGCGAGGCGCGTGAGTCTCTGCCGGCTCCCTTCACCGGCGACGCGATGGAGATCGGGTTCAACGCCGAGTTCTTGCGCGACGGGCTCGAGTCGGTCGACTCCGAGACGATCAAGTTCAAGCTGATCAGCCCGCTCCGGCCGGCCGTGCTCGAAGGCGACGCCGACGACTACGTGTACCTGATCATGCCGATCAGGCTTGCCGGCTGAGTTACACGCGCGTTCAACTTCGCCAGTACCGCTCATACGCGTCGCTCGACCTCGCACTCGAGTCGGGAATCGTCCTCGTCGTGGGTCGCAACGGCGTGGGCAAGACGAACCTCCTCGAGTCGCTGCATGTCGTGACGCAGGGCTTCTCACCGCGGACACGCCAGGATGTGCAGCTGATCCGCTTCGGCGAGACGGCCGCGCGCGTCGTCGCCGAGGGTGTGCGCAACGACGCGCCCCTCGAGCTCGCGGTGACGCTGCGCCAGGGGCAGGCGAAGGAGGCACGGGTGAACGGTGCGAAGCTGCCCTCAGCCGAGTCGTTGCGGCGCGAGGTCGCGACGCTCGTCTTCAC
>JADGPE010000004.1 GCA_017882605.1 Thermoleophilia bacterium | reverse complement strand
CGCGGAGGAGAACGTGATCGTCGGCAATACCGTGCTGTACGGCGCCACGTCGGGGCGCGCGTTCTTCCGAGGCACTGCAGGGGAGCGGTTCGCTGTTCGCAACTCGGGTGCGTCCGCGGTCGTCGAAGGGGTTGGCGACCACGGGTGCGAGTACATGACCGGCGGCCGCGTCGTGGTGATCGGCCCGACAGGGCGCAACTTCGCGGCGGGCATGAGCGGCGGGATCGCCTACGTGCTCGACGACGACGCGCGGTTCGCGCAACGCTGCAACACGCAGCTCGTCGCCCTCGAGGCGCTCGACGGCGCCGACGAGGATGCAGTCCAGTCGCTGCTCGCCGAGCACGCCCGGCGAACCGGTTCTCCGGTCGCCGCTGCGGTGCTCGACGACTGGAATCCTCTGCGATTCGTGAAGGTGATCCCGCACGACTACAAGCGCGCACTCGCCGAGCCCGTCTCGGCCGGCGGCGGCGGCTTCTTCACGACGGAGACCGAGACCGAGGAGGCGGCGGCGTAATGGGCAAGATCGGCGCGTTCCTCAACCTGAAGCGGGTCGAGGCGCCCGAGCGGCCGCCGGCCGAGCGCGTCGGCGACTTCCGCGAGTTCGTCGGCACGCTGCCGCTCGTCGAGGTGCGCGAGCAGGCGTCCCGCTGCATGGAGTGCGGCGTGCCGTTCTGCCATCACGGCTGCCCGCTCGGGAATCTGATCCCCGACTGGAACGACCTCGTCTATCGCGACCGGTGGCAGGAAGCGCTCGAGCAGTTGCACCGCACGAACAACTTCCCGGAGTTCACCGGCCGGCTCTGTCCCGCACCGTGCGAGGCGGCCTGCGTGCTCGAGATCAACGAGGGAGATGCCGTCTCGATCAAGCAGGTGGAGCTCGCGATCGTCAATCGGGGCTGGGGTGAAGGATGGATCGAGCCCCAGCCTGCGGCTCGGCAAACGGGGCGCAGCGTCGCCGTTGTCGGCTCGGGCCCCTCAGGACTCGCATGTGCACAGCAGCTCGCGCGGGCGGGTGAGGCCGTCGTCGTCTACGAGCGCGATGAAGCCGCAGGAGGCCTCATCCGCTTCGGCGTCCCTGAGTTCAAGATCGAGAAGCGGCTCGTGGAGCGGCGTGTGCGGCAGCTCGTCGACGAGGGGGTCGAGTTTCGCTTCGGCGTCGATGTCGGCATGGACGTCAGTGCTGCAGAGCTGCGGGAGCGCCACGACGCGGTCGTGCTCGCGACCGGATCGCGTGTTCCGCGCGACCTGCCCGTGCCGGGTCGCGAGCTCGACGGCGTGCACTTCGCGATGGAGTACCTCTACGATCGCGCGCGCTCGATCGCCGGCACGGCGGCCGGCGGCCTGACCGCCGCGGGCAAGCACGTCGTCGTGATCGGCGGCGGCGACACCGGTGCCGACTGCGTGGCACACGCACACAGGGAGCGGGCGGCCTCGGTGACGCAAATCGAGCTGCTCGGCGAGCCGCCACCCATGCGTCCCGACGACGTCACGCCCTGGCCGCGCTGGCCGATGAAGCTGCGCACGTCGTACGCGCTCAAGGAAGGAGGCGAGCGGTCGTTCTCGATCTCGACGACGCATTTCAGCGGCGATGACGGCCGCGTCGGGACGATTCACTGGCAGGAGAACTCGGGCGCGCCCCCGTTCGAGCTGATCGCGGGCACGGAGGAGTCACGTCCGGCCGAGCTCGTACTGCTCGCGATGGGGTTTCTCGGGCCTGAGCCCGAGTTGCTCACGGAGCTGAACGTCGAACGCGACGCGCGCGGCAACGCCGCCGCGAGCCGCTACCTCACCTCCGCCGACGGCGTCTTCGCGGCGGGCGACGCGCGACGCGGCCAGTCACTGATCGTGTGGGCGATCAACGAGGGGCGCGAGTGCGCCAAGGCGGTCCAGGCGTGGCTCGACGGCGATCGTCACACCGAGCGCGCGAACACTTTTGTTTCGATAGCAACGGGCCGCCCGGCCGAGTAGACTGGCGCGCATGAAGAGAACAATGAATGACGTCCACGGCAGCAACTGCGCCGTCGCCGCCACGGCGGAGATCATCGCCACCAAATGGACCCCGCTGATCGTCCACGACCTCTCCGAGGGCCCGAGGCGTTTCATGGAGCTCGAGCACGCGTGCCCCGGTATCAGCCCGCGCACCCTTTCGGAGCGCGTCGACATGCTGGAGCGGCAAGGAGTCGCGATCCGGCGCAGCTACCCGGAGTCGCCGCCGCGTGTCGAGTACGAACTGACGGACAAGGGGCGCGCGCTGCTGCCGATCATCCGCGAGATGCGGAAGTTCGGTCACGCGTGGATGGTCCCCGAGCCCGCGAAGCGTCGGCGCACCGCCGCCGCCCGTCGTTAGTCGAGGGCCGGTGCCCAGGCGGATCGCGATTCTCGGTGCCGGCCGCCTCGGCGAGTCGCTCGTCCGCGGCTTCCTGAGCTCGGGCTGGCGTACGCCGGACGAGCTCGCCGTCACCGTCCGGCACGAGGAACGGCTCGACGAGCTCCGCGAACGCTACGCGGTCGGGGTCGGCACCTCGAACGTCGAGGCCGTGCGCGGCGCCGCGCTCGTGATCGTCGCCGTGAAGCCGCAGGACATGTCGGCGGTGCTCGCGGAGATTGCCGAGGCGGTGACCGCCGAGCAAGTGATCCTCTCGGTCGCAGCGGGCGTGACCACGTCATTCATCGAGAAGCACCTCTCGCCAGAGGCGCGCGTCGTGCGCGCGATGCCGAACGCGCCGGCGCTCGTCCACGAAGGCATCGCGGGCATTGCCGCCGGCAGCTCGGCCGGGGAGCCCGATCTCGCGCTCGCCGAGGAGGCGCTCGGCCACCTGGGCGCCGTCGTTCGCGTCTCCGAAGACGACCTCGACGCGGTCACGGCGCTGTCGGGCTCCGGGCCGGCCTACTTCGCGCTGCTCGCCGAGGCGATGATCGAGGCCGGGCTGCTGCTCGGGCTAAGCCGCGACGTCTCGACCAAGCTCGTCGTGCAGACGATGTTCGGGAGCGCCCTCCTGCTTCGCGACGAGGGCATCCATCCGGTCGAACTGCGGGAGACCGTCACCTCGCCGGGCGGGACGACGACCCGAGCGATCCAGGAGCTCGAGCGCTCGGGCGTGCGGGCGGCGTTCTTGAACGCGATCAGCGCCGCGACGGAGCGCTCGCGCGAGCTCGGCGCCCGCCTCGACTGACAAAAGGTGTCTGACACCTCAGGTGTCAGACACCGGTTCGGCTAGCCGAACAGCGTGGCCTCCTGGAGCGCCCTGCGCTGGGCGAGGGCGCGGTTGACCGCGTTCACGACTGCGCGCAGGGACGCCGTCACGATGCTCGGGTGGACCCCGACGCCCCAGACGAGGTCGTCGTCGATGTCGGCCTCGATGTAGGCGGCTGCGCTTGCATCGGCCGCGGCCGCCATTGCGTGCTCGTGGTAGTCGCGGATGCGAATCGTGATCGCGAACTCCCGCTCGAACGCGTCGACGAGCGCCGCGATCGGTCCGTTCCCGGCGCCGGCGATCTCGCGCGTCTCGCCTTCGACGCCGAGCTCGGCGACGATCCGGTCGGTGTCGCCGCTCGAGTGGGTGTACGGCCCGAGCGCGTACGGGCTCGTGTGCGCGAGGTAGTGCTCGTGAAATGCCTCGAGCAGCTCGCCCGCCGTCAACTCGTCGCCCCGCCGGTCGGTGATCGCCTGCACCTTCTGTGCGAAGTCGACCTGGAGACCACGCGGCAGCTCGAGACTGTGCTCGGTCTCCATCAAGTAGGCGACCCCGCCCTTGCCCGACTGGGAGTTGACCCGGATGATCGCCTCGTAGCTGCGGCCGAGATCGGCCGGGTCGATCGGCAGGTAGGGAACGTCCCAGATCTCCGAGCTCTCGCGCTGCTGCGCGTACATCCCTTTTTTGATCGCGTCCTGGTGCGAGCCGGAGAACGCCGTGTAGACGAGCTCCCCGACCCAGGGATGGCGCGGGTGCACCGGCAGCTCGTTGCATTCCTCGACGATCGCCCTGGCCTCGTCGAGTCGTGACAGGTCGAGCTGCGGATCGACACCCTGCGTCAGCAGGTTCAACGCGATCGTGACGAGATCGACGTTGCCCGTGCGCTCGCCGTTTCCGAAGAGCGTCCCTTCGACCCGGTCGGCCCCCGCCATCAGTCCGAGCTCGGCCGTCGCGACGGCGGTGCCCCGATCGTTGTGGGGATGCACGCTGAGCACGATGCTCTCGCGCTGCGAGACGTGCCGTTGGAACCACTCGATCCGATCCGCGTAGATGTTCGGGGGGAACGCCTCGACGGTCGTCGGCAGGTTGACGATCATCCGCTCCCCGGGCGTCGGCTGCCATTCGGCCATGACCGCCTCGCAGATCTCGAGGGCGAACTCGAGCTCGGTGCCGTGGAAGCTCTCGGGCGAGTACTCGAAGACGACCTCCGTGCCGGTCTGTCCCGCGAGCTCCTTGCAGAGTGCGGTCGCCCGCACGGCGAGGTCCACGATGCCGGCCTGGTCGAGGCGGAAGACCACACGCCGCTGCGTCGTCGACGTCGAGTTGTAGAGGTGCACGATCGCGCGGCGCGCACCCTCGATCGCCTCGTAGGTCCGCTCGATCAGCTCGGGGCGAGCCTGCGTGAGCACGGCGATGGTGGTGTCGCCGGGAATGAGATCCTCGTCGATCAGCTTGCGGACGAACTCGAAGTCGGTTTGCGAAGCCGCGGGGAAACCGACCTCGATCTCCTTCACCCCGAGCTGGACGAGGAGATCGAACATCCGCTGCTTGCGCGCGGAGTCCATCGGCTTGACCAGCGCCTGGTTGCCGTCACGAAGGTCGGTGGAGCACCAGATCGGCGCGTGGTCGACGACGCGGTCGGGCCAGGTGCGGCCGGGCAGGTCGACGGTGGGATAGGGGCGATATTTCCAGTAGGGCATCGGCATGTGGCTCTTGGCTCCTCGAGTGGGCGGACTCTTCCCGGCGGTGCGGGAACGCGAAACGGGTATGTCGCGTGGCTCCTCCCCTAGGGGAGGAGAATCAGGGCAAGCGCGCGCAGGCCGGTCGTGGCGGCCGCGGAGCTGTTCGGGCGCTTCCCAGTCATCGCTTTCAAAAGCATAGTGACAGGCGTTCGGTTTGGCAACGTTGCCGGTCGCTATACCTTCTGTAGCTTGACAAGGTGGATGCTCGTCGGCACACTCAGGCGACGATGATTCGTTCAGCAGTCCGCGTACTCGAGCCTCGGACGCCGCTTGCGGCGCAGTTGCTCGTGCTCGGGCTCGTCATTCTCACGGTCATCGTCATTCTCCCCCGCTAGGGGGAGATTTCGCTCACGCGGCCGATTGACGCCGCATACGCCGACTTCACTCAGGAGTAGTGCGCCCGCGGTGCGGGCCGGACGAAGGAGCGAAACCAATGCGCAGGGTCACGAGGTTCGATGAGGTGCTTGCATGAAGACGATCGCCTGTCTCGCCGGGGACGGCGTTGGGCCGGAGTTGATGGCCGCGGCGACGCGGGCGCTCGACCGGGTTGCCGAGTTGCACTCGCTGCAGCTCGACGACGTGCACCTGCCGTTCGGCGGCGAGGCCATCACGCGGACCGGGCATCCGCTGCCGCCCGAGACGCGCGCGGGGTACCGCGACGTCGACGCGATCCTCGTGGCATCGCCCGACAATCCCGCGCTCGAGGGCGTCAAGGCCGATCTCGAGCTTGCGTGGCGTGTCGCCCGCGTGCAGCTCGGTGGGGGCGGCGACCTTGTCATTACAGGCCCGGTCGGCGAGTGGGCGAACAGGATTGCGCTCGCGCGTGCGTTCTCCAGCACGGCCGCCAGGCGCGGTCGTGTGCTCTGCGTCGGCGACTCCGCCGACTGGCGGGAGGCGGTCGTGGCCGAGCAGGCTCGGTGGAGTGGGCTCGAGGTCGAGGAAGCTTCGCTCGGGCAGGCTCTCGTGCGGCTGCGCGAACAGCCCGAGTCGCTCGACGTGGTCGTGACCGAGGCGCATCTCGTCGGGGCGATGGTCGACGCGGCCGCCCACTTCGCGGGCTCGTACGCGTCGGTCGCTCAAGCGTGGCTGCCAAACGAAGGGCCGGGTGTGTTCTTCCCCGGCGCGAGCGAGCCCGACGACGTGGCGGGCTTTGGCGTCGTCGACCCGCGGGGGATGCTGCTGACCGTGTCGCTGATGCTGGCCGAGGGGCTCAAGCGCCGCTCGGCGTCGCGCACGCTCGAGCGGGCAGTCGGCGCCGCCGCGAAACGCGGCGGGGCGGCGGGACAGGACACGCGGTCCTTCACCGACGCCGTGATCGAACTGCTGCCTCAGTCACGGGTCGACCTGGAGCACTTCGACGAGGTGTGGGCATGAGCCGCGGCTCCCGCATGCTCGGCTCGGACGCGATCCTGCGCGCACTCGAACTCGAGGGCGTCGATGTCGCATTCGGGATCCCCGGCGGTGCGATCCTGCCGACCTACGATGCGTTTGCGCGCGGAACCTCCGTGCGGCACGTGCTCGCCCGCCACGAGCAGGGCGCCGGCCACATGGCGGAGGGCTACGCGCGTGCCTCGGGGAAGGTTGGCGTCGCGATCGCCACGTCGGGGCCGGGGGCGACGAACCTCGTGACGCCGATCGCCGACGCGTGGATGGACTCCACGCCGCTCGTTTGCATCACGGGGCAGGTGCGCTCGTCGCTGATCGGCACCGACGCGTTCCAGGAGATCGACGCCACGGGCATCACGATGCCGATCGTCAAGCATTCGTGGCTCGTCCAGGATGTCGAAGAGCTGCCCGCCGTCCTGAAGGCCGCGTTCCATGTCGCGCGCACCGGCCGCCAAGGCCCGGTGCTCGTCGACGTCGCGCGGGACGTCCAGGAGGCCGAGTTCGAGTTCGCGTATCCGGACGACGTCGACCTACCGGGCTGGCGGCCACCGCAGAAGGTTCATCCCCGGCAGGTTCGCGAGGCGGCGCGCGCGATCGCGGAGGCACAGCGGCCGATCGTCTACGCCGGCGGCGGTGTGCTCAATGCCGACGCGTGCGAGGAACTTCGCAACCTTGTGGACTCGGCGCACCTCCCAGCGGTCGTGACGTTGATGGGCAAGGGCTGCCTGCCCGATTCGCACCCGCTCAACTACGGGCCGCCCGGCATGCACGGCTCGAAGTACGCGAACTGGGCGCTGAACAAAGCCGACCTCGTGATCGCCGTCGGCTCGCGGTTCGACGATCGCGTCACGGGCAAGCTCTCGGCGTTCGCCCCGGGCGCGAAGGTGATCCATTTCGACATCGACGCGGCCGAGGTCGGGAAGATCCGCCACGCGGACATCCCGGTCGTCGGACCGCTCAAGCTCGCGCTGGCGCAGCTCGCCGAGGAGGTGCGCGCTGTTGCCGCAGACGGCCGCGCTGCCCGTGACCCCTGGCTGCGTCAGCTCGAGGATTGGCGTGCGCAGTTCCCGTTCCGCTACGCGAGGTCGGACGGGCAACTGAAACCGCAAACCGCGGTGGAGGCACTCCGCGATCTCGCAGGCGATCGCGACGACATCATCTGGACGACGGGCGTCGGCCAGCATCAGATGTGGGCGATGCAGTACCTCGTCTGCGACCGGCCGCGGTCGTTCATCACCTCCGGCGGCCTCGGGACGATGGGGTACGGCCTGCCCGCTGCGATCGGCGCGAAGGCTGCGCGGCCCGACGCAACCGTCGTCTGCATCGACGGGGACGGGTGCTTCCAGATGACCTGCCAGGAGCTCGCGACCGCAGCGCTCGAGCGGCTGCCGATCGTCGCCGTGGTGATCAACAACGGCTGGCTCGGAATGGTGCGACAGTGGCAGGAGATGTTCTACGACGAGCGTTTCGCGCAGACGCACCTCACCCACGCTGTCCCCGACTACGCCCAACTGGCGGAGGCCTACGGCTGCGCCGGTTTCACCGTCGAGCACGAGGCGGAGCTCGAGGATGCGTTCAGCGCGGCGTTCACCGCCGGGCGGAGCGCCGTCGTCGACGTCCGCTGCGATCCGGAGGAGAAGGTCTTCCCGATGATCCCGTCCGGTGCTGCAGCGGTCGACATCCTGGAAACATCCGACCCGGAGCGGGTATGAGCGCCCACACGATCAGCGTGCGGCTGGAGAACAAGCCGGGAGCGCTTGCGCGCGTCTCGCAGCTCTTCTCACGGCGCGGCTACAACATCCAGAGCCTCGCCGTCGGACCGACCGAGCACTCCGACATCTCGCGGCTGACCTTGCGCGTCGACTGCAGCGAGCATTCGCTCGAACAGATCGAGAAGCAGATGCACAAGCTCGTCAACGTGTTGCGTGTGACCGAACTGCGGCCTGAGGAGGCCGTGGAGCGTGAGCTCGCGCTGTTCACCGTCAACGTCGCGACGGACAAGCGCGCCGAGCTCGTCGCGCTCAGTCAGGTCGCGGGCGCGCGGGTCGCCGACATCGGCCGCGACGCGATCACCTTCGAGTTCGTCGGTCGTCCCGATGAGGTCGAAGCGTTTGAAGAACTGGTCCGCCCGTACGGTGTGCGCGAGCTCGTGCGCACGGGTCGGGTCGGGCTCCGCCGTCCGAGCGCGGGCGGCCGAACTTCACCCTCCGTCCAAGTCTGAAAGGAACAACGTGGCCGAGATCTTCAAGAGTGGGAACGTCGAGCTTCTGAACGGCAAGGTCGCCGTGCTCGGATACGGCAGCCAGGGGCACGCGCATGCGCTCAACCTGCGCGACTCCGGCGTCGAGGTCGAGGTCGGGCTGCGTCCCGGCAGCGCTTCGGCGGCCGCCGCGGAGGAGGCGGGCCTGACGGTCCGCTCCGTCGCCGACGCCGTGCGCGGCGCGCAGCTCGTGGCGTTCCTCGTCCCCGACGGTGCGCAGCCCGCGCTCTTCGAGACCGAGGTGGCGCCCAACCTCGAGCCCGGTGCGGCGCTGCTCTTCGCGCACGGCTTCAACGTCCACTACGGCCGCATCACGCCGCCCGAGGGACACGACGTGATCATGGTCGCGCCCAAGGGGCCGGGTCATGTCGTCCGCCGCCTCTACACCGAGGGCTACGGCACGCCCGCAGTCGTCGCCGTCGCGCAGGATGCAAGTGGCGGCGCGCAGGAGCTCGCGTTCGCCTACGGCGCCGCGCTCGGCGCCGCACGCGCCGGGATGGTCGTGACCTCATTCGCGGAAGAGACGGAGACCGACCTGTTCGGCGAGCAGACCGTTCTCTGCGGCGGCGTCACGCAGCTGATCCAGCTGGGGTTCGAGACCCTCGTCGAGGCGGGCTACCAGCCCGAGGTCGCCTACTACGAATGCCTGCACGAGCTGAAGCTGATCACCGACCTGATCTGGGAGGGTGGAATCGAGCGCATGCACTACTCGATCTCCGACACGGCCGAGTACGGCTCACATGTCGTCGGGCCGAAGGTGGTCGACGAGCACGTGCGCGAGAACATGCGTGCCGTCCTCGCCGCCATTCGCGACGGATCGTTCGCACGCGACTGGATCGCCGAGATGGATCGCGGCCAACCGTCGCTCGACGTCTATCGCGCGAAGCTGGCCGAGACGCAGATCGAACAGGTCGGCGCGCGGCTGCGCGCCTTGAACGTGAAGGAGGAGACCGCTGACGTCGGTTGACGTCCCCGTCGCCTTGCTGGGGTACGGAACCGTCGGCGCCGCAGTCAACCGCCTCCTCATCGAGTCGGCGGACGACATCGAGCGCGCGACGGGCCATCGGCTGCGGGTCGTGAAGGCGCTCGTGCGCGACCTCGGAAAGGAGCGTGACTACCCACCCGATCTATTGAACGACAGGGGTGGAGTGCTCACTCAGGATTTCGCCGAGATCGTCGACGACCCCACCATCGCCGTCGTGGCGGAGGTGATGGGCGGCGTCGAACCGGCGGGTGGCTACGTCCTCGAGCTGCTGAAACGCGGGAAGAGCGTGGTCACTGCGAACAAGCAGCTCGTTGCGCGCCGTGGTGCGGAGCTCTTCGCGACCGCATCGGAGGCCGGGGTGCAGCTTCGCTTCGAGGCGAGCGTTTGCGCGGCGATCCCTGTGATCAAGGTGCTGCGCGAGTCGCTCGTGGTCACGAACGTCCACCGGGTGCTCGGGATCGTCAACGGCACGACCAACTTCGTCCTCACCGAGATGGAGGGCGGCAAGAGCTACGACGAGGCGTTGGCCGACGCTCAGCAGCGGGGCTATGCGGAAGCCGATCCCACCGACGACGTCTCCGGCGCCGACGCCGCGGCGAAGATGGCGATTCTCGCGACGGTCGCCTTCAACTCGCACGTCGAGCTCTCCGACGTCGAGTACTCGGGGATCACGAAGATCGACTTGCTCGACGTGGCGGCTGCGCGCCAGCTCGAAATGGTGATCCGCCTCGTCGGCGCCGCCAGGCTGGTCGACGGGCAGGTCGACGTGAACGTCCAGCCGGCCTTCGTCGACAAGCAGCATCCGCTCGCCAAGGTCGACGGGGCTTTCAACGCCGTGATGCTCCAGGGCGATGCGATCAGGGAGATCACGCTGGAGGGCCCCGGCGCGGGAGGAGTCGAGACTGCGTCGGCCGTGATCGCCGACATCACGAGCGTGCTCGGCACGATGGGCACGGGCTTCCTGCAGAACGACGCCGCGTGGCGACAGCTGCCGATGCTGCCGAACGGCGAGAGCAGCTCACCGTTCTACTTCCGGCTGGACGTCGAGGACCGCCCGGGCGCGCTCGCGCGTGTCGCCGAGGAGCTTGCCGAGCGCGAGATCTCGATCGCGCGACTGCTGCAGCATCAGAACCGGGACGGCGCCGCGCTACACGTCGTCACGCACGAGGCGAAGGTCGGCGCACTGCGCGCAGCCCTCGCGGCTGTTGCCGAGCTGGACGACGTGCACGGCTGTTCGACCCCGCGTCCCGTCATCTCCGACCGCGGCGTTGCGGAGCTCGGATGGGCGTGACCGTCTCCTCATCGCTGACGCTCGGCGAGGGCTCGACGCCGCTCGTTCCGGCACGCCGCCTGCAGGAGCGGCTCGGGCTCGAGCTGTACCTGAAGTGCGAGGGGCTCAACCCGACCGGCAGTTTCAAGGATCGCGGGATGGTCGTGGCCGTCGAGCGCGCGGCTCGGGCCGGTGCGCGCGCGGTCGTCTGCGCGTCGACCGGCAACACGGCCGCGTCGGCCGCCGCCTATGCGGCGCGCGCGGGGCTGGAGGCGATCGTGCTCACGCCGGCCGGCGCGACCGCGACGGCCAAGCGGGCGCAGGCACGGGCCGCCGGCGCCCGCCTGCTCGAGGTGCGCGGCAGCTTCGACGACGCGTTGCGACTCTCCCGGGAGCTCGGCGAGCGCGAAGGGTTCGTGCTCGTCAACTCCGTCAACCCGGACCGCATCGAGGGACAGAAGTCCGTCGCGGGGGAGATCCTCGCGCAGCTCGGGCGCGTGCCGGACGTCGTTGCCCTGCCCTTCGGCGGCGGCGGGAACGTCTCCGCCGTGGCTGCGGGCTTCGCCGACGCCGGCGCTTCGCCGCGGATCGTCGTCGGACAGGCCGCCGAGCGCGCGACGACCTGGGCCTCGGCGATCAGGATCGGCGAGCCGGCCCACGCAGCGCATGTCGCCGAGCTCGTTGCCGCAGGGCGGGTCGAGGTGGTCACGCTCTCCGAGGCAGAATTGCGCAGCGCCTGGCAGCGGCTCTCGCTCGAGGAAGGCGTGTTCTGCGAGCCGGCCTCGGCGGCCGGGGTGGCGGTGCTCGAGCGCCTGTCCGACGTGCAGGGCACGACCGCGGTCTGCATCGTCACGGGGCACGGGCTGAAGGATGCGGGCGCCGTCGACGAAGGTGGCTCGGACGCTGTCGAGGCGACGCTCGACGCCGTGTTGGCGGCGATCGGATGATCATCCGCGCGCTCGCACCGGCGTCCAGCGCGAACCTCGGCCCGGGGTTCGACTCTGCGGCGGCCGCGCTCGAGCTCTGGAATGAGCTGGAGGTCGAGACGGAGGTCGAGTTCGGCGTCGAGATCAGCGGCGAGGGGGCCGAGGAGCTTCCTCGCGACGCGACGCATCTCGCGCTGCGCGCGTTCTCGGTCTTTGCTCCCGTCGAGGGCTGTCGGTTCCGGTTCGTGAACCGCATCCCGCTGGAACGTGGGCTCGGCTCGAGCGCGTCCGCGATCGCACTCGGCCTGGTCGCCGGCGCCGCGGTGGGGGGAGTGGCTGCCGATCCGGGCGAGCTGCTCGTCAAAGGCTCGCGGCTCGAGGGCCACATCGACAACCTCGCAGCGGTGCTGTACGGCGGCGTCTGCGTCGCGTGGACGCGCGACGGGCCGCATGCGGCACGTATCGCGGCCGACATGCCGCTCGCGCCGGTGCTCGTCGTGCCGGCCGCGCGAACGAACACCGCTCTTTCGCGCAGTGGGCTTCCCTTCACGGTCAGTCACCACGACGCCGCCGAGACCGTCGCGGCCGCGACGATGCTCGGCGCGGCGATCGCCGGCGGCAACGCCACGCTACTTCGTGACGCGTTCCACGACCGGTTGCACGAGCAGTACCGCAGCACCCAGTCCCCCTTGCTCGAGTCGGTGCGAGCCGACCTGCCGCCCGGCGCGAGCGGCGTCACGCTCTCCGGGTCCGGGCCGTCCGTCGTCGTCTGGGCCGAGCCCGACTGCGTCGAGTCGGTCGTGGCGGCGCTCGAGGAGTTGGTTCCCCCGTCCGCGACGGTGCTCCCGCTCCGGGTGGCACAGGCAGGAGCGCACATTCAATGATCCGTTGCAGCGGCGGCGAAGCCGCCACCTCCGCTACTGACCGGCTCCGTCGAGGCTCCGCCGGATGAGCCCGTACTCCAAGACTCACCCGGCGAAGCGCCACAGCGCGGCTCTCACCGACGGTGTCGATCGCGCCCCGGCTCGCGCGATGCTGAAGGGCGTCGGGTTCACCGACGCCGATCTCGCCAAGCCACTGATCGGCGTCGCAACGATGTGGATCGAGACGATGCCGTGCAACCTGAACCACCGGCGGCTCGCGGGCTATGTCAAGCAGGGCATCCGCCGGGCCGGCGGGACGCCGGTCGAGTTCAACACGATCGCGGTCTCCGACGGTGTCTCGATGGGCACGGTCGGCATGCGCGCCTCGCTCGTCTCGCGCGAGGTGATTGCCGATTCGATCGAGCTCGTCGCGCGTGGGCACCTCTTCGACGGTCTCGTGTGCATCGTCGGCTGCGACAAGACGATCCCCGCCGGGGTGATGGCGCTCGCGCGGCTCGATCTGCCGGGGCTCGTGCTCTACAGCGGCTCGATCGAGGCGGGCCGCTACCGCGGCGCGAACGTGACGATCCAGGATGTGTTCGAGGCGGTCGGCGCGCATGCAGCCGGGACGATCTCCGATCGTGAAGTGCACGCGCTCGAGAGCGTGGCGTGCCCGGGCGCGGGCGCGTGCGGAGGGCACTTCACCGCGAACACGATGGCGACCGCCCTCGACTTCCTCGGCGTGAGCGCGCCGGGCCTGAACGAGATCCCCGCGAACCACCCGGGCAAGCCGCAGGCGGCGGTGCTCGCCGGCGAGCTCGCGATGCGGCTGGTCGAGGAGGACACGCGCCCCTCGCAGGTGCTGACCCGCGAGGCGTTCGAGAACGCAATCGCGGCGATCGCGGCGACCGGCGGCTCGACGAACGGTGTGCTGCACCTGCTCGCGATCGCGGCGGAGGCCGGGATTCCGCTCGAGATCGACGACTTCGACGCGATCTCCTCGCGGACGCCGATCGTCGCCGACATCAAGCCCGGCGGCCGGTACGTCGCGACCGACCTCTTCAAGGCCGGCGGCGTCGCGCTCGTCGCGCGGGAGCTCGTGCGGGCCGGCGTGGTCAACGAGGAGGCGCGTGCGGTCGACGGCCGGTCGCTGCGCCAGGTCGCCGACGGCGCGCGCGAACGCCCGGGACAGGACGTCGTCGTCTCATGGGACGACCCGCTCAAGCCGACCGGCGGTCTCGCGATCCTGCGCGGCAACCTGGCGCCGGACGGCTGTGTCGTGAAGCTCGCCGGGCACGAGCGGCTGCACCATCGCGGCCCGGCACGCGTCTTCGATTCTGAAGAGGCGTGCTTCGCCGCGGTCAAGGCGCGGACGATCGAGCCGGGCGACGTCGTCGTGATTCGCTACGAAGGGCCGGCCGGAGGCCCAGGGATGCGCGAGATGCTGCACGTCACCGCCTCGCTCGTCGGCGAAGGCCTCGGTGACGAGGTGGCCCTCATCACCGACGGCCGCTTCTCGGGCGCGACTCACGGCCTGATGGTCGGTCACGTCGCGCCGGAGGCATTCCGCGGCGGCCCGATCGCGTACCTCCGCGACGGCGACACGGTCGTGATCGACGTCGAAGCGCGCGAGGTGAACGTCGAGCTCTCCGGGGACGAACTGTCGCGGCGAGCGTCGGAGTGGGTGCAGCCTGCGCCGCGTTACGCGAGCGGCGTCTTCGCGAAGTACGCGGCCACCGTCGGCTCGGCCTCGCAAGGAGCGCGCACAGAATGAGGTCAGCGTTCGAGCAGCTTCTTCACGGCGCGCGTCGCCTGGGCGATCCGCTGCTCGTTCTCGACGAGCGCGAAGCGCACGTGGCCGTCGCCGCCCTCGCCGAAGCCGATCCCCGGGCTGACGGCCACGTTCGCCTCACGGGCGAGCAGCAGGGCGAATTCCAGCGAGCCGAGGTCGCGGAACCGCTCCGGGATCGGCGCCCAGACGAACATCGTTCCCCGCGGCGGCTCGACCTGCCACCCGGCGCGTGCGAGACCGCGGCAGAGGGCGTCCCGCCGCAGCCGGTAGATCTCGCAGACTTCGGTGGGATAGTCGCGCGCTTCCCGCAGGGTCACGGTGGCTGCGATCTGGATCGGCTGAAACGTGCCGTAGTCGAGGTAGGACTTCAGCTTGGTCAAGGCGGCGACGACGTCCGGGCGGCCCAGCATGAACCCGACACGCCAGCCGGCCATCGAGAAGGACTTCGTCAGGCTGTAGAGCTCGACGGCACACGTGTCGGCACCTTCGGCTCCGAGCACGGAAGGCGGCCGGTGGCCGTCGAAGGCGACCTCCGCGTAGGCGAAGTCGTGCACGAGCAGGAACTCGCGCTCCCGGGCGAGGTCGACCAGGAACTGCAGCTCCTCGGCCGAGGCGACGGCGGTCGTGGGGTTGTGCGGGAACGACACGATCACGACCTTCGGCTGCTCTGCACGGACCGCCTCGGCGATCGCCTCGACCCCGCCCGTCGCCGGTGGGGTGACGACGCGCGCGCCCGCCAGGGCGGGCGCGACGCGATGGATCGGGTACGCGGGCGTGGGGACGACGACCGCATCGCCGCCTTCGACCAGCACCCACATCAGATGCGCGAGACCTTCTTTCGCGCCGATCGTGCTCGTGACCTGCGTCTCGGGATCGAGCGTGACGCCGAAGGTGCGCAGGTAGTGCTCGGCGACGGCCTGCCGCAGTTGCGTGATCCCCTTGCTCGCGGAGTAGCGATGGTTTGCGGGCTTCGCAGCGGCCTCTTGCAGCTTCGTCACGGCGATCGCGGGCGAGGGGATGTCCGGGTTGCCGAAGCCGAGGTCGATCACATCGCGCCCGTCACGGCGCAGCTCCCGCTTCAGCTGGTCCACAGTGGCGAAGACGTACGGCGGCAGGTTCTCGACTCGGCAAAACTTCACTTCGGAAAGTATTGTACGGGCGCCAATGGCTGTTGACACGCTCAGATGCCGGATCTGCGAATCCGACTACCCTGCGGTCGCGAGCGGCGTGTGCCTCCGCTGTTTCGGCCCACTCGAGCCGGTGTACGACTGGGACCAGGTCGCCCGCGAGGCGACCCGCGAGACGATCGAACGTGGCCCGCGGTCGCTCTGGCGCTACGCGCCGCTGCTCCCGACCGCCGTGCCGCCCGACGCTGCTGCCGGCCCCGGCTGGACCCCGCTCGTGCCCGCGCCGCGCCTCGCTCAGGCGGTCGGCGTCCGCGAGGTGTTCCTGAAGCTCGACCATACGAACCCGACGCACTCGTTCAAGGACCGCGTGGTCGCCGTCGCAGCCGCTAAGGCCGCCGAGCTCGGGACCGACACCCTGGCCTGCGCCTCGACGGGCAATCTCGGGAACGCCGTCGCCGCGCGCGCTGCGGCGAGCGGCATGCGCTCGGTGGTGCTCTACCCGCGAACCGTCGAGCCGGAGAAGCTGCTCGCGACCGCGGTCTACGGCGGCGAGATGTACGCCGTGAACGGCAGCTACGACGACTGCTCGCGCCTCGTCGTCGAGTTGGCGGGCGAGCTCGACTGGGCGTTCGTCAACGTGAACCTGCGCGCCTACTACGCCGAGGGATCGAAGACGCTCGCATTCGAGATCGCCGAACAGCTCGGGTGGCAGATGCCGGACGCCGTCGTCTCGCCGGTCGCCTCCGGCTCGCTCTTCACGAAGCTCTGGCAGGGGTTCGAGCAGTTCCGGCGACTCGGCCTCGTCGACGGTGAGAGCCCGCGGATCTACGGCGGCCAGGCGGAAGGCTGCGCTCCCGTCGCGCACGCCTTCGCCGACGAGCGTCCGGTGTCGCCGATCCGCCCGAACACGATTGCGCATTCGCTCGCGATTGGTTCCCCAGCCGACGGCGATCTCGCGATTGCCACCGCGCGCGCTTCAGCAGGCGCGGTCTACGCGGTTCCCGAGGACGAGATCGGCGCCAACCTGTCGCTGCTCGCTGCGCAGTCGGGAGTCTGGGGCGAGACCGCGGCAGGAGTGACCGTGGGTGCACTGCGCGCGGCGACGGAAGCAGGAGCGCTCGGGCCTGACGATCGCGTGGTCGTGCTCGTCACGGGCACGGGGCTGAAGACGCCGCAGGTGATCGAGACGCGGGCCGGGATCGAGATCGAAGCCGATGTCGACGAGTTGCTCGAGCACATCGGGGTGACGGCATGACGGGGGTCGTCGATCCAGTCGTGGCGGCGCTGCGCGCGGAGATCACCGCACTGGACGTGCGGCTCCTCGAGACAATCAACGCGCGGATCGAGACGGTTGCAAAGCTGCGCCGTCACAAGGAGCAGCACGGGATCGACTTCCTCGATCCGGACCGTGAGGCGTCCTTGCTCCAGGAGTTGAAGGACGTCAACCCTGGGCCGCTATCGGACGACGGGGTGCATGAGCTCGTCAGCTTCGTTCTCGATCTCGTCAAGCGCGAGGTGGCAAATGCCTGAGCTGATTGCCTGTCTGCCGGGTGACGGGATCGGGCCTGAGGTGCTGGAGCAGGCGGTGCGGGTGCTCGAGCACCTGCCGGTCGACGTGGAGGTCGTGCGGCTGCCGTTCGGCGGTGCGGCCATCGACGCGACCGGCGAGCCGCTGCCGGCCGAGACGCTCGCGGCGTGTCGCGCCTCACGAGCCGTTCTGCTCGGCGCCGTCGGCGGCCCGCGCTGGGACAGCGGCGCGGTGCGGCCGGAGCAGGGCCTCCTGGGGCTGCGCAGGGCGCTCGACGTCTACGCCAACCTGCGGCCGGCGACACAGGGTGACGTCGATCTCGTGATCGTGCGCGAGCTCGTCGGCGGCCTGTACTTCGGCGCGCGCGGGGTGCGCGACGACGGGACGGTCTTCGACACGTGCGAGTACCACCCGGATGAGGTCGCGCGCATCGTTCGCCGTGGGTTCGAGCTGGCGCGTGGACGCCGCCGGTCGCTCGTGTCGGTCGACAAGGCCAACGTGCTCGACACGTCCCGCATGTGGCGCCGCGTCGTCGATGAGATCGCACCGGGGTATCCCGACGTGGCGCTGCGCCATGCGCTCGTCGACAGCTTTGCGATGGAGCTCGTGAACGCACCGGAGACGATCGATGTCGTTGTCACCGAGAACATGTTCGGAGACATCCTTTCCGACGTCGCCGCCGCCGTTACCGGAGGGCTCGGGCTCGCCGCGTCGGCCAGCCTCGGCGACGCCGGCCCCGGAGTCTTCGAACCGGTGCACGGCTCCGCTCCCGACCTCGCCGGCACGGGCGCCGCAAATCCTGCGGCGATGCTCCGGTCGCTCGCGCTGCTGCTCGAGCATGGGCTGCACCGTGGTGACCTGGCCGGCGTGCTCGCGGAGTCCGTCGACGCCGCGCTCGTCTCGGCGCCCACACCTGATCTCGGCGGCAACGCCACAACGAAGGCGTTCGGTGACGCGGTCCTCGCGTCACTCACAAAGGAGGAAGCATGGACAACCGCGCTGTCGTGATCGCAACCTGCTCGTGTGCCGTCCCGGTGCCCCAGGAGCAGGCAACTCACAAGGGCGCTGCGCGCACGCTCTGTGCCCGTTGCGGCCTGCCGATTCGCCTGGACTTCGCCACGCGGTGACCGTCAGCGTCGGATACCCAGGGCCGCCCGGAAGCCACAGCAACGCTGCCGCGGCTGTGCTCGTGCCCGACGCCGTTCGGTCCGTCGACCTGCCGAGCTTCGTCGCCGTCGTCGACGCCGCGTCAGCGGCGGAGGTGACGCTCGGCGTGCTCCCGATCGAGAGCTCCCTCGTCGGCCCGATCGCCGAGACACACGACCTGCTGTTTCGAGCACCGCTCTCGATCGTTCGCGAGGCGACCTTGCCGATCCGGCATTGCATCGTGGGTCTCGCGGGAGCGACGTTCGAAGACGCGCGCACGGTGCTCTCGCACCCTGCTGCGTTCGACCAGTGCCGAGACCTGCTCGGGGCCCGTGAGGTTCGCCGTGTGCCGGCTGCGACGACCGCGGATGCAGCCCGCGAGGTCGCCGACGCAGGCGATCCAAGACAGGTGGCGATCGCGAGCGCCGAGGCGGCTGCGGCGTACGGGCTGGAGGTGCTCGCAGACGACGTCGGTGACCGGCCCGGGGCGTTCACCCGCTTTGTCGCGCTGGCGCCGTACACGCAGATCGGCGGCGGCGAAGGCTGGCGCACCGCGTTGTCGTTCGTCACCGACCATCAGCCGGGAGCGCTCTTCCGGGCGCTCGAGCCGCTGGCGCGAAACAACGTCAACCTCGTCCAGCTCGTGTCGCGCCCGCTTCCGAATTCGCCCTGGCGATACCGCTTCGACCTCGTGCTCGACGGGCATGTGTACGACCAGCACATCGGCCCTGCGCTTCGCGAGTTGCGCGGGCTGACCCGTGAGCTGCGCCTGTTCGGGTCCTACGCGGCGGAGCGTGAGCGGTGAGCACGCTGTTTCGCAAGATCTGGGACGCGCATCTCGTGGCCGAGCAGGACGGTGCGCCGTCGCTGCTGTACGTCGATCTGCATCTCGTGCACGAGGTGACGAGCCCGCAGGCGTTCGAGTCGCTGCGCCTGAACGGTCGTCCCGTTCGGCGGCCCGAGCTGACGGTCGCGACGATGGATCACAACGTGCCGACGGTGGAGGGACCGATCACCGACGAGCTCGCGCGGACGCAGCTCGACGCGCTCGCGACGAACTGCGAGGAGTTCGGCGTGCGCCTGCTTGCGACCGGGAGCGGGCGGGAGGGGATCGTGCACGTGATCGGGCCGGAGCTCGGGCTGACGCAGCCGGGGATGACGATCGTGTGCGGTGACAGTCATACCTCGACGCACGGCGCGTTCGGCGCGCTCGCGTTCGGCATCGGCACATCCGAGGTTGAGCATGTGCTCGCGACGCAGACGCTGCCGCAGGGTCTACCGAAGACGATGCGCGTTTCGTTCTCCGGGGAGCTGCCGTTCGGGCTCTCGGCGAAGGACATGGTGCTGGCGGCGATCGGCCAGATCGGCGTTGCCGGCGGCCAGGGGCATGTGATCGAGTTCGCGGGCGCCGCCGTCGAGGCGCTCTCGATGGAGGGGCGGATGACGATCTGCAACATGTCGATCGAAGCGGGCGCGCGCGCCGGGATGATCGCCCCTGACGACGTCACCTTTGCCTACCTCGAGGGTCGACCGGGTGTTCCGTCCGGTGCTGCGTGGGACGAGGCGGTGGCCGCCTGGCGCGGCCTGCGTAGCGACGCCGGTGCGGGCTTCGACCGCGAGGTCGTGGTCGACGTCGCGAACCTGAAGCCGCAGGTCACCTGGGGCACGAACCCCGGCATGGTGGCGGCCGTGGACGAGGTCGTCCCGGATCCCGCCGACTTCACGGATCCCGCTGAGCGGGAGGCCGTCGAGCGCGCGCTCACCTACATGGACCTTGCGCCGGGCACGCCGCTCGTCGACATCCGGATCGACAAGGTGTTCATCGGCTCGTGCACGAACGCTCGCATCGAGGACCTGCGGGTCGCCGCGAAGGTCGTTTCCGGCAAGCACGTCGCCGGCCATGTTCGCGCGATCGTGGTGCCGGGCTCTGCGCAGGTGAAGCGGCAAGCCGAGGCGGAGGGCCTGCACGAGATCTTCGAGGCGGCCGGGTTCGAGTGGCGCCGCGCGGGCTGCTCGATGTGTCTCGGGATGAACCCCGACGTGCTCGGCCCGGGCGACCGCTGCGCGTCGACGTCGAACCGCAACTTCGAGGGCCGGCAGGGCGCGGGCTCGCGCACGCACCTCGTCAGCCCGGCGATGGCGGCCGCCGCGGCGGTCGCCGGCCACTTCGCCGACACGCGGGAGCTGTCATGAAGGCATTGCGGAGCGTCACCGGCAAGGTCGCGGTGCTCGACCGCGCCGACGTCGACACCGACCAGATCATCCCGAAGCAGTTCCTCAAGCGCATCGAGCGCTCCGGGTACGGGCAGTTTCTGTTCCACGACTGGGTGCGCGACCCCGGCTTCTTCCTCAACGACCCTGAGAACCGCGATGCGCCGATCCTGATCGCCGGTCGCAACTTCGGCTGTGGCTCGTCGCGCGAGCACGCGGCCTGGGCGCTCGAAGACTTCGGCTTCCGGGTCGTGATCGCACCGTCGTTCGGCGACATCTTCCGCGCGAACGCGATCAACAGCGGCCTCGCGCCCGTGCAGCTCCCGGCGGCCGAGATCACACGTGTGCGCGAGGCGCTGGTCTCGACCAACGAGTTGACGGTCGACCTGGAGCAGCTGCGGATCACGCATCCCAGCGGGCTCGTCCTCGAGTTCGACTTCGACTCGCACGCGCAGGAGACGCTCGTCAACGGGCTGGACGACGTCGCCCGCACCTTGCAGCGCGCCGGCGAGATCACGGCGTACGAAGCGACGCATGTCGCGCGCTTCGACGCACGTGAGCTCGCCTTGTAGCTCTACTGGCCTTCGACGATCATCAGGTGGTTCGAGTCGTGGTCGCGGAAGAAGAACAGGAGCGGCACCGTGCCGTCTCCGCCCATCAACTCGGCGTCCACGTCGACGCCCTGCTCCTTGAGCTCGGCGTGGTCTGCGCGTGGGTCGGCTGACTCGAGCGCGACGCCGGTCATGCGCCCGGGCTGGTAGTCGCCGCGCGGGGGGACGAGCGCGAGCGCGGCCCCGCCGCCGGGGGGTGCGACCTCGACCCACCGCTCGCCGTCCCCGAAGGGCACGTCCGCGGCGAGCGAGAAGCCCAGCGTGTTCGTGTAGAAGGCAATCGCTTCGTCCTGGTCGGACACGGGAACCATCACCCTGCCGAGCTTCGTGATGTGTGACATTTCGTCTCCTTTCTCGAGGTCGATGCTTATGACCTGTGTGGTGGCCGCAATTCATCGGCCAGGCTGAGATCGGGCAACATTCCTGAGCTTTGCTGCATTCTTCTTCCTGGCTTCGCGACCGGCGTGCTTTGGTCGTTCTCGCACTTCTCGCGGCTTCCGCGCTTTGTGTTGCCACGCTCGAGCTCCGAATCGAGAGGACGGGCGACTCGTTCTACCGGTTCCTGATCTGGAACCTGTTCCTCGCGTGGGTGCCGCTCGCGTGCGCAGCGGCCGCCTTCGTGCGCGCACGGCGGCGCGTGGACGCGCTCGTGGTCGCGCTGCTTCTGCTCTGGCTGCTGTTCTTTCCCAACGCGCCGTACATGCTGACCGACTTCATTCACGTGGGCGAAAGTCCATCTGCGCCCCTCTGGTACGACGCGCTGATGCTGTCGTCGTTCGCGTGGACCGCGCTCCTGCTCGGATTTGCCTCGCTCTACCTGGTGCAGTTGATCGTGCGGAGCATCGTCGGGGCTGCATGGTCGTGGGCTGTCGTCGCCTTGGCACTGGCGCTGGCGAGCTTCGGCGTCTACCTCGGGCGGTTCGTGCGCTTCAACAGCTGGGATGCGCTGCTCCGGCCGCGCCGGGTCGCGCACGTCATCAGCAACCAGCTGGAGGACCCGTTCCAGCATCCTCGGATGGGCGCGGTCCTCGTCGTCCTCACCGCGTTCCTGCTCGTCGGCTACGGAGTCCTGTACGCGTTCCTCGAGTTGCGGCTCGAGCTCCAGGAGCCTGGAGGAGCTCCTCGGTCTAGTCGAGCTCCAGGGCCTTCGCCGCTTCGTCGAACTGATCTTCGCGGACGTAGATGACGTAGCCGAACGAGCCCTGGCCGTCGGTCACGCCGGAGGACGCGTAGATGTCCACGCGTGCCTTTGAAAGGCGTTCGTGGATGCCCGCGAACGCGCCGAGCTCGTCGTCGCCCTGCACGAGCAATGCGTGGTGTGGGCCGTCGAGCGCGAGGCCGGCAAGGACCGCCTCGGCGGCCAGCTTCCTCGGCTCCTCGGGGAAGAGCGTGAACTGCGCCAGGCTCGGCCCGGACGGCACTGCGGTGAAGGCGAGCAGGTTGACGCCGCGCTCGGCGAGGTCGGAGAGGACCCGATTCGCCGCTCCGATGTCGTCGTGGACGTTCGCGTAGTAGTACTCGGCTCGGCGGACTCTGAAAGCCATGGCGTCTGGCGTCTAGCGTAGAGGCTGCGCTCGGCGGGCTCCTCAGTGTTCTCCCCGATGTCACGTGCCGTGAGAGGCCCGCTCGCGGGCCCGTCTGCTACGTACCTTCCACGATGACACCGGAGCTGCGCCACGTTATGTTCGGCACATGAAGCTCCATTTCCGCAAGACCAAGCAGCCCGACCCGCCGAAGCCGCTCGAGGTCGAGGACTACGACGCGCTGAAGAATGAACGGCAGTACGCCGAGGAGCACGGCTCGATCAACGCGATCTTCAAGAAGATGGGCCGCGAGAACCTGGACGAACCGTTCAGGCGAGACTGACCACCTCCGGCCTGAACTGCGCTCGACCCAGATTCGCTCTGTGAATCTGAGTCGCGAGTTTCTCGAGAACAGTGGCGGTTCGAAACTCGTGAACCTGCTTCCGCCACGCCGAATCAGGTTCATCGATGCCAGAGCGATCTCAGCACTGGGGAACGAGCACCCGAACGGTTGCCCGATACCGTTCTACCTGTAGCTCGCGACGATCAGGTCGTGTGTAGACGGCCGTGTGGCAGGTGGTCGCGGAGCGAGCGCGGCAGGTACCAGTTCCAGTCGCCGAGGAGCTTCATCGACGCCGGCAGGAGCACGGCACGGACGATCGTTGCGTCGATCAACACGGCGGCTGCCAGCCCGACTCCCGCCTGTTTGAGCTCGAGCGAGGAGATGGTGCCGAACAGGGAGAAGACGCCGACCATCACGAGCGCCGCGCTCGTCACCACGCCTGCGGTGACGGAGATTCCGTGCCTGACCGCGGCATCGTTGCTCATGCCCAGATCCACACCCTCGCGGACGCGGCTGAGGATGAAGACGTGGTAGTCCATCGAGAGCCCGAACAGGATCACAAAGAGAAAGAGCGGAAGCCAGGAGATGATCGTCCCGTTCGACTGGAAGCCGAGCAGGCCCTCGGCCCAGTGGTGCTGGAACACGAGCACGAGGACGCCGTAGGCCGCTCCGACCGACAAGAGGTTGAGGACGATTGCCTTGATCGGCACGACGAGCGAACGGAACGCGAACAGCAGCAGGAGGAACGCGAACGCGAGCACGAAGGCGATCACATAGGGCAGGCCGGCCCTCATCTGCTGCGTGAAGTCGGCGTCCTCCGCCGAGGCGCCGGTGACCGCCGTCTCGACGCCCGAGAGACGGCCGAGCGTTGCCGGGATGAGCTCGTGGCGAAGGACCGAGATCGCCTGTCGGCTCGCAGTGTTGTTGCCGGCGCCGGTGAGCGGGATCTCGACCGACGCTGCCGTGCCGTCGGTGCTCGTCGTCAGGGTGAACGGGGCGTGGCCGATTCCTCGCGCCACGGCGAGCCGCTCGAGGCGGGCTATGGCACGCAGGGCTGCCGGCTGCTCGTTCGGCGGCCCGACGGCCACGATCATCGCCGGTGCAGCCGTGCTCGGAAACTCGTTCCTGATCGTGTCGAGCGTCGCGAACACCGGATTCGACTGGGACGACAGTGTCTCGCCGCTGGGCTTGCTGACGTGGAGCGAAAACGCCGGAACGGCGAGCACCAGGAGGAGGCCTGTTCCGAGGACGATCGAGAGGAGGGGCCGGCGGAGCACGCGGTCGACGACGGCGGACCAGAATGGCGAGCCGGCCCCGTCGGCTCGTAGGTGCGGCAAGAACGGGATGCGTCCGCGGTCGAGCCGCGGGCCGAGCAGTTCGAGGATCGCGGGCAGGACCGTCAGCGAGCCCGCGACCGCACAGGCGACGACGGCGATCGTTCCGCTCGCAATCGCGTTGAAGACATTCGAGCGGATCACGAACAGCCCGGCGATCGCAATCATCACGGTCGTCCCGGAGACGAGGACGGTCCGTCCGGAAGTGCGGGCAGTGCGCTCAAGTGCCTCGTGCGACGCGCGGCCGTGACTTCGCTCCTCGCGTGAGCGCACGACGTAAAAGAGCGCGTAGTCCACGCCGACAGCCATCCCGACCAGGAGCACGATCACCTTGACGCCGTCGTCGACCGGAAAGACCTGGCTGATCGGCCCGAGCAGGCCGAAGGCGGCAGCGACCGCCGTGAGAGCCAGCACCAGCGGGACGAGCGCCGCGACGACCGACCCGAACGCGAAGAGGAGCACAAAGAGGGTGACCGGGATGGAAAGCAGCTCCGCCCGGTGCAGGTCTCGGTTCCCGGCGCGGTCTCGAGCGTCGCCGGCCGTGAACGCTCCGGCCTCCCCGATCGTCACCTGCGGATGGGCCTGCGCGGCTTCGAGTACTGAGGCGCGCACCGAGGGGAGCGATGGCGGAACTCTGTCCGGCGTGTTGACGACGATCGCGGAATGGCGATCGGCCGAGATTCGGAGTTCCGTCTGGCCGCCGAAGGCTGTTTGCATTCGCGCCTCGACGTCCGTCAAGGCGGACCGGAACGCCGGGTCGTTCGCGCGCAGCGTTGCGCTGTGCACGTAGCCGTATTCGACGGACGGCGGCCACACGCCGTGGGCGTTCATCAGGTCGTAGCCACGCGCCGACTCGCCGACGGAGCCGTTCCAGAGCGACTTCGTGCCGGTGACCGCCAGCCCCGCGAGTGCGAGTGAGACGAACGCGACCCAGACCACGATTGCCAACCAGGAGTGCCGGGCACTCCAACGTCCGATCGTCGCGACCGCCCGCATTGACCACCTCGCTCCCACGGCGGGGCCTACCGGCCAGGGTGACCATCGTCGCCGTCCGCGCCGGCCGAGTGAATCCGGGCGCACACCGATCCGGCCTGCTCTGAACTACTTGCGGCCGTCCATGCCGGGTTTCGACCGGCCAATGAGCCTGACGGGGGTCTACTCTTCGTTGAGGCTGGCAGGAGGCTGGATGAACTTCGCTCCGCAGATTGCTCGGCGCTCAAGCGGATGGGCCTGGTTTTTCGTGTGGGCGCTGCTTGGCTCGGCGTCGGCGTTGGCGAGCGTGTCGCTCGGGCCGCTGCTGGGGCTGCCGACGGTAGTGGCCGGAGTGCTCCTGTGGCGACTGCGCTCTGATGCTCGTGGCGCAGCATTCGGCGTCCTGACCGGGGCAGGAGCGCTGTTGCTCTACGTGGCGTGGCTGCAGCGCGATGGTCCCGGCACGACGTGCTGGCATACGGCGACCGCGTCCGGCTGTGACCAGCATCTAAATCCTCTGCCGTGGCTCGTCGCGGGCGCCGCGCTGGTCGGCGCTGGATTCGTCGCGCACGCGCGCCGGACCTGAGCAGACTCGACTCGCCCACGTGCGGGGATCACCCGAGCTGAACGCTGGTCTTTCGCGGAAGGCCCTCTAGCGTGGGCGGCGGCGACGGACCGCCCACACGACGGCCAGTGCCGCGACTGCGGCCCCCCCGCTCCAGAAGATCACCATGGACGGAGTATCGCCGCCCGTGTCTTACGGGCGCATCGGGGAGGGCGCTGAGCGTTGCGCGGATGCACCCTGAGCGCGCGGCAGTCCTGAGGGTGTCTGACACCTCGGTGTCAGACACCGGTGCCCTCGGGCGCGACCTGTTTCTGAGGTCTCGGTCGACTGCGCCAGCGTCCTTCCGCATGCAACCCGGCGTGTCAGCCGGTGTTGCGGAGCGCCGCTGCGATGCCTGCGATCGAGCGGAGCAGCGGGAGTTGTGCCGTGGCGTCGCCGGCGCGGTGGCGGCGTAGCAGCTCGACCTGGACGGCGTTCATCGGATCGACGTACGGGTTGCGCAGGTCGATCGAGCGGCGGAGCACCGGCTGGCGCTCGAGCAAGCTATCGACGCCTGTCGCGGCGAGCACGCCGCGCACCGTGCGCGCGTGCTCGCGTTCGATCTCCGCGAAGAGCGCCGGCTCGCGCACGAGGGAGAGGTAGCCGCGGGCGATCGAAAGGCTCGACTTGGCGAGCGTCATCTCCAGGTTGTCGACGACGGCACGGAAGAACGGCAACCGGTCGTACAGCCCGCGCAGCGCGTCTGCGCTGACCGATTCGAACGCCGAGCCACAGCCGAACCAGGCGGGCAGCAGCACGCGGTTCTGTGTCCACGAGAACACCCAGGGGATCGCTCGCAACGACGACAGGTAGTCGGCGTCGTCAGGGCGGCGCGCCGGTCGCGAAGCGATCTCCAGCATCGCGAGCTCGTCGACCGGCGTGAACGAACGAAAGAACTCGACGAACTTCTCGTTCTGCCAGACGAACTCCCGATACGCAGCGCGCGAGGTCGCAGCCATGCGGTCGAGCAGCGCCCGCTCGTCCTCGCGCGGCGGCTCGGGCAGATGCTCGGGAAACGTCGCGAGCAGCGTTCCCGCGAGCGCTGCTTCCAGGTTTCGGCGCGCGAGCCCCTCGAGCCCGTACTTGAAGGAGACCGTCTCACCCTGCTCGGTCAGCTTCATCCGGCCGGGCGGCTCGCCGGCGGGTTGCGAGGCGATCGCGGCATGTGTGGGTCCGCCGCCGCGTCCAGCGCTGCCCCCGCGACCGTGGAAGATCGTCAAGGGAACGCCGTGTCGGCGCGCGACGCCGGCGAGCTCCTCCTGCGCGCGGTAGATCGCCCACTGTGCAGCGAGATAGCCGCCGTCCTTGCCTGAGTCCGAGTAGCCGACCATCACCTCGGACGGGCCGTGGCCTTGCCGAAGCAGCTCATCCAGGACGCCAGGCGCCGCCGCGAGGTCGTCCAACGTCTCGAACAGCGGCACGATCGAGAGGTGCTCGCCGCTGAGCCTCGCTGCGGCGAGCACGTCGGCCGCGGTCGAGGTGCCGGACACGATCAGCGTGTCGACCGCCTCCGGACCGTGCTTGCGGCGACCGGCGACGGCCGCCGCAACGGCCTCACGTGCACGGTCCTCGCCGAGGTCACGAGCATGCAGCCGCAGGTCGAGCTTCGCGATGTGGAAGCCGAACACCTCGACCATCCGCTCGAGGCGCGCGACCCGGCCGTCACCGACACGGCGGCCGCCGTTCGCAGCCAGGCTCTCCCGGATCGTTCGCAGGTCGTCGAGCAGCGCAGCCGGCGCCGGGTAGGCGTCGTTGTCGAGACGCCACCACATGAAGGAGAGCTTGCGGCGATAGGGCTCGAGCTCGTTGCGCGCGCCGATCTCCGCCGCGTATCCGGGCAGCTCGGCCTCGTCCCGGGCGAGCGACTCCTCGAGCTCGGCCGAGATCCGCACGAGCGAGCGGGTCGAGGCGATCTCGACCGCAAGCTCGCGGACCTCGTCGCGGTAGCGGCGCAACGCGATCCGGCGCGCCTCGTCGAGGGCCTCGGCGATCGACGCAGGCCCGGCAGCGGGGTTCCCGTCCATGTCGCCGCCGATCCACGAGCCAAAGGTGAGCGGCGGCGGCGAGTCCGGCACCCGGCGGCGCCACGCATGGAGCAGGTCGGTCGCCGCCGAGATCAGGCTGTGCTCGAAGAACCAGAGCCCGTTGCGGATCTCATCGGTGATCCGCAGGCGGTCGTGCCGCACCTCGTCCGTCTGCCACAGCAGTGTCACCTCTTCGGCCACTCGCTCCTCGACCTCGGTGCGCTCGTCGGGTGCGAGCCGTGGATCGTCGAGGCGCACGAGCTGATCGGCGATCCTGATGTGCGCAAGCAGCACCGTGCGCCGCGTCGCCTCGGTGGGGTGGGCGGTCAGCACGAGCCGAATCGAGCTCGTCGCCGCGCGCTCGGCCAGCTCGTCGGGCGGCACAGCGGCGAGCTGCCGAAATGCCTCTGCCAACGACTCGCGCGCAACCACGCCGTCGTGAGCGTCCTCACGTCGGCGACGGAGACGGTGGTGCTGCTCTGCGAGGTTCGCAAGCTGGAAGTAGAGGCTGAAGGCGCGCAACACGAGGGCCTGCTGGTCGGCGGTGAGCGACGAGGCGCTGCTCGCGATCGTGCTGTCGGCGCGTGCGCTCCGCGCCTCTCGCCGGATCGCCTCCACCAGCTCCAGCAGCCACTCGCCTTCCTGCTCGACGAGCACGGTGCCGAGGATCGACCCGAGCACCCGCACGTCGCGGCGGAGCGGGGCAGCTGTGTCGCCGCTGGGCCTGGCCGTCGTCATCCGGGCGACGCTACGAGCGGAGGCCAAGCGCGGAGAGGACGGCGTCTGCGGTCGGGTCGATTGTCGTGAGCTGGGCGACATCGTTCTCCGCCGGCTTCGACCGTGCGGCGGTGACGACCAGCACGACCCGGGAGCCGCCGGGGATCTCTCCCTGCGACACGGCTTGGACGAGCGCCCCGAGGGCGGCTCCGCTCGCACAATCCGCCTCGATGCCGGTCATGTCGCCAAGCAAAGCGGTGTTCTCGATGATTGCGTCTTCGGCGACGGCGACGATGCCGCCTCCGCTCGCGCGTGCGGCGCCGATCGCCAGGTCGCCGTGCGAGGGATCGCCGACGGCGAGCGACGCGACGCCGGTCATGGCCTCGACCCGCGAGATGCCGCGGTCGCCGGCGAACGCGGCTGCGATCGGGCTCGACCCGAGCGCCTGCGCTGCGAACATGCGCGGCACCGGTTCGCCGGCGAGACCCGCCTGGGTCACCTCGGCGAAGCCCTGAGCCAGCTTCGAGAAGAGCGTCCCGCTCGCCGCCGGGCACACGACCGCGTCCGGCAGCTGCCAGTCGAGCTGCTCGGCGATCTCGAAGGAGATCGTCTTCGCCCCCTCGCTCGCATAGGGGTGGAGGTTTCCACTGACGAAGCCCCACGGGAAGAGCCCACCGAGCTCGAGCTCGAGGCGGCGGCAGTCGTCGTAGGTGCCGGCGACCGCGAAGACCCGTACGCCGGGATGCTGTGCCGCGACAGCTGCCGCTTCACCGCCGACCGGCGCCAGCACGATCGCCTCGAGCCCCGTCGCGGCCGCGGCGGCGGCGACGGCGTGACCGAGATGGCCGGTCGAGGAGCAGCAGAGCGTCGTCACTCCGTGATCGAGCGCGGTCGCGGCGGCGATCGTCGCGATCCGGTCCTTGTAGGAACCCGTCGGGTTGTGGCCCTCGAGCTTCAGGTGCAGGTCGACCCCGAGCAGCTCGGAGAGACGGTCGGCGCGGTGCAACGGCGTCCAGCCGGCGCCGTACTCGACCCGCGCGCCCGCCGGGAGCAGGCCGTCGTAGCGCCAGAGTGACTCAGGCCCTTCGGCGATCGAGCGGTGCGAGAGATTGCGCACGATGCCGGCCCAGTCGTAGGTCAGGTCTGTCGGCCCGTCGCAGCGGCGACAGGCGTCGACCGGCTCGGGACGGGAGACCGTCTCGCACACCCGGCAGCGCAGGCCGAAGGCGCTCATGCTTGCGAGGCCCCCGTCCTTGAGATGGAACCTAACCGGAAGGACGGGTGAGTCCGGCTAGGCCAGTTGCGCGCAGGCGATGACCGGAATGAAGAACATCTTCTCGGCCAGGCAGCGCATGTGTGAAGTCTAGAGCACAAACGGCCCGACTTCAAATCATCCTTCACTTTGTGTAGTATCGGAGGCGTCCGGATCGGCGCAGGCGCCGGTTCGGGGAGGCATCGAGGCCTCGGGCACACCTTTCGTGTGTGCCCGAGGCCTTTTTTTGTGGGCAAACCCGGGAGGAGAACGCATGGTGAAGGTCGAGGCCATCGTGCTGCGAGAGCGAGTCGAGACGGTGATCGACGCGGTCGAGGAAGCGACGGGGCATGTCGGCGTGACGGTGATCGAGGCGATCGGCCACGGTCGCGAGCGCGGGGTCACGCACGAGTACCGAGGACGCGTGTTCGAATCGCGCTTCCTGCCGAAAGCGTTGCTGACGTTCGTCGTCTCAGACGACATCGTCGGCGGCGCCGTGGCGGCGATCGTCGATGCCGCGCGCAGCGGCAACGAGTCGGGTGACGGCCTCGTCTGGTCGACCCCGGTCGAGAACGTGTTCCACAACCGGACTGGACGACGACTGGAGGAGGTGGAGGTCGGTGCCTAAGAACCACGACCTGTTGATCGCCGCATCGACCATCTGGGTGGTCATCACTGCGGTGCTGGTGATGTTCATGCAGGCGGGATTCGCCTTTCTCGAGGCAGGCCTGACCCGGATGAAGAACGCCGGTCACATCGCCGGCAAGAACGTCTTGATCTTCTCCCTCGCTTCCCTCGTCTACTGGGCGGTCGGGTTCGGGCTCGCATTCGGAGACGGCAATGCGCTGATCGGCACCGCCGGCTTCTTCCCCTCGGTCGGCGAGTTGACCTCCGTCGGGCAGAAGCCGTACGACTGGTTCTCGGAGATCCCGGGCGGCGCCGGCTACCTGTTCGAGGTGGTGTTCTGCGGCGTCTCGCTCGCGATCGTCTGGGGCGCGATGGCCGAGCGGGCCAAGCTCTGGGTCTATTTCGCGTTCGGCATCTGGTTCACACTCACGTACTCGATCGTCTCGCACTGGATCTGGTCGCCGCACGGCTGGCTCTTCAAGCACGGCATGCAGGACTTCGCCGGCTCGACGGTCGTCCACTACCAGGGCGCGCTGGCGGCACTCGCCGGCGCCCTGATCCTCGGGCCGCGCATCGGCAAGTTCGGCACCGACGGCCGCGCGAATCCGATCCCCGGGCACAACATCCCGTACGCGGTGCTCGGGACGCTGATCCTCTGGTTCGGGTGGTTCGGGTTCAACCCCGGCTCGACGCTCTCGGTCGACTTCGGTGGGTTCGGCTTCTTCGCCTACGTCGCGACGACGACGAACATCGCCGCCGCCGCCGGTGCGCTCACCGGCATCTGCGTCGCGTGGCTCAAGCTCGGCAAGCCGGACATCTCGATGATGCTGAACGGCGCGCTCGGCGCCCTGGTCGCGATCACCGCGGCGTCGGGCTTCGTCGCCCCGTGGGCGGCGATCGTGATCGGCGTCGGCTCCGGCACGATTGCCGTGTTCGGCGTGATCTTCATCGAGAGCATCGGCATCGACGATCCGATCGGCGCGGTCGCGGTGCACGGCATGTCAGGCGTGTGGGGCACGCTCGCGACCGGCCTCTTCGCAGTGCCGGTGCTCGCGAAGAACCTCGCGACCGGCACGGGCGGGCTCGTCTACACGGGCTCCTTCCACCAGCTCGGCGTGCAGGCGCTCGGCGTCGCCGCAGTGGGCGTCTTCACGTTCACGACGTCGTTCGGCGCGCTCTTTGTCATGCACAAGCTATGGGGCATCCGCGTCGAGGATCACGTCGAGACCGCAGGCCTCGACGTTTCCGAGCACGGCATGTGGGGCTATCCCGAGTTCTACATCCCGGTCCCGGGCGGCTACGGGACGGAGTCGCACGGCCATCTCGGCGGGGGCCATCGGGAGCACAGGCCGATCACCGTGCACACGAGGCCGGTGGCCGAAGGATGACGGCTAGCCGCCGGCGACCGCAGGCAGGAGGAGGATCTTCGACGCCGGGGAGACGGCCGTCTCGAGCCCGCTCAGGAGACGGACGTCGTTCCCGTCGACGAAGACGTTGAGGAAGCTCGGCACGCCGTCGCCTTCGAGGACACGCGCTTTCAGCGCGGGGAATCGGGCGACGAGCGTGTCGAGTGCTTCCCGGACGGTTCCCGCGTCGACGTCGACGAGCCGTTCGCCGCCGGCTTCCGGACGCAGCACGGGTGGGATGCGGATCTCGGCCATTGCTTCAAAAGGTATAGCAAAGGAGGCTCGACGTCATGACGCTCCAGGGGCTGCGGGTTCTGATCGCCGAAGACGAGACGCTCATCAGGCTCGACCTCCGGCAGATGCTCGAGGAGCACGGAATCGAGGTGTGCGGAGAGGCCCGCGACGGCCTCGAGGCCGTCGCGCTGGCCCACGAGACCCAGCCCGACCTGGCGGTCTTCGACTTGAAGATGCCGAATCTGGACGGGGTCGAGGCGGCACGCCGGGTCTATGCGGAGCGCCCGCTCCCGATCATCATGCTGACCGCGTATTCGGACCGGAGGACAGTGGAGCGGGCCGTCGGTGCGGGCGTCTTCTCGTATCTCTCGAAGCCGTTTGGCCCGCAGGACATCATTCCCGCCATCCGCGCCGCGGTCGCTCGGCACGACGACCTGCTCACCGCACGGCGCGAGGTGGGGAAGCGCGAGGAGCCGATCGAGATCGAGGTCACGTCGAGCAGCGGGCACGTCTGGCCGTTGCGCGTCCAGAGGAAGCCCGACGGCTCGATTGCCGTCGACGTGTTGGCGGATTAATACTTCATAATGTAAAGTGTTTCTGACCGTGGCTCTGACCGTGGTCAAATGCGGAGGCGCACTGCTCGCAAAGGAGCGGTTCGCAATCGCGCGCTACGTCGACGAGGGCAGCGGCGCCTGTGTCGTGCACGGTGCGGGTGGGCGCATCTCGCGCGCCCTGGACGAGGCGGGCATCGTTTCGAGCTTCGTCGGTGGTCGCCGCGTGACGAGCGGCGAGGCGATCCCGGTCGTGCGCGAGGCGTACAAGCGCGAGAACCAGGAGCTCTGCCGCCAGATCGGTGGCCGCGCCGTCGGGCTGATGGGCGACGACCTCGGGCTCGAAGCCCAGGTGCTTCCCGGCTACGGCCACGTGGGCATGCTGCTCCCCGTCGTCCCGCCGTCCCTCTGGGGGCTGCTCGCGAACGACGCAATCCCGGTGATTGCGCCGCTCGCGCGGGGCCCGCTGAACGTGAACGCCGACGATGCGGCCGCTGTTCTCGCGGTCGCGCTCTTCGCGGACCGGCTCGTGTTCGCCTCGGACGTCCCGGGTGTGATCGTCGAGGGCCAGGTCGTGCCCACCTTGAGCGCCCGTGACATCGCCTCGCTGGGCCGCGAGCTGACGGGCGGGATCGTGCCGAAGCTCCAGGCGGCGCTCGTCGCGGCGCGGGAGGGCATCCGGGTGGACGTCGGCCTGACGTCCGTCGTGGCCTAGGTGGGCATGGCCGGCGGCTGGCTCGAGTCGTGCGGCTCGGTGCTCGCGCCCTCAGCGGAGCCGTCGCCGTCCATCCCGGCGAGCAGCGCCCGGATCTTGGCTGCGGTCGCGTCGAGGCGCGGATTGGTGACCTCGCCGCTCTCGATCAGCTCGTAGGTGCTCTTGCCGAGCTCGTTGTAGGCCTGGCTCAGCTCGCGCTTCGCCTGGACGTCTTCGACGCCTTCCTTCGCCTTCGCGGCGGCCTGTTCTGCTGCGGCCTTTGCCTTGTCGAGAAATCCCATTTCACACTCTCCTATTCCAAGATTCCGCCGAGGATTCCGCCGGTCTCGTCGCGGCCGCCCCCGGCGGCGGCCAGAACGCGTCGTGCGGTGCGGGAGAACGGCAGCGTCTGCAGCGTTACATGTCCAGGCCCGGTCATGTGGACGAGATAGAGCCCTTCCCCGCCGAACAGGCTCTTTGCGACTCCGCCCTGCATCTTCACGTCGTAGGTGACGGTCGGCTCGATCATCACCATGCAGCCCGTGTCGATGATCAGGCGCTGGCCCGGGGCCAGGTCGAAGTCGAGGAAGTCGCCGCCCCCGTGGAGCCAGACCGTGCCCTTCCCTCGCAGGCGCTGCAGGAAGAAGCCCTCGCCGCCGCCGCGGATGCCCATTCCGAGCCGTTGCGCGAATGCGCTCTCGATCTCCACGTCGCCGACGTGCCCGAGGTACGCGTGCTTCTCGCAGATGATCTCCCCGTCGAGCTCGTGTTGCCTGATCGAGCCGGGAAACGGACCGGTGATCCCAACGGCGCCTGCGCTTCGTGCGACGTAGCGGGTCAGGAAGAGGCTTTCGCCGGAGAGCAGCTTCCGCTTGAGGCCGCCCATCAGGCCGCCGGGCATCTCGACGTCCATCGCGATGTCGCCCGAGATGAACATCATCGCGCCGGCCTCCGAGGTCAACCGCTCGCTCGCCTCGAGCGACACGACGACGACGGGCGCCTGGCCCTCACGGATCGAAGCCTCCATCGACCCCGATGCTAGCCCCGCTGTGGCGCACGGCACAACAGCAGAACCCCGCGCTCGTCCGCCGGGTCAGGCGGCTGCAGCGATCGCGGCCTGGCCGTAGCTGATGCCGCCGTCGTTCGGCGGCACGACACGGTGGGTGAGCACGCGGAACCCGAGCGCTTCCAGATTGCGCCGGGTCGCCGCCGCGAGCCGCAGGTTCTGGAAGCTGCCGCCCGAGAGCACGACCGTGCCCGGCTCCCCGGCCTCCGCGCAGGCGGCCGCCGCAGCCGCCGCGATCGTCTCGTGGAACGCAGCTGCGATCTTCGCCCGAGGCCGGCCGGCGGCCAGGTCGTCGTGCACGGCCGCGATCAGCTCGGCACCGTCGCCGAAGCGCCATGCGTAGGGCTCGGCCGCGGTGTCCGCTGCGAGCAGCTCGAGCTCGACCGCCGCCTGGCCTTCGTAGGTGACCGTCTCGCGCAGCCCGAGCACCGCCGCAGCGGCATCGAAGAGCCGGCCCATGCCCGAGGAGAGCGGTGCGTTCACGTGCAGGCTCTCGCGCACGAGCGTCCAACGCTCGAACCGAACCGGCCGTCCGGCCAGCTCGAGGTACGAGGCCGCCATGCGCCAGGGCTCGCGGACCGCGGCCTCACCGCCGGGCAGCGGCACGGGGCGCAGGTGCGCGATGCGCTCGAATCCCGTCAGGTCGCAGCGCAGGAGCTCGCCGCCCCAGAGGGTCTCGTCGGTCCCGTAGCCGGTCCCGTCGAAGACGAGCGCGAGCGCCGGGCCGGTCTCGCCGTGCTCTGCCAGGCACGACGCGGCGTGCGCGTGATGGTGCTGCACGCCCAGGAGCACGGCGTCCTGCTCGACGGCCCACTTCGTCGACAGGTACTCGGGGTGCAGATCGTGCGCCAACATTTCCGGGACCACGCCGAGCATCGAGACGTAGAGGTCGATGTCGGTGCGGAACGCGCGATAGGCGAGCTCGGTGTCGAGGTCGCCGAGATGCGGCGAGAGAAATGCCTCGCGCCCCCGTGCGACGCAGAAGGTGCTCTTGAGCTCGGCGCCGACCGCCAGGATCGGCTGCGCGGCCCCCACGGGCAGCGGAACCGCCTCGGGCGCGAAGCCGCGGGACCTGCGGATCGGATACGACGCGCGAACGATCGAGTCCTCGCAGCGCCGGTGGATTGGCCTGTCGTGGCCGACGAACGCATCTGCGATCTCGCCGAGGCGCTCGCGGGCCTCGTCGTCGTCGTAGGCGATCGGCTCGTCGGAACGGTTGCCGCTCGTCATCACGAGCGCGCCGCCGAAGTCGGCGAGCAGCAGGTGGTGGAGCGGCGTGTACGGGAGCATCACGCCGAGCCAGGGGCTGCCGGGCGCGACCGCCGGGGCAACCGGGGCGTCCGCGCGGCGGCGCACGAGCACGATCGGGCGCCGGCGCGAGTCGAGCAGCTCGGCCTCGGCCCCGTCGATGTGAGCGAGCACCGCCGGGCGCGTCGTCATCAGGGCAAACGGCTTGTCCTCACGGTGCTTGCGCGAGCGGAGCCGCGCGACCGCCGCCGCGTCCGCGGCGTCGCACGCGAGATGCCAGCCGCCGAGCCCCTTCACCGCGACGATCGCTCCGCCGCGCAGCAGGGTGACCGCTTGCTCGAGCGGCAGCGTGAGCCGAGGCCCGCAGACGGCGCAGCAGACGGGCTCTGCGTGAAAGCGCCGGTCTGCCGGGTCCTCGTACTCGCGGCGGCAGTCGTCGCAGAGCGGAAAGCCGGCCATCGTGGTGTTCGGCCGGTCGTAGGGAACCGAACGGACGATCGTGAAGCGTGGTCCGCATTGCGTGCAGTTGATGAACGGGTATCGATACCGGCGGTCAGCCGGGTCGAAGAGCTCGCGCAGGCAGTCGTCGCACGTGGCGGTGTCGGGTGGGATCAAGGCGGTGCGGCCCGTCGCCGTGCTCGCGGCGATCGTGAACGTGGTGGCTCCGGCCGGTCCCACCTGCTCCATCTCGACCACGTCGACGCGAGCCAGCGAAGGGGCTTCGGTGCGGAGAGCGGCGGCGAACGCGTCGAGCGCGATTGTCGCGCCCTCGGCCTCGATGACGACACCCGTGCCGTCGTTGAGCACGAAACCGGCGAGGCCGTGATGCTGCGCGAGCCCGAAGACGAACGGCCGGAATCCGACGCCCTGCACGACCCCTCCGACCCGGAAACGGCGGCGCTCCACAGTCAGCATTGTGGAGAACATCGAACGCGGGTGGTGTGCCGGTCTCCTCCGTACTTTCCCCGATGCGTCCCGACAGCTCCGCGCTGACGATCACGCGCATGGAGGGCGACTCGTGAGCTCCAGGCGGGCGGTGGTCGCGATCGGCGGCAACTCGCTGATTCGCGACAAGGAGCACCAGTCGGTCCGCGACCAGTACATCGCGGCAGGCGAGACCTGCTGGCACATCGCGGCGATGATCGAGGACGGCTGGGATGTCGTCGTCGGCCACGGAAACGGGCCGCAGGTCGGCTTCATCCTGCGCCGCTCCGAGCTCGCGGCCCACGAACTGCACGAGGTGCCGCTGGACGTCTGCGGCGCCGACAGCCAGGGGGCGATCGGCTACGCGCTCGCCCAGAACCTCGAGAACGACTTCCGTCGCCTCGGGGTCGACCGGCATGCCGTAGCGGTGGTGACGCAGATGGAGGTGGCGGCCGACGACCCGGCGTTCGCGCACCCGTCGAAGCCGATCGGCTCGTTCATGGACGAGGAGACCGCGAACCGGCGCCGCGACGAGGACGGCTGGGCCGTCCGGGAGGATGCGGGCCGTGGCTGGAGGCGCGTCGTCGCGTCTCCGGTGCCCGTGCGGATCGTCGAGGAGGCTGCGGTCCGGACGCTGGTCGAGAGCGGGTTCGTCGTCATCTCGGTGGGCGGCGGCGGCATTCCCGTCGTTGTCGGTGCCGACGGTAATTTGGCCGGCATAGCGGCGGTGATCGACAAGGATCACGCGTGCTCGCTGCTCGCGACGTGCATCGGCGCCGAGCTCCTCATGATCACGACCGCCGTCGAGAAGGTCGCGCTCGACTTCGGGACACCCGACGAGCGCTGGCTCGACCGGATGACGCTCGCCGAGGCGAAGGAGCGCCTGGCCGAGAAACGTCATTTCGCCGAAGGCAGCATGGCTCCCAAGATCCAAGCCGTCGTCGAGTTCCTCGAGCGTGGCGGCCGCACCGCGATCATCACCGACCCGGCGAATGTGGAGCGGGCGCTTCACGGCGAGACCGGGACCAGGATCGAGGCCGAATAACGATGCAAATTCGGCCAAATCAACCTTTGAAGTGTCGTGACCTGAACGGTTACGGTGGTTACTACGACGTGCCGAACCCCCCGAAGGAGATGACATGAACATCAGGATCAAGCTCGCGCTTGCTCTGGCGCTGGCCGGAGTCGTTGCGCTCGTGGGAGCGCTGACGAGCTCCGCGAGCCACCGCGCGACGCCATACAAGGTGGCCTTCATCTACGTCGGCCCCCACAACGACGGTGGCTGGTCGCAGGCCCATGAGCAGGGTCGTCTGTACGTGCAAAAGGCGCTCGGCAGCAAGGTTCAGACGACCTACAAGGAGAACATCGCCGTTGGGGCACAGTTCGCGCAGACCGTCCAGAGCCTCGTCGCTCAGGGCTACAAGCTGATCTTCGCGACCTCGTACGGCTACCTGACCAAGGCGTTCGTGGCGAAGTACCCGGACGTGCTCTTCGAGCAGGCGACGGGGACCGACCAGACGAAGAACCTCGCCGAGTATTTCGGCCGGGCGGAAGACACGGTCTTCCTCTCCGGCATGGCGGCAGGCGCGGCCAGCAAGACCGGCAAGATCGGCTACGTCGTTCCGTTCCCCATCCCCGAGGTGATCCGTCATGCGAATGCGTTCGCTCTCGGCGCACAGCTCATGCACCCCGGTGCGACGGTCAGCCTCGTCTGGACGAACTCCTGGTTCGATCCGGCGAAGGAGAAGAAGGCCGCCCAGAGCCTCGTCACCGCAGGCGCCGACGTCGTGGGTCAGAACGTCGACAGCCCGGCGGCCGGCCAGTACTCCGAGTCGGCGAAGATCCCGTGGGTGGGCTACGACTCCGACGCGAAGAAGTTCGCGCCCAAGTCGTGGCTGACCGCCTCGGTCTACAACTGGGGCCCCTACTACCTGAAGCGTGTCAAGGCGGCCATGAACGACACGTGGAAGACGGGGTTCTACTACGGCACCATCAAGGACGGCTTCACGAAGCTCGCCCCGTACGGGCCCGGCGTCACCGCGGCCACGAAGGCCAAGATCGCCGCGTACCAGAGGAAGCTCGTCAACGGGTCCTTCTACGAGTTCCAGGGCCCGCTCTACGACCAGAGCGGCAAGCTGCGCGTGAAGAAGGGCGTCAAGATGGACATCCTCACAGGCGGCACGAACAGCCTGTACGGGATGAACTGGCTGGTCAAGGGCGTGATCGGCAGCGCCAAGGGCTAGCGGTCGCTCTCGAGGAGGGGCGCCCCGGGGCGCCCCTCCTCGTTGCTCGCGACGCGTTTCCACCCACCCCGATGACAGGACGGCATGCGCTTCACGTTTGAACGGAGGCTGCGACAGCCGGGGTGGCTCTCGCTTGCGGTCCCTGTCGCCTCGGTCCTGTTCGCGTTCTTCGTGGCGGGCATCGTGCTCCTCGCGACCGGGCACAACCCGCTCTCGACCTACCGCCAGCTTTTCGACGCGGCGTTCCTGCAGACCGGGTCGCTCAACCAGACGCTGATCGTAGCGACGCCGCTCGCCTTCACCGGCCTCGCCGCGGCCGCGGCCTTCCGGATGAAGCTCTTCAACATCGGCGCCGAGGGCCAGATGTACATCGGCGCGATCACGGGCGCGGCCGCGGGGCTCTATCTCGGCGGCAACGGCGGCTCGTCGGCCTTCGTGATCGCGGCGATGGTCGTGATGGGCTGCCTCGGGGGCACTGCCTGGGCGTTGATCCCGGGTGTCCTCCGCGCCTTCTGCAAGACGAACGAGATCCTCACCTCGCTGCTTCTGAACTACGTCGCCGGACTGCTTCTGACCTACCTGATCTTCCAGAGCCAGTCCTACTGGCGCGAGACGAAGGGCTTCAACGCGAGCGTCTTTCCGACCGGCAAGGAGCTGCCGCCCTCGGCGGTCTGGCCCGGCTGGACGATCCACGTTCAGGGGGGGATCACGCTCCCCCTCGGGGCGGGCTTCGCGGTGGCGGCGGCGGTCGTCCTCTGGGTGCTCTACAAGCGCACTCGCTTCGGATTCGAGGCGCAGGTGCTCGGCGACTCCGACCGGGCGGCGCGCTACTCGGGCGTCCGGGTCCGGCGCAAGATCCTCGCCGTGATGGCGCTCTCCGGCGCGATCGCCGGCCTCGGCGGCGCGAGCCAGGTCGGCGACTTCGCGCACTCCGTCGACGGCGACCCGAACGGTCTGCAGAAGCTCGGCTACGGCTACACGGGGATCGTGATCGCCGCCCTCGCCCGCTACAACCCCTATGCGGTCGTCCTCGTCGCGTTCCTGATGGGCGGCCTCGAGAACGCGGGCAACACGCTGCAGGGAGCGAACTTCCCGGCAGGCCTCGTCGGCGTGATCCAGGGCATCATCCTGTTCTCGGCGCTGGGGGGCGAGGTGCTGATCCGCCACCGCGTGCGCATCGTCCGCACCAAGCGCGGTGTCGCCGCGACCGAGCCGGGGCCGGCCGCATGAACAACTCGCTCCTGATCGTCCTGATCGCCTCGGGCATCGCCTACGGGACGCCGCTGCTCTACGCTTCGCTCGGCGAGCTGCTCGCGGAGCGGTCGGGGGTGCTCAACCTCGGCGTCGAGGGGATGATGCTCGTCGGTGCGGTGATGGGCTTCTGGACCGTGCAGCGCGTCCACACGAGCGCGGGAATCGCGCTCACGGCCGCGATCCTCGTCGCGGCTCTTGCGGGCGCGGTGATGGCGTCGATCCACGCCTTCCTCGTCATCACGCTCCGCGCCAGCCAGATCGTCTCCGGTCTGGCGCTGACGATCTTCGCGGGTGCGGCCGGCCTGTCGTCCTACCTCGGGAACGACCTCAACCTCTCCGACGCGCCGGCCAGGCACACGTTCCACGCAGTGTTCCCGGCGAGCATGCAGCGCTGGTCGGTGATCGGGCCGATCGTGTTCGGACAGGACATCCTCGTCTACGTCTCGTGGGCCTGCGTGATCGCAATCTGGCTCTACCTGTCGCGCACGCGGCCGGGCCTCAACGTTCGGTCGGTCGGCGAGTCACCGGCTGCGGCCGACACGATGGGCATCAACGTCACCTCGTATCGCTACGCCCACACGCTCGCGGGAGGTGCGTTCGCCGGCGTCGCCGGTGCGTCGATCACGCTCGCGATCACACCGCAATGGGTGAATGGGATCACCGGCGGCGCCGGATGGATCGCGATCGCGCTTGTCATCTTCGCGTTCTGGCGGCCGGAGCTCTGCCTCGTCGGCGCCTACTTCTTCGGGGCGCTCCAGGCGCTCGCACCTCAGCTCCAGGCCCGCCACATCAGCCTCGGGCCGACGGTGCTCTGGACGAACGCGCTGCCGTACGTGATGACGATCGTCGTGCTCGTCGTCGTCTCGTCCGGGACGGCGCGGAGCCGGCTCGGCGCGCCCGCGGCACTCGGCAACGCCTATGCGCGGGAGGAACGCTGATGGCGTCGGCTGTGCCTGCCGTCTCGATGGTCGGGATCACGAAGCGGTTCCCCGGCGTCATCGCGAACGACCAGGTCGACTTCGAGGCCGCGTCCGGGGAGGTGCACGCGCTGCTCGGTGAGAACGGTGCGGGCAAGACGACGCTCTCGCACATCCTCACCGGCCTCTACCGCGCCGACGAAGGCACGATCTCGCTCCACGGCAAGCCGGTCGCGTTCACCTCGCCGCGCGAGGCGATCGACAACGGCGTCGGCATGGTGCACCAGCAGTTCCGCCTCGTCTCGCGGTTCACCGTGGCCGAGAACCTGATGCTCGGCGACCGCCGCGGGGCGGGCCGCCACTTCCGTATCGATCCGGGGGCGGTCGACACCCAGGTGCGCGATCTGGGCGAGCGTTACAGCCTCGGTGTCGATCCTCGCGCGCGCATCTGGCAGCTCTCGGTCGGCGAGCAGCAGCGGGTCGAGATCCTGAAGGCGCTGTATCAGGAAGCGCGCGTGCTCATCCTCGACGAGCCGACCGCAGTGTTGACGCCCCGCGAGGCGGACTTGCTCTTCGCGACGCTCCGCCAGATCGCAGGCGAAGGCCGGACGGTCATCTTCATCTCACACAAGCTGCACGAAGTGATGGCCGTCTCGGACCGCGTCACCGTGCTCAGGGCGGGGAAGGCGCTCGCGACCGTGCAGACCACCGACGCGACGGCGCAGTCGCTCGCGACATTGATGGTCGGTCGCGACATCAAGCCGGTGACGCGAGAGGGGCAGGCCCGGCCCGATAGTCCCCCGGTGCTCGAGGTGGAGGATCTGTGGGCCGAAGGGGACCGCGGGATCACCGCCGTCAAGGGCGTCTCGCTCACCGTTCGGGCGGGCGAGATCGCTGCCGTCGCGGGCGTCTCCGGGAACGGCCAGCGTGAGCTCGCGGAGGCGATCACCGGCCTGCGCCCGTACACGAAGGGCTCGATTCGGGTCAAGGGCAAGCCGGTGCGCGCGGGCGACGCGCGCTCGGCCTTCGAGGCGGGGGTCGGCTACGTGCCTGAGGACCGCCTCGGCACCGGCGTCGCGCCGAGCCTCTCGATCGCCATGAACCTCGCCCTCAAGTCGTTCCGCAACAACTGCCGTGGGCCGTTCCTGCGGCTCGGCCCGATGCGCACGAACGCCGAGCACGAGATCAGCACCTTCGAGATCAAGGCGTCGGGCCCCGACCAGCAGACGGACTATCTCTCGGGCGGGAACCTGCAGAAGGTCGTGATCGCCAGAGAGTTCTCGGCGAGCCCGAGTGTGCTCGTCGCCGGCTCGCCGACGCGCGGGCTCGACGTCTCCGCCGTCGAGCAGGTGCATTCGTTCCTCCTGCGCGCGGCGGAGAACGGGACGGCGGTCCTGCTGATCAGCGAGGACCTCGACGAGATCCTCGCCCTGCACGACCGGATCTTCGTCATGTACGAAGGCGGGCTCTCCGAAATGCCTCCCGGCGCGAGCGTCGACGAGATCGGGCTTCGCATGGCCGGCCAGGCGGCGGGCGCGCCTCCGGCGTAGTCACGTTCAGGCTGCCGCTTCACCCGCCGCCCTCAGTCGCTGCTTCGCGATGAAGTCGCGGTACCAGTAGAAGCTGCCTTTCGGCACACGCTCGAGGGTCGCAAAGTCGATGTAGGTGAGGCCGAACCGCTTCCAGTAGCCCCAGGCCCATTCGAAGTTGTCGAGCAGGGACCAGGCGAAGTAGCCGCGGAGCGGCACACCCTGCGCGACCGCGCGCGCCGCGCCCGCCAGGTAGCTCTCGAGATACGCCTGCCGTTCCGGATCGTTGACGCTTCCGTCGTGCCCGCGGACATCGGGGTAGGCGGCGCCGTTCTCGGTCACGTAGATCGCTTCAGGCTGGTAATCGCGATGAAGCCGCAGGAGCAGGTCTTGGAGCCCTTCCGGCACGACCTCCCAGCCCATGTCGGTGCGGTCGACGTCCGCCCGGCGCACGATCCGCGACCGGCCGCCGTTGTCGTCCGCCGCCACGAGCGGCGAGGTGTAGTTGTTGATGCCGAGGAAGTCGATCGGCGTCGAGATGAGCTCGAGATCGCCGTCGCGTACCTCCGGCATGATCTCCGCCCACGCCTCGAGCATGTCGTCCGGATATGAGCCGCGGAACAGCGGATCGAGGAACCAGCGGTTGTGGAGGCCGTCGACCCAGCGCGCCGCGGCGATGTCCTCCGGTGATTCGGTGGCGGCATAGGGGTTGTCGAGGTTGAGGGTGATCCCGACCTGCGCGCCGGGCGAGTTGCGCCGCAGGATCTCCACCGCGCGACCGTGCGAGAGGAGCAGGTGATGCGCGGTTGCGAGCGCATCGGCGTCCGACTGGCGTCCCGGCGCGTGGTGGCCCCAACCGTGGCCGACCCACGAGACGACCCACGGCTCGTTGTGCGTGATCCAGTGGGCGACCCGGTCACCCAGGCGCGCCGACACGGCCTCGACATACTCGGCGAACGCATCGATCGTCTCGCGGGCGGGCCAGCCGCCTGCGTCCTCGAGCACCTGGGGCGTATCCCAGTGGAAGAGCGTCACGTACGGCGCGATCCCGTTGCCGAGCAGCTCGTCGACGAGCTTGTCGTAGAAGTCGAGCCCCGCGGCATTGACGCGGCCCTTTCCCTCCGGCAGGACACGCGGCCAGGCGATCGAGAAGCGGAACGCGTCGAGGCCGAGCTCGCGCATCAAGGTGATGTCGTCGTGGTAGCGATGGTAGAAGTCGCACGCCACGGCACCGGAGTCTCCGTTCCGCACCTTGCCCGGCGTGGCACAGAACCTGTCCCACACGCTTTCGCCGCGACCATCTTCGTTCGATGCGCCCTCGATCTGGTACGAGGCGGTCGCGGCGCCCCAGACGAACTCGGCAGGGAACAACTCAGTGAACTGGCTCACGGATCTCCTCTCGAATGGCGTGGGACGGTGCGGTGACATGGCAGCGTGCGCTGTGCCCGTCCTCGGTCAGGACGAGCTCCGGCGTCACCTGCGTGCAGACGCCGATGCGCAAGGGACAGCGGTCGGCGAACCGGCAGCCTTCGGGTGGGTCGACGGCGGCCGATGCAACGCCTTTGCGCACGTCGATGCGCTCGTGGACGACGGCAGCCGGGTCCGGAACCGAGTCGATCAGCAGTTGCGTGTACGGATGCAGCGGGCTCTGGAGGACACGGTCGATCGGCCCCTGCTCGACGATCTGGCCGGCGTACATGACGAGCATGTAGTCGGCGATGTAGCGGGCGCTTCCGAGATCGTGCGTGACGTACAGAAACGCGAGCTGCTCGCGCTCCTTCAGGTCGAGGATCAGGTTGAGGATGCCGACGCGGATCGAGACGTCGAGCATCGACGTCGGCTCATCCGCCACGAGGACGGTCGGCTCGACGGCGAGCGCGCGGGCAATGGCGACGCGCTGGCGCTGCCCGCCCGAGAGCTCGTACGGGTACTTGTCGACGTAGCGCTCAGGGGGCACCAGCCCGACCGTCGTCAGCAACTCTCCGATTCGCTCGTCGATCTGCGAGCGCTCGACCAGATTGTGGATCTTCAGAGGCCGTGCGAGGTGATGGTGGATCGTCTTGACCGGGTTCAGCGAGCCGAACGGATCCTGGAAGATCATCTGCACCTGCGACCGGTAGCGCAGGACGTCTCGCCTGCGCTTCACATCCGTGACGTCTTCGTCCTTGAAGTAGATGCGGCCGCTCGTCGGCGCGTAGAGCCGGGCGAGCATCCGCGCCACCGTGCTCTTGCCGCTGCCGCTCTCGCCGACGAGTGCGGTGACGGTGCCGGGCCGCAGCGTGAACGTCACGTCGTCGACCGCGTGCAGACGGCTACGGCCGGGCCTGAGACCGTTGCCGGTTGCAAAGTGCTTCGTCAGTCCGCGAACCTCGACGGATCCGGAGATCGAGGCCGTCATCGCTGCTGCTCCACGAGGTGGCAGGCCACGCGATGGCTTGGGCCGACGTTGCGTAGCACCGGGCGCACCGTGGTTTGCAGCCTGTGCAGCTCGCTCTCCTCCGGCACGCAGTTCGGGCACCGCGGATGGAATCGGCACCCGGCGGGCGGCGAGGCCAGGTCGGGCGGCGAGCCTGGAATGCCGGTCATCCGCTCGATCGGCCCCCTGAGCGGGGGGAAGGAGCTGACGAGCCCGCTGGTGTAGGGGTGCCGCGGCGCGTTCCGCAGCTCTGCCGCGGGCGCTTCCTCGACGACCTCGCCTGCGTACATGATCGCGATCCGGTGTGCGACCTCGAAGAGCAACGACAGGTCGTGTGTGATGAAGAGCACTGCGAACCCGAGCTGCTCCTGGAGATCCTTGATCTGCTGCAGGATCTCCCGCTGCACGACGACATCGAGCGCCGTCGTCGGTTCGTCCATGATCACGAGCTCGGGGTTGAGCGCGAGCGCCATGGCGATGATCACGCGCTGGCGCATGCCGCCCGACAGCTCGTGTGCGTACGCGCGGGTGCGGCGCCTGTCGATGCCGACGAGGTCGAGCAGTTCGCCGGCGCGCGCGAGGGCATCGTCCTTCGAGATGTGCTCGTGGGCGCGCATCATGTCGACGAACTGGTCGCCGACGCGCATCACCGGGTTGAGGGCGTTCATGGCGCTCTGGAAGACCATCGAGACGTTGCGCCAGCGGTACTTGCGCAGCTCTTCGGGCTTGCGCCCGACGAGGTCGTCGCCGCGGAAGAGGATGCTGCCGCCGACGATCTCGGCCGGAGGCCTCAGCACCTGCATGACGGTGTTCGCAATCGTCGTCTTGCCGCAACCGGACTCGCCGGCGAGGCCAAGGATCTCACCGGCGGCAATCGACAGGTTGACGCCGTCGACCGCGACCACGTCGCCGTAGGCGACTCGGAGGTCGCGCACCTCGACGAGCGTCTCGCGTGCCTCGGTTTGCGCTCCGGGGATCACCGTCGGCTCGACCACGGTCACCGCGACGCCTTCTTCCTCTTCTTCGTCTTCATCGTGCGGAGCCGCGGGTTGCTGAGCTCATCGATCCCGGCGAGCAGGAAGACGAGGCCGACGACGGTCGTCACGAGTGCGAGGCCCGGGAAGAGGAACGGCCACCACTCGCCCTGCAGCACCGTCGAGTTGGTCTGGGCCCAGTACAGGACCATCCCCCAACTCACGTGTGTCGTGTCGCCGAGGCCGAGGAACTCGAGGCCCGCGTCGACAAGCAGGGCGATGTAGAAGACGAGCACGAAGGCCGCAGCAATGCGGCTGATCATGTTCGGCATGATCTCGCCGAAGACGATGCGGCGCGTCGATTCCCCTGCGACCTTGGACGCGTGGACGAAGTCGCGGCTCTTCAGCGAGAGCGCCTGTCCGCGCAGGATGCGCGCCTCGAAGGCCCACAGCGTCAGCCCGAGCACGAGGATCATCGTCGTCATGCCGCGCGCGTTCAGGTAGCCGGAGATGACGATCAGGAGCGGGATCGTGGGGATGACGAGGAAGACGTTGGTGAGGAAGTTGACGATCTCGTCGATGATCCCCCCCGAGTAGGCGGCGAGGATACCGAGCGTCGCGGCGAGCGTGGTCGCGAGCAGCGCGGCCGAGGCGCCGAGGATCAGCGAGCGGCGGGTGCCGAGGACGACCTGCGAGAAGATGTCGCTGCCCTGGTCGGTCGTGCCGAAGAGGTGATTCCAGGACGGCGCCTGGCGCGTGGCGAGGATGTTGAAGTCCGTCGGGTTGTTGACCGAGATCCACGGTGCGATCACCGCAACGAGGATCATGAAGCCGATCAGCACGAGGCCGAAGCGCGACTTCGGGTTCTCGAACAGGAGCGAGAGCCAGCCCGGGATGCGGTGGTGCTTCCGAGGGGCGGGGACCGAGAGGGGGGTGACCTCCGGCTCGAGGAGCGGTTGCAGTTGAGACATCAGCTGGCCCGCACCCTTGGATCGAGCAGGAAGTTGAGCATGTCCATCGCGAAGTTCGCCACGATGACGGCGAACGCGAAGACGAGCAGCAGCCCCTGCGTGAGCGGGTAGTCGTTGCCGAGCGCTGCTTGCTGCAACGTCAGGCCGGCGCCCGGGTAGCTGAACACGTACTCGACGAAGACGAGACCGCCGACGGCGCCTGCGAACTGGGCGGCGAACCCGTTCAGCGGAGGCAGGATCGCGTTGCGACCGGCGTAGCGAGTCATCACGCGGCGATCCTTCAGGCCCTTGGCCTGGGCCATTGCGACGTAGTCCTCACTGATCGTGTTGATCATCACCGTGCGCATGTTCAGCACCCAGCCGCCTGTGAAGGCGGCCATGATCACGAGCACGGGCAGTTCGCCGTGTCGCAGGGCGCTCGCCACGAAAGCCCAGTTGAAGCCGGGCACGAGCCCGCTGGCGTAGGCGTGCTGGATCGGGAACCAACCGAGCTTGAGCCCGAAGAAATAGACGCAGAGGAGCGCGGTGAAGAAGGCCGGGAATGCGCCCAGCCCCATCAGCGCCGGCACGAAGACGGTGTCGACCGTGCCGCCGCGCTTCCAGGCGGCGATCATCCCGATCCCGGTGCCGATGATGAACGCCAGCAGGACCGCGACGCCGACGAGCGCGATCGAATACGGGAGCGTGCGCCCAATCACCTCGGAGACCGGCGCGGGATAGTTCGAGGTCGAGATCCCCAGGTTGAAGTGCGTCAGCCGATGCAGGTAGGCGATGTAGTCCTGCCAGACAGACTTGTTGCCGCCGCCGAGCAAGGCCCGGTAGGTCTGGATGATGCCCGGGTTCGCCTGGATCTGTGAGGGTGAGAGCCGGGCGAGGACTCCGCCGGCCGGGTCGCCGGGCATGAGGCGCGGGAGCAGGAAGTTGAGCGTGAGCGCCACCCAGATGGCGAACACGTAGAAGAGACATCTGCGGGCGAACCAGCGCATCGCTTATGGCCGAGTATTGCGCCGGGCGGGACCGAAGTCCCGCCCGGCTGCCCCCAAGGCCCGCTACGGACCGGCGTGTCCGCCGGGACAGATGCGGGTGAACGAGAGGAGGTTGTCTGGGTAGGTGGAGAAGATCGGATCGCCGTAGAAGTTCTTCGGCGAGTTGAAGCAATGGAAGTACTTGGTGCTGTAGGTCGACCAGCGCGGGCCGATGAAGAGCGGGACGATCGGCATCTGGTCGAGGAAGATCTTCTCGAGCTTCGTAGCGATCGTGTGCTGCGTCTTGGTGTCGAGACTCACCTTCCACTGATTCAGGAGTGTGGTCGCGGTTGCGTCATAGGTGTGCGACCAGTTCCCCGTCGCCGAGGCGTCCTGCCCCGGCGGGATGTTGGCGTTCTGCGAGAGGTTCGCGTTGAAGAAGCCGTACGGCGATGCCTGGGAGCCGTTCTGCCAGAGCAGCGTCGGGTTCTTGGTTGCGAACGCGTTCGGGAA
>JADGPE010000003.1 GCA_017882605.1 Thermoleophilia bacterium | reverse complement strand
GATCACGTAGCGGGCGCCGAATACGTCGGCCGCGTCGAAGATGCGGCGGTGCCACTCCTCGCGCCCGACATACCGCTCCTTGCCCGGTGAGATGAGCTCAAAGAGCCGCTTGTCCCACACCTCGTAGTTCGGGTGGTAGATCGTGATCCCGTAATCCTTGTAGCGCTGCACGTCCGCCTTCGGGAGCGCCTGCGCGACGACTTTGCCGATCCACCGGTTCGGGAACCGCTCCTCGATCGCCTGCGCGTAGCGTCCGTAGAAGTCGGCCTCTGCGAGACCGTCGACGGTGCTCGTGATCGAGCCGCCGGTCAGCGTGTATGCCTTCGAAACCTTCGCGGTGTCGTACCGGTCGATCAGCGCCAGCGCCTCCAGCACGTCCTCGACGGGCTTCACGCCCGTGTACGGCCGGCCCTCCTGCTTGTGCTGGCGCCAGTTGTGGTTGATGTCGCAGAACTGGCACTCCTCCTTGGCGCCGAAGTACTGGCAGAGGCGCAGCACGGTCAGATAAATCAGGTAGCCCCACTGGATCGTGGGTGCGGTCTCCATCACCGTCTTCCCGTTCGCGAGCTCGTGGCGGTAGTACTCGGGCATCGGCGGCAGGCCGACTTCGGCGATCGCCCGGCCGTCGAGCGTGAGACGCAGCGTGCTGTCCTCGCCGCGCGTGACGCGGTACGGTGAGTCGGGGTTGACGCGCACCGAGACGATCGTGCGCCGTAGCGCGTAAGGGCCGCCGGTCAGCGCGATCTCCTCGGGTGGGCGTCGCCTTGCTGCTTCGCCGAGCTGGGTGAGCGGCTTCTGGTCGAACGAGAAGATGAAGTACGACTTCGGCTTGACCTCGCCGTCGAGGTTGTCAGTCAGCGCGGCATCCTCGAAGGCCATGCCCGTGCGCAGGAGGTCCTCTTTCAGCACGGCCTCGGGCGGGATGTGCGGGAACCGCGCCATCAGGCCTTCGACCAGTTCGGTGCGGACGCTCACACCGTCAACCTAGCGTCCTGGCCGCCCCGGCCGCCGCGCCTAGGGAGCAGGAAGCGCCCGTCCGCTGAATCGGGCTGACAGTGCGCCGGCCATCCACCCGGCGCACTGTCAGCCTTGCCTTCAGTGATGCGTCTTGCCGCTGATGCTCGTCAGCGTGTTCACGCCGCTCGTGAGCGAGCAGCGGATCTGCGCCACGTCGTTCTGCTTGAACTTGGCGTTCACGTCGGCGGACTTGTCCGCCGGGATCGCGCAGGTCAGGCCCGCAACGGTGATCGACGTGGTCGAGAGAGCGGAGATCGTTCCGCGTGCCTCGCTCTTCTCGGGCGTCGTGTGCGACGGCTGGCAGGAGCTGCCACCGACCTCGACGGCCGAGCCGCCGGAGGTGCCTCCGCCGAGCTTGCCGCCGGTGAACCCGGTTGCACCCGAGAAGGACGCCGACAGGTTCGCGACCAGCCGCGCGGACGGGGCGTGCGCCCGGCCGCTCGCGAGGCCCGCGATCGTGCCGTGGTCGTAGACCGCGGAGTACTCGGTCGCGGTGTCGCGGCCGGATGCCTGGGCGATCCGGAACTGGCCGCTGACGACGCCGACGTTGTCGGTCGTGTTGATCACACTGCGTGCGCGCAGGGTGATCGCTCCCGTGAGGTCGGGATCGCCCGTGGCGGTCCCGGTGTACTTGCCGTCGGTCACGACGACCGTCTTGCCGTCCGTCGTCGTGCACGTGCGGCTCGAGGTGCTCGTGCCGGTCGCCGTGAAGGTGCCCGCGACGGCGCTGACACTCTTCGCGCCCTCCATTCCGTCCGCCACGGCATAGCCGGTCGCGACGAGCGCGACGAGCAGCGCGGCGATGTAGGTCAACTTGCGCATTCAATTCCTCCAGTTGGGCTGAGAGCGATTGCCCTGACCTTGGCCGCGGGTCGTGCGCTGCCCGCAAGGGAAACGTAAAACGGACGTAAAGCACCGCCTTCCCGGGGCCTTGGCTACCCTCGGTCGAGGGATGGTGCGCCGTGTTTCGACTCTCTTGGTGCTGGCGGCGGCATTCGCGGCGCCCGCCGCCCACGCGCAGGGAACGACGCTGCTGCCTGGTGTCACCTACGAGCAGGCGGTCGAGTTCACGCCGCACGGCGCCGTCGCGGTGCACGTGCTGACCGCGCCGCGGCCTGGCGACCAGGACGGCCTCTTTCAGCTCGCGCCGGTGCTGGCCCACGGGACGGTGCTCGGTGGCCGCGAGCCGGTCACGCAGATCGAGCAGGACGTCTCCGCCCAGGCGACGGTCGCAGGCATCAACGGTGACCTGTTCAGCCCGGGCGACGGGCATCCGGCGGGGATCTTCATGGCGGGCGGCGTCCTGGCGCATCCGCCCTTCGGCTCGCGCTCCTCGATCGGCATCGACTCGGCCGGGGGCTTGCACGTCGACCGGGTCAAGTTCTTCGGCACCTGGCAGGGGACGGGGCAGCGGCGCACGCTCAGCGGGCTCAACCAGGTGCCGGCGCAGGGGCAGTTCGTGCTGCTGACACCGGCGTTCGGGCCAAAGGCTCCGGCGGTCTCCGGATCGGTGGAGATCGTGCTGCAGTCGTTTCCTGCGGCGACTCCCAACGCCGCCCTCTCGGCCGCTGTCAGCTCGGTCGGCGTCAACGGCGGCGAGCCGATCCCGCCCGGCGGCGCGATCATCCAGGCAGCCGGTTCGGCGGCCGCGAAGCTCCAGGCGGAGGCACCGGTCGGCACGCAGATCGCCGCCCGCCTGATCCTGCAGCCTGCGTGGACGAACGTCGTGGCGGCTCTCGGCGGCGGGCCGGTCCTCGTGCGCAGTTCGGCACCGGTGTTCCGGTCGCTGGAGGACTTCACGAACGACCAGATCGCCGCGCGCACGCCGCGGGCCGCCGTCGGCCAACTCGCAGACGGCCGCGTCATCCTCGTCGCGGTCGACGGTGGCCAGCCGGGCTACAGCGTCGGCCTCTCGAGCTTCGAACTGGCGCAGACGATGGCGCGCCTCGGCGCCGTCACCGCGGCGGGGCTCGAGCCCGGGCCGGACGTCACCGTCGCCTTCGACGGGCAGCTGCTGAACCGGCCGAGCACCGGCGAGCGCGCGGTCAGAGAAGCGCTGCTCGTCGAGTACTTCGGCGTCTACGCCGCGCCGCCACCCGTGGCGCTCTTGACCGGGGAAGCCGGCAGGACACAGGAACAGTTGTCCTACAAGCTCGTCCGTCCGTCGCAGGTGACCGCTCAGCTGATCGGCCCCGACGGCCGGCCGCGCGTTCTCGAGGCCGGCGTCCAGCACGACCCGGGCTCGTATCCGTTCACGTACTCCACCTTCGACGCTGAAGGGACGTGGCACTGGAACGTCACCGCGACCGACGACCTGAAGCGCACGTCGACGATCGACCGCACGTTCCGGTACGACACGACACTGCGCGGGCTCAGCGCGCCGAAGCTCGCCCGCGGGACCGCCGCGATCCGGTTCACACTCTCGCGGGCCGCGACCGTCAAGCTGCGCATCGAGACCCCGAACGGTGTGCTCGTTCGCGAGGTGCCGCCAGTCAGCCTGCCGGCGGGCGCTCAGTCCGTGATCTGGGACGGGAGGCTGCCGCACGGCACGCGCGCCTACGGGGGCCGGTACGTCGCGCACCTCTTCGTCACGAGCTCGGTGGGCACGTCGGACCTCGCTGTTCCGTTTTCGTTCAGGCGCACTGGCTAGAGTCGAGCCGTGACGTCCTGGCTCGCACACTACGGCGTGATCGCCGTGTTCTTCCTGATGATGATCGACGCCGTGTTCCCGGCGGCCAGTGAGCTCGTGATGGTGTACGGCGGTGCGCTCGCCTCGGGCGCGCTCGCCCACCGGTTCGACGTCCTCGGCTGGCATGCGACCGGGCTCGGGGCGTACGCCGCCGTCGTTGCTGCAGGTGTGCTTGGGTACCAGGTCGGCGCGGTGGGGGGCTGGTGGATCGGCGACCACGGCGGCGAGCCGTTCGTGCACCGGTACGGCCGCTGGTTCCACCTCACGCAGGCGAAGTTCGAGCGGGCCGAGCGCTGGTTCGCGCGCTGGAGCGACTGGGCGGTCTTCGTCGGGCGGATCACTCCGGTCGCCCGCTCGTTCGTCTCGATCCCCGCCGGGGTCTTCGAGAGCCCGTTCCCGCGTTACAACGTTCTGACGCTCGCCGGCAACTCGATCTGGTGCCTCGCCCTCGCTGCGGCCGGTTGGGCGCTCGGCTCGAACTGGGATACCTTCCACAAGGACTTCCGCTGGGTCGAGTACGCCGTGGTGGCGGGAATCCTCGTTGCGGCGGCGTATTGGGCACTGCGGCTTCGCCGCACGGCTACGATTGTCCCCGCCGATGACGATTCCCCACGTTGACGTTCAGGCGCAGTACGCCCCGCTGATCCCGGAGCTCCAGGAGGCCTTCGCCCGCACACTCGAGAGCGGCCGTTTCATCTTCGGGCCCGAGGTCGAAGCGTTCGAGCGCGAAGCGGCCGAGTTCCTCGGCACGACGGAATCGGTGAGCTGCGGCAACGGCACCGACGCGCTGGTGCTCGTCATGGACGCAATGGAGATCGGCCCCGGTGACGAGGTGATCTGCCCGGCGTTCACCTTCTACGCGACCGCGGAGTCGATCGCGCGGCGCGGCACCACGCCCGTGTTCGCCGAGATCGATCCGGTCACTCTCAACCTCGACCCGGCCGACGTCGAACGGCGGATCACCGGGCGCACGAAGGCGATCATGCCGGTGCACCTGTTCGGCCGCCCGGCTCCGGACCTCAGCGGCTTCGGCTTGCCGGTGATCGAGGACGCCGCTCAGGCGTTCGGCGCCGGCGGCATCGCGACCAGCGTGGCATCGACCTTCAGCTTCTTTCCGACGAAGAACCTCTTCGCGCTCGGCGACGGCGGCCTGGTCGCGGTCAACGACCCCGAGCTCGCGCAGCGCATCCGCATGTTGCGCTTCCACGGCTCCGCGGCGAAGAAGGAGTTCCTCTACATCGGTTACAACTCGCGCCTCGATGCGATGCAGGCGTCGTTCCTGCGTATCTTCCTGCGGCACATCGACGACTGGAACCATCAACGCCGCGAGGCGGCCGCGCTGTACACAGAGCTCCTCGACGGGCTCGTCGAGACTCCGGTTGACGACGACGGCCACGTCTACCACATGTACTGCATCCGCTCGCCCGAGCGCGACCGGCTCGCCGCCGCGCTGAAGGAAGCCGACATCGGCTGTGCGATCTACTACCAGCCGCCGCTGCACCTGCAGCCGGCGCTGCGCTATCTCGGGTACTCCGAGGGCGACTTCCCCGAGACGGAGAAGGCGTCGCGCGAGAATCTCTGCCTGCCGCTGTGGGCCGGGATCACCGGGGAGCAGCAGGCGGAGGTCGTCTCCGTCTTGAAGCGCGCCTCGGGTCTCGTCCGGTCCTGATGCACTTCCCGGTCAATCGACACCGGGTCTGGCAACTTGCGTTCGATGCGGTCCTGATCGTCGCCGCCTGGCGGCTGACGTTCTTCCTGCGCTTCGACCAGGCGACGCCCGTCTTCTACCGGCACTTGCTCGACTGGCAAGTCGTCGCCCTGATCGTCGCGATCAAGCTGGCGACGTTCGTCGTCTTCGGCTTCTACAACCGCTGGTGGCGCTACGTCTCCACACGCGACATGTGGGGCGCAGCGCGCGGCGTCACGGTTGCGTCACTGCTCGCCTACCTCGTGCTCTACGCGTTCCCGCCCGTCCACACCTCCCGGTTGCCGCGCTCGATCGCGGCGCTCGATTTCCTGTTGCTGCTCGCCTTCGTCGCCGGGACGCGGCTCCTTGCGCGCACGCTGATCGAGCGGCCGCCCGCCGGGCTCGTCGCCCATGGCAAGGAGGTGCTGATCGTCGGTGCCGGCGACGCCGGCCAGTTGATGGTGCGCGAGCTGCAGCGCAACCGGCAGCTTCACTACACGCCGATCGGCTTCGTCGACGACGACCCCCGCAAGCGCGGTGATCGCATCAACGGCGTGAAGGTGCTCGGCACCACCGACGACCTCGCACACCTGTTGCGCGACAACAAGCCCGACGAGGTGCTGATCGCGATCCCGTCGGCGCCGGGACGAGTGCGCCAGAAGATCGTCGAGACGTGCCTGGCCGAGCACGTGGTCGTCAAGACGCTGCCGGGCCTGCACGAGCTGATCGCCGGCGACCTCAATCTCGGCGCCCAGATCCGGCCGGTACAGGTCGAGGATGTGCTCGGCCGCCAGCAGGTCGAGGTCGACCTCCGGCTCGTTGCGTCGTACGTCAAGGACAAGACGGTGCTCGTCACGGGCGCCGGCGGTTCGATCGGCTCGGAGCTCTGCCGCCAGCTCTCGCGGCTCGGCGCGGCGCGGCTCGTGCTCGTCGACAAGGCTGAGTCGGCGCTGTTCGAGATCGAGCGCGAGCTCGTCGACGAGCGCGACTTCACGGCCGCGATCCCCGTGCTGGCCGACACGGGTGACAAGGCGAAGCTGCGCCAGGTGTTCGAGCGCTACCGGCCGCAGGTGCTCTTCCACGCCGCTGCGTACAAACATGTCGGCATGCTCGAAGCGAATCCCCTGCAGGCCGTGTCGAACAACGTGCTCGCAACGCGCACGCTGGCCGAGGTCGCAGTCGAGTTCGGTGTCGAGCGCTTCGTCCTCATCTCCACCGACAAGGCGGCGAACCCGAAGAACGTGATGGGGCAGTCGAAGGCCGTGTGCGAGTGGATCATCGAGTCGTTCGCACTCCATCCCGAGGTCGACACGCGCTTCGTCGCCGTCCGCTTCGGCAACGTGCTCGGTTCATCTGGATCGGTGATCCCGATCTTCCGCAAGCAGATCGAGCGCGGCGGCCCGGTGAGGGTGACCGACCCGGAGATGACGCGCTTCTTCATGACGATTCCCGAAGCCTCCTCGCTCGTCGTGCAGGCGGGCGCGATGGGTGGGCGTGGCCAGGTCTACGTGCTCGACATGGGTGAGCCGGTGAAGATCCTCGACCTGGCCCGGCAGATGATCCACCTCTCGGGCAAGGACGAGTCGCAGGTGCCGATCATCTTCACGGGAGCGCGCGCCGGCGAGAAGGTGCACGAGGTGCTCTGGAACGAAGGCGAGGCCGTCGGGCCGACGTCGCACCCGAAGATCATGCGCGCCGCCCGGCCGCAGATCGACTCGGCCTGGCTGGAGGAGTCCCTTGCGTCACTCGAGCGGCTCGTCGAGGAGGGCGACACGCTCCAGGTCGTCGCCAAGCTGCGCGCGATGGTCGCGGAACCCGTGCGCACCGGCCGCGAAGCGGTTCTGGAAGACACGTTGCACTGACGGGTGAACCTGGTTGCCGCGCAGCGGAACCAGGTTCACGTCTTCAGCCGTTCGAACCGTCACAGACCTGAACCTGGTTTCGCCTGCGGCGAGAACCAGGTTCGGCTGTTGCACTCCCGTCACAGCGCTCGCCGGGCGTGCCGGTACCGTGACCCGATGGACCCGCTCGACGGCCTGAATCCCGAGCAGCGCCGCGCAGCGGAGGCTGTGCGCGGCCCGGTGTGCATTCTCGCCGGGGCCGGCTCGGGCAAGACGACGACAATCACCCGCCGTATCGCGCAGCAGGTCGCGGCCGGCGCGTTCGCGCCTGCGCAGATCATGGCGGTGACGTTCACCGACAAGGCGGCCGGCGAGCTGAAGGGGCGGCTCGGGGCGCTCGGGGTCTCCGGGGTGCGCGCCTCGACCTTCCACTCCGCGGCGCTGCGGCAGCTGCGCCACTTCGCGCCGGACGCGGTCGGGCGCATCCTGCCGTCGAAGGCGCTGGCGCTCCGCCAGATCGCGAACTCGTTGCCGGCGCCGTTCAAGTTCCGGCCGGCGGGCGATCTCGCGACCGAGATCGAGTGGGCGAAGAACCGGCGGATCTCCCCCGACCGCTACGACGGCCGCGAGCCGCCGATCCCGCTCGACCTGATGCAGCGCGTCTACCGGGAGTACGAGCGGCGCAAGGCCGCCGACAGCCTGGTCGACTTCGAGGACCTGCTCGAGCTCACGGTGCGGCTCTTCGAGGAGAACGCGGAGGTGCGCGAGACGTTCCGTGCGCAGTACCTGGCGTTCACCGTCGACGAGGTGCAGGACGTGAACCTGCTCCAGCAGGAGCTGCTCGATCTGTGGCTCGGCGACCGGGACGACCTCTGCGTCGTGGGTGACGACTACCAATCGATCTACGGCTTCACGGGTGCGAGCCCCGACTACCTGCTGGCGATGCCGCAGCGCTTTCCCGACGCGCTCGTCGTGCGGCTGGAGGAGAACTACCGCTCGACGCCCCAGGTGCTCGCGTTCGCGAACAGGCTCGTCCCGAACCTCGGCGGCGCGGAGAAGACGCTGCGCTCGGTGCTTCCGGACGGCGCCGAGCCCGTCGTGCGGCCGTTTCCCGCGCCCGAGGACGAGGGCGCGGCGATCGTCGCCGAGATCCGCGCGCTCGCTTGTCCGCTCGAGGAGGTCGCGATCCTCGCGCGCACGAATGCCCGCCTGACCGACTTCGAAGAGCTGCTGCACGATGCCGGAATTCCCTTTCAGGGCTCGTCGCTGCTCGAACGCGATGCCGTGCGCCGGCTGGCGCGGCGGCTGGAGCGTACGGGAGCGCCCGCGCGCGAGGCGGTCCGTGCGGCGGCGCTCGAAGCCGGGTGGCTCGAGCGCGTGCCCGACAAGCTCGGCGAGCGCGAAGCGGTGCGCCAGCAGGACCTCGCGCGGCTCGTGCAGCTCTCGTCGATGTTCGACGGAGACGCGGCGGCGTTCGTCGAGGATCTGCGCAAGCGCTTCGCCTCGGGCGGCGACAGCGCGCACGGGGTCAACCTGCTGACGCTGCACCGCGCGAAGGGCCTCGAGTTCGAGGCCGTGTTCATCCCGCGCCTGCAAGAGAAGGAGCTGCCGTCGAAGCAGGCGCGCACTCCGGCGGAGATCGCGGAGGAGCGCCGGCTGCTCTATGTCGGCATGACGCGCGCGAAGCGCGTCCTGTGGCTGACCTGGTCGGGCAAGCGGTCGCGTTTCCTGCAGGAGCTCGGCGTGACCGAGATCGCTCCGGCGGAGAAGCGCGAGTGGACTGCAGGCGCACAACGCCTCCGTGACTGGCGCCTCGAACGCGCGAAGGCGGACAACGTCCCGCCGTACGTCGTGTTCCACGACAGCGTGCTGCATGCGATCGCGGACGCGCGCCCGTCGTCGCTCGGCGAGTTGTCCCAGATCGCGGGTGTCGGCCCGGCGAAGCTCGAGCGCTACGGCACCGACGTGCTGGCGCTCATCGCTTAGTCGAGCGCCGACAGCAGCAGGTCGAGCATCAGCTGCGGATCGCGGCGCTCGCGCGTCTCGGCGACGCGGTCGCGCTTGTGCAGTTCGAGCGCACGCGGATCGGTGAGCGGTCGCAGGCGCCCCTCGCGGATCAGCTGCTCGTCGACACCGCCGAGACGTCCGCCGTAGGTCGTGTACACCGGCACGCCGAGCGCGGCAGCTTCGCGGTTCATCGTTCCGCCTGCGGAGACGACGAGGTCGGCGAGCGCGATCAGGCTCTGCGCGTCGACAGCGCGCTCGGGGACGATCACCGACGGCAGCGCAAGTGATTTCACGAAGTCGCGTTGTTCTTCGGTGCGGGGGATCACGAACGCATGCACGTGGTCCGAGCGGCCGAGATGCTCGAGCGTCATCGGGAAGAGCGGGTTCGAATGCCGGTGGTAGAGCGAGACGTCGGGCGGCGGGCGCAGCACCACGAGCACCCGCTCCGGGTCGACCGACCAGTCGGTCAGCACCGAATCGTTCGGCTCGAAGTCCGAGAGGTAGTACTCCTCCTTCAGCCCCGGGTAGTGCTGCAGTTTCGGCGGGACGGCGCCGTACGTCTTCAAGCGCTCGGCCGGGATCGCCGCCGGGACGACGACGCGCGTTGCGGCGCGGCAGCCGAGCTGGTGCTGCAGCCACGCCCACTCGTAGTCGAAGGTCGTCGAGCTCGGGATGCCGAGTCGCCGCGCCGTCATCGTCAGCTCGTGCGAGCCGTGGGCCAGCGCCAGGTCGAAGTTGCGACCCTTGGCCCAACGCCGCAGCGCCTTCAGACGGGTGCGCATCTGTGCCGCCTTGCCGAGCGCCGACCGCCCGCCGTGGTGCCCGATCACGGTCGCGGTCATCCCGTGCGACTCGATCAGCTGCAGCGTCTGCGCGTATTCGCGCGCCGTGATCTCCACTTCGTGCCCCTGCTGCTCGAGCAGTTGCACGAGCGGCCGGAACACCAGCGGGTGCGCCGAGGCGGTGAAGTCGACCCAGATCTTCACATCAACACGCTTTCGAGTGAGACGTCGCGCGTGACACCTTCCACGTGCCGTTCGTACCAGAGCGTGAAGGCGAGCAGGCCCCAGAGCTGGCGCGAGAGGTCCTCGCGGCCGGCGACGTGGTCGTCGATCACGCGCGTCACGGCGGCCGGCTGCAGGAAGCCCTGACGGCGCAGCGTGTCGGTCGACAGCGTCTCGCGCGCGAACGGCTCGAGCTCGCCGCGCAGCCACGCGGCGGCCGGGATCGAAAAGCCCCGTTTCTTGCCGTGCACGATCTCGTGCGGCAACAGCGGCTCCATCGCCTTGCGGAGCAGCCGCTTCTTCGAGAAGCCGCGAACCTTGTGGCGCGCCGGAAGCGAGAACGCGAAGTTCGTGACGACGGTGTCCATGAACGGTACGCGAGCCTCGAGTGACCACGCCATCGAAGCGCGGTCGGTCTTCGTCAGTAGGTCGTCGACGAGGTAGAGGCCGAAGTCGATGTCCTGCAGGCGCGTCAGCAGCTCGTGCTCCTCGGTCTGTGCGAACCGCTCGCGATAGCCGGTCAGAGGGTCGAAGTCGCTGCGGCGCCCGGTCAGCTCTGCGCGAACGTCGGCGGCGAAGATCTCCTTGTAGGTGTGGTGCCGCTCGAGCGGCGGCAGCCCGGCGGCGCGTGTGAACCGCTTCAGCCGGTAGTCCAGGCTCGCCTTGCGCGTCGAGGAGGGAAGTCGGTCGACGAGCGGCCGTGCGCGAGCAGCGAGAGGACCGAAGCGCTCGGCGAGCAGGTCGGCGACGTAGGTGTAGTAGCCGCCGAAGAGCTCGTCGGCGCCCTCGCCGGACAACGCAACCTTCACGTCCTCCGCCGCGAGCTTCGAGACGAGATAGGTCGGCAGCGCCGACGAGTCCGCGAACGGCTCGTCGAATGCGTCGGCGAGCGCCGGGAGCAGGAGCGCGGCGTCCGGGCGCAGCGTCAGGTCGCGGTGGAGCGTTTCGTAGCGCTCCGCTACCGCCCGCGCCCCGTCGAGCTCGTTGAACGATGCCTCCTCGAAGCCGATCGAGAAGGTGCGCACTGCTTCGGAGGACTCCTCCGCGGCGAGCGCCGTGAGCGCACCGGAGTCCACGCCACCCGAGAGCAGCACGCCGACCGGGACATCGGCGATCAGGTGGGCACGAACCGAGTCGCGCAGCCGCGCGCGGCATTCCTCGACCAGCTCGGCCTCGTCCTCGTCGTGTCGCGCAGGCAGCGGCCCCGTGCGCGCGAAGCGATCGATCGAGATCCGGCCGTCCTGCCAGGTCAGCGTGTGGCCCGGCGGCAGCTTGCGGATCTCTTTGAAGATCGACAGGGGTGCGGGCACGACGTTGAAGGCGAGGAACGCCTCGAGCGCGTCAAGGTCGATCTCGCCCTGCGGCAGCGCGTCGAGCTCGGAGGAGAACGAAAGCTCCTCGCCTTCGACGCGATAGGCGAGCGGCTTGATCCCGAAGCGGTCGCGCGCGAGCACGAGCCTGCGCTCGCGCCCGTCCCAGACGGCGACCGCGAACATCCCGCGCAGGCGCTCCCACAGGCGTGGCCCCCACTCCTCGTAGCCGTGCACGAGCACCTCGGTGTCGCAGCGGGAGCGGAACCGGTGCCCTGCGCGCTCGAGCTCGTGCATTAGCTCGCGGTAGTTGTAGAGCTCGCCGTTCTGGACGACGACGACGGTCCCGTCCTCGTTCGAGATCGGCTGGTCACCGCCGGTCAAGTCGATGATCGCGAGCCGGCGCGCTGCGATCCCGACCGGGCCGTCGAGGTGCGCCCCTTCGGAGTCGGGCCCTCGGTGAAACAGGGTCGCCGACATGCGCCGGAGCCGCTCGGGGTCGACGGCGCCGCGGCTGCTGGCGATCCCGCAGATCCCGCACATGCGGCCAGTCTAGGTGCGGCGTCCGAGCGTCTGGGCGAGCACCCGGACGCCGGTCACGAAGAGCGTGCGCAGATAGAGCCGCAGCGAGCGGTCGGCGATCCACTCGAGATCGTGCGCGAGCTTCTCGGCCATCGATGTCTCATAGCCTCGCCGCACCTGTGCGAAGCCGGTCAGGCCGGGCCGCACGACGAGGCGCTGCCAGTACGCGGGCAGGTCGTGTGCGAGCTCCGCGAAGAACCGCGGCCGGATCGGGCGAGGTCCGACGAAGGACATGTCCCCGCGCAGGACGTTCCAGAGTTGCGGGATCTCGTCGAGCTGCGACGCCTTCAGCCACCGCCCGAATCCCGTCAGCTCCACCTCGGTGCGCTGGACGAGCTCCTCGCCGAGGTACTGGCCGATTCGATCCTCGGCGCCTGGGCGGAGCGTGCGGAACTTCAGCATCTGGAAGAAGCGCCCGCGGCGGCCGACACGCTCGCCGCGGTAGAGGATGGGGCGGCCGCTCGTGACGAGCATCACGGCTGCGATCACGAGCCCGACCGGCGCGAGGAGGATCCCGAACACGCCGGCGAAGAAGATGTCGAGCAGGCGCAGCTCGAGGTCGATCCCCCGATGCTCCGCCTGGGACGCGAGCCTCGTGTACCCGCTGACGAGGGTGTCCTCGAGCGGTGGCGGCGCCGTTGCCACGCGGTCGATGGTAGACCGTGAGGCCGTGAGCGTCCTCGGAATCGACCATGTCCAGGTCGCCGCCCCTCCCGGTTGCGAGGCGGAGGCGCGCGCGTTCTACGGCGGGCTGCTCGGGCTCGAGGAGCTCACGAAGCCTGAGTCCCTGCGTGCGCGCGGCGGCTGCTGGTTCCGGGCCGGCCCGCAGGAGCTGCACGTCGGGGTCGAGGAGCCCTTCGCACCGGCCCGCAAAGCACATCCAGGCCTCGTCGTCTCCGATCTCGCCACGCTCGCTCGGCGCTTGCAGGACGCGGGGATCGTCGTCGATCCGGACGATTCGATCTCCGGCACGGCGCGCTTCCACGCCGCCGACCCGTTCGGCAACCGCCTCGAGTTCCGCCAGGCCTAGCCCGAACCTGGTTCTCGCCGCAGGCGAAACCAGGTTCGTGTCTTCGACGATCGTTTGAGACAGGAACCTGGTTCCGGCTTCGCCGGCAACCAGGTTCCTCTATAAGCTTCCGTTATGGACACACGTCAGCTCCGTGCGTTCTGCGAGGTGGTCGAACGGAAGTCGTTCTCCCAGGCGGCAGAGCGCCTCGGGGTGACCCAGCCGGCCGTCAGCCTGCAGGTGCGCGCACTCGAGAAGCGGCTCGGCCTGCAGCTCCTCGACCGCTCGGGCCGGCGGGTCGAGCCGACCGAGGCCGGGCTTCGGCTCTACCGCGGCGCCCAGCGCCTGATCGCGCTGGAGGAGGAGATCACCGGCGAGCTCGCGGACGAGGCGACCGGCGCGCTCGACGGCACGTTCGCGATCGGCGCGTCGACCGGGCCGGGCGGTGTCGTCCTCTCCCGGCTGCTCTGCGAGTTCGCCGCAGCACATCCGGGGATCCATATCGCCCTGAGCGTGTTCGACACGCAGACCGTCGTCGAGCACGTCGCCGACCGCACGCTCGAGCTCGGCGTCGTCGGTGCCGCGCCGCGCCATCGCGCAGTCGAATACGAGCCGTTCTTCCGCGACACCGTGATCCTCGCGTGCCCTCCCGGTCACCGGTTCGGGGGCCAAACGGTGACGCTCATGGACCTGCGCGACGAGCAGCTGATCGTGATGCAGGAAGGTGCGGGCGTGCGTCAGATGATCGAGGACGAGCTCCGCCGGGCCGGGGTGAAGCTGCGTGATCTCGACGTGCGACTCGAGCTCGGATTGCAGGAGTCCGTGACGAGCGCGGTGCGTGGTGGGTACGGCGTCACGTTCATCTCGCGCTCGTCGGTCGAGAACGACCTCGCTGCCGGAACACTCGTCGAAGCGCGCGTGGCCGGGCTCGAGCTCGAACGAGAGATCCTGCTCGTCCGCGCGAGCGGGCGCTCGGAGACGCGCGCGGCCCGCGCGTTCGTCGACTACGCCCGCGACCGGCTGCAGTGATCGTCCGCTGGAGCCTCGACGAGCTACCCGCCACGCTCGCCGAGGTGGGCATCGAGCGCCCGTTCCTGATCGCGAGCCCGCGCTGGCAGGCACTCGACCTGCCGCACGCCGGCTGGTGGACGGAGGTTCCCTCGGGACAAGTCGAGGTCCCGCTCGAGGCGGACGGCATTCTCGCGGTGGGCGGCGGCTCGGCGATCGACACCGGCAAGTACGCCTCCGCCCAGAGCGGCAAGCCGGTCGTGCACGTGCCGACGACGTACTCCGGCGCCGAGTGGACGACGTCCTACGGCATCCGCTCACCCGACCGCATCATCGTCGGTCACGGAGGAGGCGCGCGCCCCGTCGCGATCGTCTACGACGTCGAACTGACGCTCGAGCTGCCGGCCGACATCACCGCGGGCACGGCGTTGAACGGGCTCGCGCACTGTGCCGAAGCGCTCTACGTGCAAGGGCACTCACCCGAAGGCGACGAGCAGGCGCTGGCGGGCGCGCCGCTGATTGCCGCCGCACTGCCGCGCGTGCTCGCAGATCCAGCCGATCGCGCCGCACGCGTCGATCTGCTCACAGGCGCGGCACACGCCGGTCACGCGCTGGCCCTCAACCGGCTCGCGCTCGCCCACGCAATGGCGCAGGCGCTCGGCGGGACCTACGGTCTGCCGCACGGGGCGATGAACGCGCTCTGCCTGCCGCCCGCGCTCGCCTTCAACGCGGCGTTCGTGCCCGACGAGGTCGCGCGGTTCGGCGTGGCGGTCGGCGGCGACGCCGTCCAGCGCTCGCGCGAGCTCGCGCTACTCGGTGGCTTCGACCGCCTGCGCGACTTCGGGGTTCCGGAGGACGACCTGCCTCGGGTCGCCGAGGCGGCCTCGCAGCGCGCCGGCAACCAGGCCAACCCGCGCCCCGCGAGCGCGGGGGAGATCCTGGAGCTCTTCCGCGAGATCTACTGAGGCCGAGGCCGAGGCTGGGGCGTCGGGCGGTTCGGCGCTTGCCAACTGGCCTGGTGAACAAGGCATAACTTTGACTAATAGCAGGTATAGTCCGACCTGTGACGGAGACGGCTCACAGCTTCGACGTGCTCGTGATCGGCAGCGGCGCGGCAGGGCTCGCCGCCGCGGTCTCGGCCGAGCGCGCCGGCGCGCGCGTCGCGCTGGCGACGAAGGGATCCCTCCAGGCCAACAACTCGTCCAAGGCCCAGGGCGGCATCCAGGCGTCCTTCGGCGCGGACGACTCGCCGGACCAGCACGCCCAGGACATCTGGCGCTCCTCGCACGAGACCGCGGACCTTCGGCTCGTCGAGGTGCTGACCGGGGATGCGCGGTCGGCGATCCATTGGCTCGAGGAGCTCGGGGTCGAGTTCACCCGCGAACACGGCGGCTACCGCCTCGCCAAGTGCGGTGGTGCCAGCGCCCAGCGGCTGCTCCAGGTCGGCGACCGGACGGGCCACGCGATCACGAAGCAGCTCCGCGAAGCCTGGGAGGCGGGCAGCGGCACGAGTTACCTGAATGCGCCCCTCTACGAGCTGATCGAGCTCGACGGCCTCTGGCGTGCACGTGTCGGTGAGCAGACCGTCGACGCAGGCACGGTCGTTCTTGCCGCCGGAGGCCGCTGTTACGCCGAGGCCGAGCAACGCGGGGAGCTTTCGACCAACCATCCAAACGCGACGGGCGAAGTGACGCGGATCGCGCTCGATCTCGGCGCCGAAGCGCGGGATCTGGACGCGCTGCAGTACCACCCGAACGGGGGTGCCTGGCCGTCGAACATGCAGGGCTACTCGATCCCGGAGACGACCCGCGCCTACGGCGCCGTGCTCGTGAATGCCGACGGGGAGGAGTTCACCGACTCGCTCGGCCCTCGTGACGCGGTCAGCCAGGCGATCTTCGACGAGGTTGGGAAAGGCAAGGGAGTCACGACGCCTGACGGCCGCCCGGCGGTCTACCTGGACACGACGCGGATCTCGGAGCAGGACGCAGAGGTCTCGCTGCCCTACATGCTCCGCCGCTACCGCGGCGCGGGCATCGACCCGCTCAGGGAGAGGATCTTCACCTACCCGGTCCTCCACTACCAAAACGGCGGTCTCGTGATCGACACGGACGCCGAGACGACGCTCGAGGGTGTCTATGCGTGCGGCGAGATCGCCGGCGGTACGCATGGGCGCAACCGCATGATGGGTAACAGCCTTCTCGAATGTGTCGTGTTCGGGCGGAGGGCTGGTCGTAGTGCATTCGAGAAGGCTAGGAGCTAGATGACAATCGACACCGACACCTCTAGCCGCTTGCTCGACGTGGTCGAGGAAGCGGCAGCGCACCTCTATGTCTGGGCGCTGAAGGACATCCCACAGGACCTGCGCGACGCACTTGCGGCTGCGCGCCTGCGCGAGACGTCCGTGCCCGGCAAGCGAGTGCTCGAGACGATCCACAAGAACGTCAACATCGCAGACAGCCAGAACAACCTGGTCTGCCAGGACACCGGCATCGCCGTCTACACCTGTCGCGTCGGCGAGCACTTCCCATTGCATCCCACGCGCATCTACGAAGGGCTGCGCGACGGCACCGCGCGTGCCACCGTCGAGCACCCGCTTCGCTCGAATGCGGTGCACACGATCACGCGCGAGAACACCGGCCCCAACATCGGGTACCGACTGCCGATCGTCCACTGGGAGTTCATCCCTGATTGGGACGGCCTCGACGTCAAGTGCATTCCGAAGGGATCCGGCTCGGAGAACATGAGCTTCCTCAAGATGTGCGTGCCCGCCGACGGCGTGAAGGGGATCAAGCAGTTCGTGCTCGAGTCGATCGTCGGCGCCGGCGGCAAGCCGTGCCCGCCCGGGATCGTCGGGGTCGGGATCGGCGGAACCGCCGACTACGCGATGTACCTGGCGAAGGAGGCGATCACCCGGCCGGTCGGCACGCGCAACTCCGACCCGCTCGTCGCCCAACTCGAGGACGAGCTCTACGGCCTGCTGAACGAGACCGGCATCGGCCCGATGGGGCTCGGGGGCGACGTCACCGTCCTGCAGTGCCACATCGAGCACGCCGACACGCACATGACCCTCAACCCGGTTGCCGTCAACTACCAGTGCTGGGCTGCGCGTCGCGCGTCGGCGCACATTGCCGCGGACGGTTCAGTCGACTTCGACAGGGAGTTCTAGCAATGGCCAATCACGTCGTCACGTTCCCGATCACCGATCCGCAGGAGATCCTCAAGTTGCAGGCCGGAGACGAGGTCACGGTGCAGGGGCACATCATCGGCATCCGTGACCGCACGCAGATCCGGATCTTCGACCAGGGTGTCGAGCCGCCGATGGACTTGAAGGGCGCGTTCCTGCTCCATACCGCGCCCGGCGTGCGCAAGGTCGCCGAGCACAAGTACGAGAAGGTCTGCATCGGCACCACGACCAGCGCCCGCATGGTTCGGTTCACCGAACCTTTGGGCAGCCAGTACGGCGTCCGGGCGATCTGTGGCAAGGGCGGCTTTCCCGATGAAGCGATTGAGCCCATGCACCGGCTCGGCATGGTGTATTTCGCGATCGTCGGCGGTGCTGCAGCGCTCGAGACCACGCAGATCGAGGAGATCGAGGAAGTGGCCTGGGAGGAGCTGATGCCCGAGTGCCTCTGGAAGTTCCGCGTCAAGGACTTCGGCCCGCTCACGGTCGGCATCGACGCGCATGGCAACTCGCTCTACCGCGATGTGCAGACCAGGGCCAAGGCGAAACTGGAGGAGCTCTATGCCCGGCTTTAACGACCGCTTCCTCGACCTGCCGCAGCGTCCCGGCAAGCCGCGTACCGAGGGTCTCACGCACGTGATCGACAAGGGCATGAACCTGCGCGAGATCGAGGGGATGTTCGATGTCGGCGGCGAGTTCGTCGACATCGTCAAGTTCGGCTGGGGCACGAGCTACGTGACGAACAACCTGGAGAAGAAGATCGCGTTGTTCCGGTCGTTCGACACTCCGGTCGTCTGCGGCGGGACACTCTTCGAGGTGGTGTATGTGCGCGGCCGCATGGACGAGTTCAAGTCGTGGCTGACCGAGCACCGGTTCTCGCACGTCGAGATCTCCGACGGCACCATCGACATCCCGCGAGAGCAGAAGCTCGAGTACATCGCGGACTTCGCCCGGGACTTCACCGTCCTTTCCGAGGTCGGCTCGAAAGACCCCGACGTCGTCTTTCCCCCCTATCAGTGGGTCGAGTGGATCAAGGAAGAGAAAGAGGCCGGAGCGTGGAAGGTGATCACCGAGGCGCGTGAGGGCGGCACCGCGGGCATCTTCCGCAAGGACGGCGACATGCGCACGGGACTGATCGACGAGATCGCACACGAGATCGCGCTCAGCGATCTGATCTTCGAGGCGCCGACGAAGTCCAGCCAGGCCTGGTTCATCAAGCACTTCGGCTCGAACGTCAACCTCGGGAACATCCCACCCGACGAGGTGATCCCACTCGAGACCCTGCGACTCGGGCTACGCGGCGACACCCTCAAGGAGGTGCTTCGTGGCGACGACGTTCACGCTTCCTGACGCGGCGTCAATCGAGGCGCTCGGGGCGGAGGAGATCCTCGCGCTGTGCCTGCGTGAGTTCCACGGCAAGGTCGCGCTCGCGTGCTCCTTCCAGAAGGAAGAGGCGGTGCTGCTGGACATGCTCTTCGCCATCGAGCCGAAGGCGCGCGTCTTCGCGATCGACACGCATCACCTCTTCCCCGAGACGTACGAGCTCTGGCGCACGGTCGAGGAGCGCTACGACACGAAGGTGGAGGTGTTCGAGGGCCCGAGCGTCGAGGAGCTCACTGCGACCCACGGGGAGAACCTCTGGGAGCGCAAGCCGGACCTCTACCTCGCGATCGCCAAGGTCGAGCCGCTGGTTCGGGCCCTCGGCGGTCTCGATTGCTGGATCACCGGCGTCCGGCGCGACCAGTCGGCCACGCGCGCGAACGCAGCCAAGCTCGGCTGGGACGCGGCGCACGAGCTGTGGAAGGCGAACCCGATCGCCGACTGGAGCGACGACGACTGCTGGACGTACATCCGCGAGCGGGAGCTGCCGTACAACGCGCTGCACGACCGCGGCTACGAATCGATCGGCGACACCCACTCGACGATCCCCGGGCCGGGGCGCGAGGGCCGCTGGGCAGGAACGGACCGGACCGAATGTGGTCTGCACGAATCGAGTCCGACATGATCGCCTCCGCGAGAGATTCCGCGAGGCGGAATCTCTCGCATCTCGACGAGCTCGAGGCCGAGGCGATCCACATCATGCGCGAGGTTGCCGCCGAGCGTGAGCGCCCGGTGCTGCTCTTCTCAGGCGGCAAGGACTCGATCGTGATGCTGCGACTCGCGGAGAAGGCGTTCCGGCCGGCGAAGTTCCCGTTTCCGGTGCTGCACGTCGACACGGGGCACAACTTTCCCGAGGTGATCGAGTACCGCGACCGCCGGGTGCGGGAGCTCGGTGAGCGACTCGTCGTCGCGAGCGTGCAGGAGTCGATCGACAAGGGTCGCGTGCAGGAGCAGACGGGCCCGCGCGCGTCCCGGAACCAGCTCCAGACGACGACGCTGCTCGACGCCCTCGAGGAGCACGGCTTCGACGCAGCAATGGGTGGCGCGCGGCGCGACGAGGAGCGCTCCCGCGCGAAGGAGCGCATCTTCAGCTTTCGTGACGACTTCGGTCAGTGGAATCCGCGCGCGCAGCGGCCTGAGCTGTGGGACATCTACAACGCGCGCATCCGCAAGGGCGAGCAGATCCGCGTGTTTCCGATCTCGAACTGGACGGAGCTCGACGTCTGGCAGTACGTCGCGCGCGAAAACCTCGAACTGCCGAAGATCTACTTCGCGCACGATCGCGAGGTGTTCCGCCGCGACGGGATGCTCTACGCAGTCTCGGAGTTCGTCGAGCGGTACCCCGACGAGGAGCCGTTCACGGCGTCCGTTCGGTTTCGCACCGTCGGCGACATGTCATGCACTGGCGGCGTCGTCAGCGAGGCGGCGTCGATCGACGCGGTCGTGACCGAGATCGCCGCAACGCGCGTCACCGAGCGCGGCGAGACCCGTGCCGACGATCGCGTCTCCGAGGCCGCCATGGAGGACAGGAAGCGCGTTGGCTACTTCTAGAGAGTTCCTCGACACGGACCTGCTTCGGCTCGTCACGGCGGGATCGGTCGACGACGGGAAGTCGACGCTGATCGGCCGGCTGCTCTACGACACCAAGCAGATACTCGTCGATCAGCTCGAGCACATCGAAGACGCGTCGCGCCGCCGCGGCCACGACTACGTCGACCTGGCGCTCCTGACTGACGGCCTGCGCGCCGAGCGCGAGCAGGGGATCACAATCGACGTCGCCTATCGCTCGTTCGTCACGCCGCGACGCCGTTTTCAGCTCGCCGACGCACCGGGCCACGTGCAGTACACGCGCAACATGGTCACGGGTGCGTCCACTGCGGATGTCGCGGTCGTGCTGGTCGACGCGCGCAAGGGCGTGATCGAGCAAACGCGCCGTCACTCCTACATCGTCGGCATGCTCGCGCTGCCACACGTTGTCTACGCCGTGAACAAGATGGATCTGGTCGACTTCTCCGAGGAGCGCTTCGACGAGATCGCGCGCGAGTTGGCCGAGCTCGGCTCGCAGCTCGGGATCGAGGACGCGACGGTGATCCCGCTCTCGGCTCTGAAGGGCGACAACGTCGTGGATCGGACCGATTCGATGCCCTGGTACGCGGGGCCGACGCTGCTGGAGCACCTCGAGACGATCGAGCTCGACGGCGATCGCAACGTCCAGGACCGGCGGTTCCCGGTGCAGTGGGTGATCCGGCCGATGGCCGATGACCACCACGACTACCGTGGCTATGCAGGTCGCGTCGCGGGCGGCGTCTGGCACGCCGGCGACGAGGTCGTCGTGCTGCCGTCCGGCCTACGCAGCCGCGTCGCCGCGATCGACAGCGCCGAAGGGCCGCTCGACGAGGCGATCCCGCGCGAGTCGGTGACGATCCTGCTCGAGGACGATGTCGACGTCTCGCGAGGAGACCTGCTCGCCGACCCGGAGACTGCCCCGACCGTCGCGCGGGAGGTCACTGCGCGTGTCAGCTGGATGTCAGAGCGCCCCCTCGAGGAACGTGCCCGCCTGCTCGTCAAGCACACGACACGCACGGTTCCCGCCCGCGTCGATGAGATCGTCAGCGTGGTCGACATCCACACACTCGAGGACCGGCCGAGCCCGGGCAAGATGGAGCTGAACGATCTGGGTGTCGTTCGGTTTCGGCTCGCAGATCCGCTCGTCGTCGACCCGTACGTGCGCAACCGCGGTACCGGCGCGTTCATCCTGATCGACGAGTCGAGCAACGAGACGGTCGGCGCCGGCATGGTCGTTGCTGCTCAGCCATGACGCCGAGCGCCGATCCCTACCGCGACACCCACGTGATCGACTCGCGTGCCCCCCGGGCGAATCAGGCCGTCATCGGGCTCGTCTCGGTGCTCGCCGTTGCCACCGGCTGGTGGTGGCTGCTCGCGCTCCTCGCGTTGCAGCTCGCGGTCGGCCTCGGGTTCGGTCGCCGCTTCTGCCTCGCCTGCGTCGCGTACTTCGAGCTGATCCAGCCTCGCTTCGGCGAAGGCCCGCTCGAGGACTCGCGGCCGCCACGTGCAGCCAACGTCGTCGGGCTCGTCGTTCTCGCGGCCGCGTCGGTTGCGTACGCCATCGGTCTGGACACGGTCGGTGCCGGGCTCGGGATCCTGGTCGCAGCACTCGCGTTGCTCGCAGCTGTCACCGGCTTCTGCACGGGCTGCGAGGCGTACAAGCTCGGCTGTCTGCTCCGCGGCCGGCCGTTCGTCTCCTGTCCGCTCCCGCCCCGCGCATGACCCAAGCATGACGTGGCAATTCAGCATCGCCGGCCTGCTGATCGGCGTCCTCGTCGGCATGACCGGGATGGGCGGCGGCTCGTTGATGACGCCGATGCTGATCCTGCTCTTCGGGTTCGATCCGAAGACGGCGGTCGGCACGGACATCCTCCATGGCGCCGTGTTCAAGTCGTTCGGCGCCGTTCGCCACCGCCAACTCGGCAACGTGCACGTGCCGCTCGCACTGTGGATGCTGGTCGGCTCCGCGCCGCTGTCGCTCGTCGGTGTGCAGATCGCGAGCTCGTTCTCCGACGGCACCCAGTCGACGATGGCCAAGGTCGTCGGCGCGACGCTGATCATCGGCGGGTTCGGTTTCCTGGCAAAGACCTTCCTGCGCGGGCACGTGATCGACGCCCGCTTCGATCTCGCCCGGCGCGACCGCCTGTTCGCCGTTCTGATCGGCGCGGTGTTCGGCTTCGTGGTCGGCCTGACATCGGTCGGCTCCGGCACGTTCTTCGGCCTGGCGATGCTGCTGCTCTTTCCGCTCTCCGCGAGCCGGATCGTCGGCACCGACATGCTCCACGCCGCACTCCTTCTCTGGGTGGCCGGCGCGGGCCACCTCCTGCACGGGAACGTCGACCTGCACGCGATGGCGTGGCTCCTCGTCGGCTCGATCCCCGGAGTGCTGATCGGCTCGCACCTGTCGATCCGCGTGCCGGAGCGGGCTCTGCGGATCGCGTTCGGCTTCGTGCTGATCCTCTCGGGAATCAAGATCGTCAAGCTGCCCGACTCCGATTTGATCATCGCGGTCGTGTTCGGGCTGGGAGTCTTGGCGTTCCTGGTCTGGTCGGGCTGCCGTCTCCAGGCCCGCCGGCTCCGCGCGCGGGCGGTCCGGGTCCCAGCCCACGACCCCGCATAGAATCCTCCGGGCGTGGCCCGGGTCCTGTCGACGGCGTTCGTCCTCGCCCTGCTCGCGGCGACGGCTGCGGCGTTCGCGCTAACCGAGCGGGCCAAGCTCGAGCTCTCCCCGATCTACGGCACGCGCGTCGATTCCGTCTTCTCCCCTGCAGGGAAGATCAAGCCGGTCGCGCACATCTCCTTCCGCGTGCGCTCGCACGAGCGGGTCGACGTCTCGATCGAGAATCGCCACGGCGACTCCGTGGCGACGCTCCTCTCGAGTCGCACGGTCAAGGCGCGAACGAGGCTCGAGCTCGTGTGGAACGGCGTCACGGCTGCCGGGCTGCTCGTTCCCGACGGCGTCTACAGACCGGTCGTGAAGCTCCTGCGCTCACACCGGACGATCACCCTGCCGAGTGAGATCAGGCTGGACACGGCAGCGCCGAAGATCACGGTGAAGCATCCGCAGTACCCGATCATCTCGCCCGACGGCGACGGGCATCACGACGCGTTCGCCTTCCGCTACTCGATCGACGAGCCGGCGCACGCGATCCTGCTCGTGCGGGGCGATCAGGTGCTGTTCACGCACACGAGCAAGCCGACGGGTGAGTTGTCCTGGAACGGCCGGCTGAAGAATGGGGTGCGTGCCCGCCCCGGGCGCTACGTGCTCTCGATCTCGGCCCAGGACACGGCCGGCAACGTGGTCAAGGGCTACCCGTTCGCGATCGCGCAGGTGCGCTACATCGTCCTCGCGCGGAAGCGCGTCATCGTTCCGCCCGGAGGCCGGTTCGCGCTGCGCGTCTCCACCGACACGCCGACCGTCCGCTGGCAGCTGAACGGCCGGCACGGCGTGCTCCCGCGCGGCACCCTGCATCTCCGCGCGCCGAAGTCGAGCGGCGTCTTCAACCTCTACGTCTTCGCCGGCACGCACGTGGCGCGGTGCGCGGTGGTGGTGGCATGAGCGCGGGCGCGGCGCAGGTCGTGGGAGCGGTCGGTGCGCTCGGGCTGGCACTCGTCGTCGTCGCACCGCGTCGTGACCTGCGCGTCGCGGGCCTTGCCCTGTGGGCGCTGGGCTGCGCCGGGCTCACTGTGTATCTCGCGCCGCACGGCCATCACCGCCTGCTCGCCGCCGCCGCCGTCTTCCTGGCTGTTGCCGCCGCCGGCGGCACCTGGGCGGTGCTCCGCGTCCCGTGGCTGCTCGCGCTTGCGACCCTCGCGTGCGTGCCCGCGCGCATTCCGGTCCATGTCGGGTCGACGCAGGCGAACCTGCTCGTGCCGCTCTACGGGGTCGTCGTCGTGGCGGCGCTCGCGCTCGCGTGGGAGCTCTGCGGCGACGGCTCGAATCGCTCGCGCGAGCTTGGGCCGCTCGCCTGGCCGGTCGCGGCGTTCGTCGCGTGGGACGGCCTGTCGTTGCTCTGGTCGAAGGATCCGCGGCAGGGCGCGATCGAACTGCTCTTCTTCGTGCTGCCGTTCGGTCTACTGGCGGTCGTGCTCGCGCGGCTCGTCTGGTCGCGGGCGTGGGTGCTGACCCTGTACGTGCAGCTCGCGCTGATGGCGCTCGTCTTCGCAGTGATCGGAATCGTCCAGTACGAGACGCGCACCATCTTCTGGAACCCGAAGGTCCGTGTCGACAACGCGTACGCCCCCAAGGGGTGGTTCTACCGGGTCAACTCGGTCTTCTACGACCCCTCGATCTACGGGCGCTTCCTCGTGCTTGGAATCCTCCCGAGCCTCGTCGTCGTGCTGTTCCGGCGCGGCGATCCACTGTGGTCGGTCGCGGCGGCGCTGACGATCGTGATCACCTGGGCCGGCCTTCTGCCGTCGTTCTCGCAGTCGAGTTTCCTCGCGCTGATGGTCGCGATCGCGATCGCCCTCGTCGTCGCGTGGGGCCGGCGCAGCCTGCTGCTCGTCGGCGCCGTCATGGTCCTGCTCGGCGTCGCGCTCGTCGCGTTTCCGGCGGTCCGGCACAAGGCGTCTCTCTCCCACCTGACGAGCGGCCGCTCGACGCTCGTCTCAACGGGCGTGAAGGTCGCGTACCACCATCCGGTGACCGGGGTGGGGGTCGGCGGTTTCAAGCGCGCCTACGCGGATCTGGCGCACCTCCCCGGCAAGGAGCCGAGGGCGGCGGCGTCGCACACGACGCCGGTCACCGTCGCGGCGGAGCTGGGCTTCCCCGGCCTGCTCCTCTTTCTCTGGCTTGTCGTGACGGCCGTGGTGCTTGCGTTCCGCCGGCCTGACCGGAATTTCGACGGCGCCGCCCGTCTCGCATTCGGACTAGCCTTGGTCGCGATTCTCGTGCACTGCGTCTTCTACAACGCGCTCTTCGAAGACCCTTCGTTCTGGGGCCTGCTCGGGCTGGTCGCGGTGGGCGCGCGCATCTGGAGGCCGACCGCCGGGGCGGACGGATGATCGACGGCATCGAGCGGGCGCTCGTGCTCGCGCCGCACACCGACGACGGCGAGTTCGGCTGCGGGGGGACGATGGCCCGACTGGTGGAGGCCGGCGCCGACGTGCGCTACGTCGCCTTCTCGATCGCGACCCGCTCGCTGCCCGAGGGCTTCGCGCCCGACACCCTGGCGCGGGAGGTCCGCGAGGCGACAGCCGAGATCGGCATTCCACCCGGGAACCTCACGGTGCACGACTTCGACGTGCGCACGTTCCCCGACCGCCGGCAGGAGATCCTGGAGCTGCTGATCGAGATCTGGAGCGACTGGCAGCCCGACTGCGTGTTCATGCCGTCCGTGCACGACGTCCACCAGGATCACCAGACGATCGCGAACGAAGGCCTGCGCGCGTTCAAGCGGACGACGATCCTCGGCTACGAGATCCCGTGGAACAACTTCGACTTCAGCTACCAGGCATACCTCGCACTGGAGCAGCGGCACGTCGAGCGCAAGGTGGCCGCGCTCGAGAAGTACGCCTCGCAGCAGCACCGGCGCTACGCGAATTCGGAGTACGTCTGGAACGTGGCCCGAACCCACGGCATCAACGTGAATCGTGAGTATGCCGAGGTGTTCCAGGTGTACCGGGTGGTCGCTTGATCGCTCCTGCGACCACCGTCGGCGCCGTCCAGCTCACCGTGGCGGATCTCGTGCGGTCGCTCACCTACTACACCGAGTCGATCGGGCTCGACGTGCTGGGGTTCGGCGACGGCGAGGCGAGCCTGGGGGCGGGCGGCCACGAGCTCGTGCACCTCGTCGAGGAGCCGGGCGCCCGGCCCGCCGACGGCTACACCGGTCTCTTCCACTTCGCCCTGCTCGTGCCCGAGCGCCGCGACCTGGCCGGCTGGATGCAGCATGCGATCAGTGACCGGGTCCAGTTGACCGGCGCCTCGGATCATTTCGTCAGCGAGGCGCTCTACCTGCGCGACCCCGACCACCACGGGATCGAGATCTACGCCGACCGGCCGCGGCGTCTCTGGGAAGGGCAGGCCGACCGCATCGGCACCTGGCCGCTCGACGTCGACGATCTGCTGGCCACGAACACCGAGCCGGCACGCGCCTTGCCCGAACGCACCCGGATGGGCCATGTTCACCTGCGTGTCGCCGACGTTGAGGAGAGCGTCCGCTTCTACCGGGACGTCGTCGGCTTCGACCTGATCGCGCAGCTGGGCGACCAGGCCGCGTTCCTGAGCGCCGGCGGCTACCACCATCACCTCGGTGCGAACACGTGGGAGAGCCGCGGCGCGGCTCCGGCTCCCACGGGCACGGCTCGCCTGACGCACTTCACGATCGTCGTCCCGGACGACGATGAGCGCGACCGGATCGCCGCCGCCGTCGGAGGCGAATTGCGGGACCCGTCGGGGAACGAGTTCGTGCTGGAAACGTGACATTCGGCACGATTGGGGGCACAATTGTCCCATGACCTCTCTCGTGCAGAAAGCGGTCGCCGAGGAGCACCACCTCGAGGAGATCGCAAGAGACGGCTACGCGCCCGCGACGCTCCCGATCGTGCTCGGCGGGATCGTCCTGGCGCTGATCGTGATCGTGGGCGTCGCGCTCGGGATCACGCTGGCCGTCTACTACCTGTCATAGGCAAGTTCGCGTGGCAGCGGCCGCGCGTGAACCACGACGAGCGTCTTCGTCGGGCGTGTCAGCGCGACGTAGAGCTCGCGTAGTTCGATCAACGCCGGCTCGACCACGACGACGTGGTCGAACTCGAGGCCCTTTGCTTCCCGCGGGGTCAGTGCGGGCACGCCGTTCCAGAGATCGTCCGTGGGCAGCTGCTCGACGAGCTCGTCGGGAACGATCACCGCCAGCAGCCCGTCGGGCGCCGCGGCAGCGTGCCGGTAGGCCTCCGCCAGCAGGTGCTCCTCGGCGACCCGATGAACGTTCGGCGGGTCAGCGCCGGTGCGGTAGGAGATCGGCGGCGCGACATCAGGTGCGATCGTGTTGAGCAGGGGCAGCGCAACCTCCATGATCTCGCGCGGCACGCGGTAGGCATGTCGCAGCTCTTCCACATCGGCCTCGCCTCCGTGTGGCAGATGCGGCAGCACGTCGTCCCAGCGGGGGTAACGCACGGGGCCGGTTGCCTGTGCGACGTCGCCGAGGATCGTCAGCGCTCCCTCGCGCGCCCGGCGGGCGACCATCCGCAACTGCATGGGCGTCAGATCCTGCGCCTCGTCGACGATCACGTGACCGAATGCGCGAGGCGGCGTGCCGAGCAGCGCGCGCGCCTCGTCGAGGAGCGGGACGTCGCCGTCCGACCAGGCGGCGCTCCGGCGCACGAGCAGCTTCTGCTCGGCTTCGGTCAGGATCCCGTCGGCGGCCACAGCGAGCGATGTTCGCGAGCCGGTCAGCGACCGCACGAGCCTGTCGGGTGAGACGACGGGCCAGGCGGCCCTGAGCACGCGTTCGAGATAGCCGCTCGCTCGCAGCGCCTGCTCGACCTCGTCGAAGTTGCGGATCGCGCCGGCCCCGAGCAGCCGTCCGTACTCCTCGTAGAAACGGCGCAGCACGCTCATGCGGAACCGGTCGCGGGCCGCGACCGTCGTGCCCGCCTCCGCGCGAACGGTGGCGAGCAGTTCTTCGATCTCGCGCTTTCGAACCGAGACGAACGAGCCCTCGAGACGTAGAACGAGCTCCTCGGGATTCGCCTCGAGGCGCAGTTCCGCGGCTCGGGCGATCACGTCGACCAGCCGCAGGTCTGCCTTCAATCGCGCGACGTCCGGAGGGTCGCGCCGTTGCGGCTCGACGCCGTCCACGAGCTCACCGATGGCGCGCTGCTCGACCGCGTCCTCGCCGAGTGCGGGCAGCACGTGGGAGACGTACTCCATGAAGGTCCGGTTGGGGCCGATCACGAGGACGCCGCGGTGCTGAAGCGTCTCGCGTTGCGTGTAGAGGAGCCAGGACGCGCGGTGCAGGCCGACGGCGGTCTTGCCGGTCCCGGGCCCGCCCTGGATCACGAGTGGCGTGTCCGGGCGGTGCGTGATCAGCCGGTACTGATCGGCCTGGATCGTCGCCACGATGTCGCGCATGTGCACGTCGCGGTTGCGCTCGAGCTCCTCGAGGAGGAAGTCGCCGACCGCTGCGCCGTCGACGATCGAACCGTCGAGGGCCTCGTCGGCCAGATCGAGCAGCCGGCGCCCGTCGGCGCGGAAGCGCCGGCGCAGCGTCACGCCGTGGGGGTCCTGCGGCGTCGCGGTGTAGAACGGCCGCGCGGCAGGCGCCTGCCAGTTGATCACGAGCTGCCGCTGTTCCTCGTCGTGCACCCAGCGCCGGCCGATGTAGAGCGGTCTCACCATCGTCTCGAAGTCGAGTCGGCCGAAGCACAGGCCGCGCTCCGCGTCCTCGAACGTGCGAAGGCGCTTCGCCGCCCACGCGTCCATTGCCGCCTGGGCGACCTCGCCGTCGACCTTGTCCCCCGCCGAGGCGAGCACGTCGCGCATCCGCTCGAGGTGCTCGTAGGCCCGGTCGACGTATGCCTGTTCGGTTGCCAGCTCGGGGTGGCTCACGAGCTCACGCTACCGACCAGGGACCTCCCGATCCTCCCGCGCCGTAGCCACCCTTGTGAACCGCCGTGAGTTCGCCCTGCACGCCGCCGCCGCGCCGTTCGGCCTGCGGGCCGCCCTTGCGGGCGCGCCGTCCGCGCTCGTCACCTGCGACGCCGAGGAGCGGCTCGCCGTCGTCGACCTCGGTTCCTACCGCACCGTGCGCTCGATCGCGACGCTGCCCGACCCGCGGTCGATCGAGCTCGCCGTCGGCGGTGTGGTGCACCAGGCCGACCTCGCGCCCCAGCACGTCACCTTCGGGCGCGGCGTCGCCTATGTGACGAGCGGTGACTCCGGGACGCTCCACGTCCAGGATCACGGCGGCGGATCCTGAGGCGCACATCAGTGCCGGCCGGGTCTTACAACGTGCAGTTCGGGCACGGGCTCGTGATCACGGCCTCGCTCTCGCAGGGAACGCTCGCGGTGCTCGATCGCCACGGCGCCCCACTTCGCGTGCTGCGGGTCGCCGGCTCGTGTCATGACGCGTGCTTCCTGCCGCTTTGAGGCTTTACGAAAGCCTTACGGGCGCACAGGTGGATCTTGAGATCCGCCGGGGAACATGAGTCCTGGATGAAGCGCCTGCTCCTCCTGTCGCTGCTTGTCGTCGTTGCCGTTCCGGTGCAGGCGCACGCAGCGGCTCCGTGCCGGAACAAGATCTTCAACGATTGGTTCGCCGACGGGAAGATCGCCTCGACGTATACCCATGCGTGTTACGTCGACGCGCTGCATCACATCCCGACCGACGCGAACGAGTACTCGAGCCTGCGCGAGGACATCACCGCCGCGATGCGCGCCGGCGCTCAGGCTGCGCAGGGCAAGGTCGTGCCGAAGGAGATCGGCCACGGGTTCACCACGCAGAACGTGCTGGCCGCTTCGCGCACGCAGTCGAGGTCGTCCCTGTCCCCGCACGATCCTTCGCCGTCGTCGCACGGTCCGACGGCAGCGGGACGGACCGCGAATGGGGCCGCGCTTGCAAGCTCGTCGAACGGCACCCCCCTGCCGGTGCTCGTGCTCGGGGGGCTTGCGCTGGCGCTCGTCGCCGCGGGCGCGATCGGCGCCGGCGTCAAGCATTCGCGCTCACGGCGCCGCTAGGCGTCTGAGCCGGGCCCGCTCGGCCGGCAGGTAGAAGCCGAGCAGGGCGAGCGCAAGCGGATACACCGCGACGCAGAGAAGCGACGGAAGCAACGACAATCCCGTCGCGCGCGCGGCGATGTTCAACGCCGCCGCAGCGCCCACGGCCGTGACGACGCGCCGCCATTGGTACTGCACGGGGTAGACGCGCTGGGCGTAGAGCGTCATCCCGGCAAAGAGGACAACGTACGCGGCGAGCGTGGAGATCGAGGCGCCGACCATCCCGTACTTCGGGATCAGCCAGAAGTTCAACGCGATGTTGGCCCCCGCTCCGACGCCGGTCACGACCCAGTTGAGCTGTGTGCGGCGCGCGCGGCCGCTGCCGATCGCGAGCACCGTGTAGCCGGCGTAGATCGCGCCTGCGAAGGCGAGCAGCGCGACGCCGTTCTGTGCGCGTTCGTATTGCGGCGCGGTGAGGAGCTTCGTCCACCACGGCGCGAGCGCGCCGAGCGCCAGCGCGGCCCACGACGAGAACGCGAGCAGGTAGGTGAGCACGAACGCATAGGTGCGCTTCGCTTCGCGGTCGTCCTCGATCGAGTATGCGAACGCCGGCCACGCGGTGCGGAAGGCGATCATCACGAAGGTGATCACCGACGCGATCTTCACCGCCGCCGAGTAGACACCGACCTCAGCGTTGCCCTTGTACCAGGACACAAACTCACGGTCGATGAAGTTGATCATCCAGAGCGCGAGCGCCGAAGGCACGAGCGGCATCCCGAACGACTGCATGCGCCGGAAGAGCGCGCGGTCGAACTCGAGCCCGAGCTGCTCTGTGCGGTAGGCAATGAGCCCGAGGTAGACGACGAGCGTGCCGGTGAAGTTGCCGACGACGAGCCCGATCGCGCCCCAGTGGAAGACGGCGACGAAGACGACCATCGCCGCGACCGTCACGAGGACGTTCGTGATGCTCGCGATCGCGTAGGCCGTCGACCGTTCCTCGACGCGGAAGAGCGCGGTCAGTTGCTGGTAGTTCGTCTGCGCCCAGAGCCCGACGGCTCCGGCACGCACGAGCCACACGGCGTGGCCGAGGCCGAGCAGGTGGCTGATCTGGCCGGCGAAGACGATGCCGAGCACGAGGCCGACGGTCGCCGTCGCCATCGTGAACCAGAACGACGTGCGGACGACGGTGAGCTTCTCGGGCTCCTCCTTCGCATCGAAGTAGAAGCGGAAGAACGCGCTCGCGATCCCCATCTGCAGCCCGATCGCGAGCACTGCGGTCGCGGCCGTGATGATCTCGACCTCGCCGAAGGCATTCGGCGGCAGGTAGTGCGTGTAGAGCGGGAGCAGGATCGTGGCGAGGATCCGCGACACGAGGCCGCCGATGCCGTAGATCGCCGAGTGGCGCGCAAGGCGCCGCATCTGAAAGGCGAGGCTCAACTAGAGGGAACGGTAGAGGTCCAGCAGGCGGTCGGCCACGCGGTCGATGTCGTGCACCTGCTCGACGTAGGCGCGGCTCTGGGCGCCGACCTCACGGCGTAGCGCGGGCTGTTCCACGAGGGGCCGCAGGGCGTCGACGAGCGTCTCCTTCGTCGCAGGCACGATCGGGATGCGGATTCCGAAGCCGGCTGCGCTGCGTTCGACCACGTCGGGCTTCAAGTAGGTGACGACGGGCTTGCCCAGCGCCATCGACTCGAGGGCGAAGACACCGTGCCAGCCCGCGTTCAACTGGTCGACGACGATGTCAGCGCGCGCATAGCGGGCGCGTGCCTCCTCGTGGGGCACGTCCTCGACGATGTCGAGCTCGACCGGCAAGTGCGCGCAGGCGTCGATCACGAACTGCGTGCCTTTCTTCTCGCGGTTCGACGGTGCGTGGACGACGAGCGGCCGCGGGCTGTCCGACGGCGCCTGCGGAGTGAACTCGCGCAGGTCGATCCCCGGCGGGATCACGTGCGCTTCGGGGACCCAGCGCGCTGCGTCGTAGGAGCCGACGATCTCCGCGTCGGCGCGCTTCCCGAATGCGAGCTCGCCGCGCGTCTTGCCGCGAATGTCCGACCCGAGGTAGTGGAAGACGCTCTTCTTCCGGAGCGTTCGCAGCAGCGGGAACTGGAGCGACTTCGGGATCAGCGTCAGCCCGAAGTAGAAATGGAAGATGTCGGTCTGCGGCGCGAGCCTTGCGAATGCGCCGAATTGCTGCGCGAGCCGCACGGGCAGTGGGCCGCGGCGGTCGAGCGACCAGTCGGCCTCGTGATGCAGCCTGCCGCGCTCGAAGACGACGAGCCGCGCGTCGACGCCCTTGCGCCGGAGAGCCTGCACGTTCTCCCACGGGATCCCGGCGATGTTCACCGGGCAGTGCGTGACGCGTATGCCCTGTGGACGAATTGTCTCGCTCATGCCGATCTTGGTCTGACCAAGGGTCTGGTCCGAATCCGGCAGATGACACATGAACTGCGGAAGCCGGCGGTCGGCCGTGGAAGGATGGTTCCACTTCCGCCGAGTTTGGTCTGACCAAGAGGCGCGTCTCGGCGCGCCCTGGCTCGAAGGATCACTGGTCGAACTCGAGCTGGTCGAAGTAGCGGAGCGCCGTCCGGCCGGGGCGGATGCGGGCGGCGTACGTCCGGAGCTCGTCGTCCGTGATCTCCCCGAGTGCGCGCTTCACGCCGAGGTACGGAAGGTTCAGATCCTCCTGGTAGACGATCGTCGAGATGCGCGGATTGATCTCGATCACGTGCTCGCCGACGAGCTGGATGTTGAAGAAGTGCTCGATGCCGAGCTCGGCGACGATCAGGTTCGCGGTGCGCATCAGTTCCTCGTCCGCCAGCGTGACGAAGTACATCGCGAGCCCGGCGCGCATCGCCTCGCGCGTCTTCGGATGCCCGAGCACGATCTCGCGGCCGTTGCCGATGCCGTCGATCGTCCGCTCGCCGCCCGTCGCGAGCTCCATCACGAGCAGGTCCGGCCCGCCCTCGTCCGGGAGGAGCTCGACCACCTCCTCGAGCCGCATCGCAACCGACCCGGGCCGCTCGTTCAGGAGCTGGTGCGCGCGGTCGACGGTCGGGTCGAGGATGCGAAAGCCGCGCGAGCCGGACGAGAACACCGGCTTGAAGCACACCGGGCGGTCCGGGTAGCCGAGCTCGCGTGCCGCGGCTTCGACCTCTCGCGCGCCGTTGACACGCCGGAACTCCGGAGCGTGCACGCCGATGCGGTGCAGGAACTCGTAGGTCTCTGCCTTGTCGTTCGAGCGGTGGATCGCGTCGGGGCTCGAGACGAGCACCGGCATCGGAAATCGCTCGACGTGGGCCGCGAGCCCTTCGAGGTCGAACGACGACTGCGGCAGGATCGCGTCGACTCCCTCGTGCTTGGCCACGGCGAGCATCGCGTCCGGAAACGCAGGATCGGCCCCTCCGGGGACGACGTGAAAGGTGTCGCAGAGATGCCGGCCGACGGAGCGCTCGCACATGTCGGTTCCGACCAGGCGCAGCTCGCGCTCACCGTTCTGGCGCAACGCACGCAGCAGCGCAGCCGTCCCCGGCGCGCCCGATGCCGTGACCATGACTGTGATCGGTCTCACGAGAGGTCGATTCTGTCCTGTCGCAGATGCTCGAGGCGCGCCGCCCGGTCGGCGTCGAGCATCGACTCCATCGATTCGCGCATCGTCGCTCCGTCGAACACCCAGATCTCCGGATGCGTCAGCAGCTGCAACCACGGAAACGCGCCGCGCTCGAGCTCGCCGTGCGGGCATCCGTGCCGCCAGTGCTGGTTCGAGTCGGAGCGGTAGTGCCCGGGATCGAAGAACGAGACCCCCATCGCATTCACCGCGCCGGGGATCTCCGCCTGCATGTACTCCGGTTCCGGGTTGTGCCAGGTGAAGACCCGGTCGAAACGGTCGTCGAGGTCGACGTGGGGCCACACCGCATGATGTGCGACGCGATGTCCGAGCTTGCGCAGCCGCGCGATCGTGCGCTCTCCCTCGGAAGAGGCAAGGTTGTAGAAGACCGAGCGCGTCATCAGGAACCACGTCGACCATGCCCCTTCGTCAGCCTCGGCCTCCGCGACCGTGAGCGCGCCCTCGAGCGAGAGGTCGACGTCGTGGCGGAGGATGAGCGTGCCGGCCTCCGGCGCGCGGTCGAATCCTGCGTACCGGTAGCCGCCGCGCTGCGCCGCCTGGAGCAGCTCACGGTAGTGCGGGAGGGAGAAGTCGCAGGTCATTCGACCTCCACGTCGAGGAGCGTCGCTGCAGCCTCGGCGCGCTCGAGCGCCTCGAGATTCGTGTCCGCGATGGCGATCACGTAGCCGCGCCGGTCGCCGTCGACGCGCACCGGGCGGATCGTCTCGCCGACCTGCAGATAGACGTCCGCCTGGACGACACCGGGAAACGCGAGCACCTTGTCCAGCGGGCCGATGCGCTTCACGCGCCCGGCCGGCAGCGGCCCCGGCTCGGCGGTGAAGAAGCGGATCGCGAGCGGCTGGTTGAACCTCGGCAGCACGAGCTCGTCGGGAAGGTCCTCGCCGAGCGCCATCAGGATCTGCACTTCGACCAGGTCGACGCCGGTCGCCCACCGCACGAGGTCGGCCATCTGACCGCCCGGGATGCGCGCCGCGCACTCGACGACGACGACGCGGCCGTCTCGTGTCGCGATCAACTGCGGGAACGCGATGCCCGTCTTGAGCCCGAGAGCGTGCACGGTGTGCACCGCGATCCGCTCCGACTCCTCGAGTTGTTCGCCGTACGCCGTCGCCGGATACACATGGATCCAGCCGACGCCGAAGCCGATGCCCGGCGGGCGCAGCCGGTCGGACAGCGTCAGGGGGATCGACTCCCCGTTTCGCGAGACAACGATCCCGTTCATCTCGACACCGTCGACGAACTCTTCGAGGATCGCCTCTCCGGTCGGTGACGCCACGAGGACCTCATGCAGGTGGGCGTGGATCTCGTCGAGCGACTCGACGCGGAAGACCGCGCGCTGGCCGCCGGAGTCCGCCGGCTTGAGGACCGACGGGAAGCCGACCTCGTTGGCGGCGCGACGCGTTTCCGCGATCGACCGCACCGCTGCGTAGCGCGGCTGCGGCACGCCTGCGTCGGCGAGCCGCGTACGCATTGCGATCTTGTGCGTCATCAGGTGCGCCGTCTCGACGCCGATCCCGGGCAGCTCGCGTGCCTCGGCGATCGCCGCGACGATCGGAACGGCGCGGTCGGCGCTGACGGTCATGACGCCGTCGAGCTTGATCCGCGCCGTTGCCTTGAGCACCGCGGCTGCATCGGCGAAGTCGACGACCTTCGCGATGTCCGCCTCCGCGAGGCCGGGCGCTTCGGGATTGCGGTCGACCGCGACCACCCGCAGGCCGAGCTCCTTGGCCCGCAGGATCGCCCGGCGCTGGTGGCGCCCCGCGCCGACGAAGAGGACGGTTCTCACGGACGAAGGATGCTACTTCGGCGCGAGCGCCGAGCGCAGGAGCTCGATCGTCCCGTCAACGTCGATCGGCCGGCCGAACCTCGCAGCCTGCTGCACGGCGAGACCGTCGAACACGACCCCGAGGAACCGCCCGACGGTCTCGAGCGGCACGTCGCTCCGAATCCGGCCCGCTGACTGAAGCTCGGTGTAGTGCCGCTCGAGCTGTGCCTGGGCGTCCGGGTTCAGCGTGTGCCACCGGTCGCGGAGCCCCGGATCGGTTCGCAGCATGCGCGAGGCGTCGAGATAGACGGCGAGCCACTCGGGGTCGTCCTCGACGATGTGCCGGACGACCGCCTCGTGCCCACTCTCGAGCCACAGCTCGAGGATCCGGTGCTGATCCTCCTGCGCAAGGGCGAGGAAGAGCTCGAGCTTCGTCGGGAAATAGCTGAAGATCGCCCCGCGGGAGAGCCCGATCTCGCGCTCGAGCACCTCGACGGTCGCGCCGGCGTAGCCGTGCTCGGCGAATGCGCGCCGCGCGCCCGTCGCGATCTGGCGCCGGCGCCCGGCGCGATGCTCTTCCGAGACCTTCGGCACACCTTCACTTTACAAAAACGGATGGACGTACTATTTTATCGGCATGAGGAGCTCGAACCTGACCCTGCCGGCACTGCTCACGGCCGAAGCCGTCTCCAGCACGGGGAGCGCGATGACCTTCGTTGCGCTGCCGTGGTTCGTGCTCGTCTCGGGTGGCTCGCCGACGCGGATGAGCGTCGTCCTTGCCGCCGAGATCCTCCCGATGGCCCTGTTCGGCATTCCGAGCGGCTCTGTCGTCGCCCGCCTCGGTGCGCGCACGACGATGCTGATCTCCGATCTCGTGCGCGCGCCGCTCGTCGCGCTGGTGCCGATCCTCCACTGGACGGGCCATCTGAGCTTCCCAGGGCTGCTCGCGATCGTCTTCCTGCTCGGCTGCTTCAACGCGCCCTACATCAGCTCCCAGCGTTCGATCTTGCCGGAGCTCTACGGCGACGACGAGAATGCCGTCTCGAAGGCATCGGGGCTCTTCGGTGCGGCACAGCACCTGCCGATCGTGATCGGTCCGTCGATCGCGGGCGTCCTCATCGGCTTTCTCGGGACGTCGCCGCTCCTCGTCGTCGACGCCGGAACATTTCTCTTCGCGTTCCTCGTCGTGCTCGGGTTCGTGCGGGGCGGACGGCGGGTCGTGATGGATGACGAGAGCCGCGGTGTCCTTGCCGGTGTCCGCTACCTCATGCGCGACAAGCTGCTCGGCCCGATGACGCTGACCGTGATCGTGCTCGACGGCGCCGCCAACGGCATCAGCGTTGCCGTGCCGCTGCTGGCGTTCACGCGGTACGACCGGAACCCGCACGTCGCGGGCTGGATCTTCACTGCGTTCGGGGTCGGAGCGATCATGGGCTCGGTGCTCGTGGTGAAGCTGCTCGACCGTGTGTCGGCGCTTCGCCTCGCGTGCGTCGGGATCGTCGCGGCGTCGCTCCCGTTGTGGATCGTCGTGGCGCCCGTGTCCTGGCCGGTCGTCGGCCTCGCGGTCGTGCTGTGCGGTCTCTTCGTCCCGCTGATCAACGCGCCGGTGATGGGGCTCATCTCGACTCGGCCACCTGCGGCGCTGCGCGCGAAGGTGATGACCGCCGTGATGGCGGCAAGTGGCCTGGGTGGTCCGGCGGGCCGGCTCGTGATCGGCCCGCTCTACCGACTCGGCGGGAACGCCGCCGTCTGGATCGAGATCGCCGGCGGCATGAGCGTCGGCGCGCTGCTCTTCATCGCCGCCGTATTGCGGGCATCACCCGGTAACGCGCCGGATGTCCCCGCGGTGGCGCCGGTCGCGGACGGCTAGCCGCACCCGCTCGCCGACCGTCCGGGGCCGGAGCTCGGCGCAGAGCACCGCCGAGGCGCCGGGGCCGCGCGCGCCGTACCGCAGACCGCGCGTCAGCTCAGGTACCGAGCGCCAACCGTCGTCGGTGAGCTCGTACAGCTCGTCCTCGTAGACGACGAAGCCGGCGCGGGTGAAGCGCTCGACCCACTCGGCCGGCGTGTAGACCGACTGTTCCGGAAGCAGTTCGCGCTCGCCCGTCGGCACGGTCACGAGTAACCGCTTGGAGACGCGCCGCAGCTCGCGAAGCGCGCCGTCGAGCGTGTCGCCCTCCTCTGCGCCGAGGCCGTACTGGGTGTTGTCGCGGCCCACGTGCTCGAGCGTCGAGATCGCGATCGCGACGTCGAACTCCTCGTTCCCGAACGGCAGATCGCGCAGGTCGGCCTGAACGCTGCGAAGGCCCGGCACCTCGGCCGACACGAGGTCGACGCCCACGAGCTCCCGCGCGCCGATCCCCACGAGGCCGGCGAGGTAGGCGCGCTCGGCGAACGCGTAGCCGACGTCGAGGACGCGCGGCTCGCCGGCGTAGCGTGCGAGGCACCACGGGATCTCGACCGGGCGCTCGTCCGTCCCGGGCGACGCCTGGAGATTGCGAGGACGCGCACCCTCGGCCCGCTGGGCTGCCGCCCACGCGACCGCGTCGTCCAGGCGCCTCACGTGCTCGAACTCGTCGGAGGTGACGAGCTCCCGCAGCAGCGTCGAGCGCGACAGGCCGGCGCGAAGGCGCTGGTCGGTCGTCTCGCGCTCGGCCGGCTCGATCGGCCGCTTGAGCACGCGACGCCACAGTGGATCGAGATCCTCCTCTCCGAGCCAGGCTGCGAGCCGTTCGTCCACGGCGGGAAGCTACCCTTCTGCGGATGCTCGAGGGCAAGCGAATCTTCATCAGCGGCGGTGCGGGCTTCATCGGCACGACGCTCGCGCGGGAGCTCGTCGAGCGGAACACGGTGATCGCCTACGACAATCTCCACCGCGACGCCCTTTCCGGCCTCGAGCTCGCGGAGCATCCAAACTTCCAGCTGATCGAGGGCGACATCCTCGATGCCGCTCACTTCGCCGAGGCGGCCCGGGGCGCGACCCACCTCGTCCATTGCGCGGCGATTGCCGGGGTCGACACCGTGCTCGCGAGCCCGGTGCGGACGATGCGCGTGAACGTGATCGGCACGTACAACGCGCTCGAGGCGGCTCTCGGAACGCTGGACACGCTCGAGCGGTTCGTCGACTTCTCGACGAGCGAGGTGTTCGGCACGCACGCCCTGAACGTCGAGGAGGGCCAGGTGTCGACGATCGGATCCGTCGGTGAGGCGCGCTGGACGTACGCGGTGTCGAAGCTCGCGGGCGAGCACATGGCTCACGCCTACCACGACGAGCTCGGCCTGCCGACCGTCACCGTGCATCCGTTCAACATCTTCGGCCCCGGCCAGATCGGCGGCGGGGCGATCCGCGCCTTCATCGAGGCGGCGCTCGCCGGCCGTGACCTGACGATCCACGGCGACGGTTCGCAGATCCGGGCGTGGACGTATGTGACCGACATGGTCGCGGGCGTGCTGCTCTGCCTCGAGCACCCGGCGGCAGTCGGGCAGGCGTTCAACATCGGCAATCCGCGCGCTGCGGTGACGATCTTCGACCTCGCCCAGCGGATCAAGCGGTTGAGCGGCGCCGCCGGCGAGATCGTCTTCCAGCCGCTCCACTACGCGGACGTCGAGCTGCGGATCCCGAACGTGAAGAAGGCGCGGGAGGTGCTCGGCTGGGAGCCGCAGGTCGAGCTCGACGAGGGCCTCGAGAAGACGATCGCGTGGTATCGAGAGAAGACGCTCCAATCCGCTTAGGCTGGCCCGACGTCGGCGAGCAGGAGCTCGCCGAGGTGGCCGGGGTCCTGGAGAGCGGCATGCTCACGATGGGCCCGAAGGTGCTCGAGTTCGAGGCCGAGATCGCGCGCCTGTGCGAGGTGGAGCACGCGCTCGCGGTCACCTCGGGCACCGCGGCGCTCCATCTGGCGGTGCTCGCCGCGGCGCTCGAGCCCGGGGACGAGGTGCTCGTGCCCGCCTACACGTTCCCCGCGACGGCGAACGTCGTCGCACTCGCCGGCCTCAAGCCGGTGCTCGTCGACGTCGACCCGGAGACGATGAACATCGACCCGGCGCAGATTCGGGTCGGGCCGCGCACCAAGCTGCTGCTCGGCGTGCATCTGTTCGGGCGGCCGCTGCCGCTGCACGAGCTGCCCGACGTGCCGCTGCTCGAAGACGCGGCGGGCGCGCTCGGCGCGCGCTACCGCGGCCGCGCCTGCGGCGGCCTCGGCATCGCGGGCTGCCTGAGCTTCCATCCGCGCAAGATCGTCACGACCGGCGAGGGCGGCGCGGTCACAACCTCCGACGATTCGTTTGCCGACGTCGTGCGCCAGATGCGCAATCATGGCTGGCGCTCGCTCGCTCCGGCCGACCTGCCGGCGCCGGGGCTCAACTACCGCCTGTCCGACATCCTCTGCGCGGTCGGCATCCCGCAGGCCCGCCGCCTCGAGGAGCTGCTCACGGCGCGCACGCGGATCGCCGCGGGCTACACGTCGCGCCTGGAGCACCTGCCGGTGCTCCTGCCGCGCGCCGACGAGGGCGACGTCCACGGGTGGCAGGCCTACGTGCTGCAGGTCGACGACCGCGACCGCGTCCTCGCCGAGCTGCGCGGACAGGGGATCGAGGCGCAGATCGGCACCTACTCGCTGCCGCTGCTCGGTGCCTACCGCGACCAGGGCGAGTTCCCGGGGGCCCGGCGCGTCTTCGAGCGGGCGCTCGCACTGCCGTTCCACACGCGGCTCTCGGACGGCGACCTCGACCGGGTGGCGGAGGCGCTTGACAAACTAGTGAGTCATCACTAACCTCACTGGTATGGTCATGACGGAACGGAAGACGAAGGAGGAGCGGCGCGAGGAGATCATCGACGCCGCGGTCGCCGAGTTCGCGGAGAAAGGCCTCCACGGCGCCTCGACCGACGAGATCGCCCGGCTCGCGGGAATCTCGCAGCCCTACGTCTTCCGGCTCTTCGGGACGAAGAAGGGGCTTTATATGGCCGTCGTCGCCCGCTGCTTCCGCCAGACGCTCGAGACCTTCCAGCGGGCGGCGGAGGGCAAGCGGGGCGAGGAGGCCCTGCACGCGATCGGCAAGGCCTACGGCGAGCTCCTGGAATCCGACCGCGTCTACCTGCGGGCCCAGATGCAGGCCCACGCGGCCTGCGAGGACCCGGAGATCTGTGCCGTCGTCCGCGACGGCTTCGGCGATCTCGTCAACTACGTCGAGCGTGTCTCGGGCGTCTCCCCGGTGGAGCTCGCGAAGTTCTTCTCGAGCGGGATGTTGATGAACGTGCTTTCGTCGATGGAGGCCCCGGCCGAGGATTGGGGCCGCCGGCTGCTCGAGGGCTGCAAGACCGACCAGTAAGTGTCTCTTTTTTTCATCTGGAGGTAAGTAATGACTCACAAAGCAAAAGCGAGCATGTGGTGGACATTTGCGATCACGTCGGCCGCGCTCTTCATGGTCACGCTCGACAACCTCGTCGTGACCACGGCGATCCCCGTGATCCGCCGCGACCTTCATGCCGGCCTCAGCGGGCTCGAGTGGACCGTGAACGCCTACACGCTCGTCTTTGCCGTCCTCCTCTTGACCGGCGCCGCGCTCGGCGACCGGTTCGGGCGCCGGCTGATGTTCTCGATCGGGATCGGGATCTTCACGCTCGCCTCGGCGGGCGCGGCGCTCGCGCCGTCGATCGCCGCGCTCGACGTGGCCCGCGCGCTGCAGGGCCTCGGCGGGGCGATCGTCCTGCCGCTGACGCTGACGATCCTCTCGGCGGGCGTCCCGGCGGAGCGGCGCGGTGTCTTCCTCGGTGCGTGGGGCGGCATCAGCGGCCTCGCGGTCGCGTTCGGCCCGCTCGTCGGCGGCGCCGTCGTCAACGGCATCTCCTGGCACTGGATCTTCTGGCTGAACGTTCCGCTCGGCCTCGTGCTCGTGCCGCTCGCACTCCTGCGGCTCGACGAGACGAAGGGGCCCTTCGGGCGCGTCGACCTGCCCGGGCTCGGCCTCGTGAGCGCAGGGCTCTTCGGGATCGTCTGGGGGCTCGTGCGCGGCAACTCGGTCGGCTGGGCCACGCCGGAGATCGCCGGCGCCCTGGCGGCCGGCTTCGTGCTCGTCGCCGCGTTCGTCGCCTGGGAGCTGCGGGCCCCGCATCCGATGCTGCCGATGCGCTTCTTCCGCAACCGCACGTTCGCGCTCGCAAACGTCGGGTCGATGCTGATGAGCTTCGGGATGTTCGGCTCGGTCTTCCTGCTCGCGCAGTTCTTCCAGACCGTGCAGGGCTACTCGCCTCTCGGCTCCGGCCTGCGCATCCTCCCGTGGACGGCGATGCCGATGATCGTGGCGCCGATCGCGGGAGCGCTCTCCGACCGCATCTCGCCCTCGCGCATCATCGGCACGGGGCTCGCGTTGCAGGCGATCGGCCTGGCGTGGATCGCCGCGGTGTCGACCCCGACCACGCCGTACGTCGACCTGGTCGCGCCGTTCGCGCTGTCCGGGATCGGGATGGGGCTCTTCTTCGCGCCGATCGCGAACCTGATCCTTTCGACCGTCCGCGGTGAGGAAGAAGGCCAGGCCTCCGGCGCGAACAACGCCGTACGCGAGCTCGGCGGCGTCTTCGGCGTCGCAGTCCTCGCGTCGGTGTTCAGCCACTACGGCGGCTACACGAGCGGCACCGCATTCGTCGACGGCCTGACGCCGGCGGTCTGGGTCGGCGCGGTCGTCGTCGCACTCGGTTCGCTCTCGCTGTTCGCGATCAGGCGCCGTCCCAAGCGCGACGTGCTCGAGCTCGAGCCGTCGTTCGAAGCGGCGTAGTCAGAGCGCCGCGCGGAAGAAGGTCGCCCCGGGGGCAACGCGCCGCACGAGCGGGCGCGCGAGGCCCCGGGCGATCCTCTTCGGCGGCCACAGGCCGATCGTCGACGCGTAGAAGGCGGCGAGCGGGGGCTGGACGCGGCGGAGCCCCGCTTGCGCGCCGAGCTCGGCGAGCGCCGGCCGGCCGAACGCGTTCAGGTGCTCGAGCGGCGCGACCGGGTTGAGCGCCCGGCTGCTCCAGTCGGGCTGCTCCAGCTTCTCCGCGATCCCGGAGCCGTCCGGCACGGCGAGCTTGATCCAGCCGCCGGGCGCGAGCGAGTCGGCGAGCCGTCGCAACGTCTCTCGCGGCTCCACGAGGTGCTCGAACACCTGCTCGCTGTTGATGAAGTGGAACCTCGCTCGCGGCAGTTCGTCCAGCGACACGACGTTCACGCCCTGGGTTGCCGCGTATGTGGCCTGCGCAGTCGACAGCTCGACACCGAACGCCTGCATGCCGAACGCTGCTGCGAGGCGTGGCCAGCGGCCCCAGCCCATCCCGAAGTCGAGCACGCACGCCTCGCTCGGCCTCCGGCCCGCGAGCTCCAGCGCGAGCAGCACTTCCTCCCCCGCCGCACGGTGGTAGGCGACGTCGTCGTGCCGGTCCAGGCCACCGTCTCCGGCCGCCCACGTCTCGTACAGCGTGGTGAGCAGCCGTCCCGCGGGCGCGAAGCGCTGCCAGACAGCCGAGCAGCGTGAGCACTCCTCGAGAACGAGCTCACCGTCGGCGAGGAGCGCGAAGTCCTCTTCGCCGAATCCGGGGTAGAAGCTCAGCAGGTACTCGCGGATGGGGGGATCCGCGAACCGACAGCGGTAGAGCGTGCGGCCGGGCGCCGTGGCGCACACCGGACAGAGCTTCCGCTCCGTGTACTGGGAGTCGGCGGCAGGCGTTCGGCGATCCTACAAGTGTTCGCTGATCAGGCGTCCTGATCGAAGCGCAGCCGGGTAGCCGCCACCACGACCGCGCTCGCGACCACGGCGAGCACGATGAACGACACGCGCAGGCTCGTCGCCTGCGCGACGCCGCCGACGAGCGGCGGCCCCACGAGCAGGCCGACGTAGCCCAGCGTCGTCACGGTGGCCACGGCCTTGGCCGCATCCGACCTGCGGCCGGCGAAGCCGAAGATGATCGGGGCGTTCAGCGAGATGCCGCCGCCCGCGAGCGCGAAGCCGATGAGGCAGACGGGCGCGGACGGCGCGAGCGCGGCGATCACGCAGCCCACCGCGGCGAGCGCGGCTCCGCCCCCGAGCAGTGCGCGGTCGGAGAGGCGGCCCGCCGCTTGGCCGAAGAAGCGGCCGAATGCCATCGAGGCCGCGAACACGCCCGGGCCGAGCCCGCTGACGGCGGGCCTGGCGTGCAGCTGGCGCTCGAGGAAGAGCGCGCTCCAGCTCTCCGTGCCTCCCTCGACGACGAACGCCACGGCGCCGACGACTCCGATCAGCACGAGGCCGGGCGCGAACCGCAGCCCGCCCGGCCGCTCCACGGGGACGCGCGCGCGGTCGGTCGAGACGAGGAGCGCGGTCAACGCGATGCAGGCGGAGACGACGATCAGGATCTGCTCACGGTTGGCCCCGGCGCTTCGCGAGAGACCTGCGCCGACGGCGCCGACCAGCACGCCGACCGAGTACGTCCCGTGCGCGAACGGCTGCAGCCGGCGGCCGGTCGCGTTCTCGATCCTGCCCGCGTTGGCGTTGATCGAGACGTCGACGAGGCCTGTCGCCATCCCGCACGCGGCGAGCGAGAGCACGAGCGCCGGCAGCGACGTGGCGAGGCCGGGCAGGAGGGTCGCGACGGCGAAGCAGGCGCAGCCGACCGCCACGGAGCGCGCGCCGAACCGATCGATCGCGCGCGGCGCGAGCAGGAACATCACCGGGATCGAACCGACGGAGACGAAGAGCATCGCGACGCCGAGCGCGCCCTTCGACAGGCCGGTCGCGTGCTGGACGCTCGGCAGCACCGCCGCCCAGGCGCCCCAGAAGAGGCCGAGCGAGAAGAAGCCGGCGAGGGTCGGCGCGCGCCGTGGGATCGAACCGGCGTCAGGCACGTCTGGACAGCTCGTACACGGTCATCGGCTCGCCCGAGCGGCCGACACCGGGACCGCGCACGACGAACCCGAGCTTGGCCGCAACGCGCTCCGACCGCGGGTTGCCGGGAGCGATGTATGCCGTGACGAGCCCAGTGCCGGTGCGCGACCACACGTCGGCGAGCGCGACGCGCATCGCCTCGGTCGCGATGCCTTCGTTGCGCCGCCGCTCGGTCACCCACCAGCCCGCTTCGACCTCGTCGGGCGCGATCCCCTCGATGCCCTCGCCTGCGAAACGCAACTCGGCGACGCCGAGCAGGCTCGCGTCGTGGCGGTCCCGGATCGCCCAGGAGCCGAAGCCGTGCTCTCGCCACTGCACCTCTGCGGCCCCGGTGTCCCGCGCGGCGTCGGCCGCGCTGCCGGACGCCAGCGCGTGCTCGGCCTCGTGCTGGAGGGAGAGGGGCTCGAGGGTCAGGCGCGGGGTGTGGAGGACGGGCTGCCGGCTAGTCAACGCGCGACCAGGCCGGGTCGGGCTCCCAGAGCGCCCACCGCGGGTCCCACCAGCGGCGGCCCGCCTCGAGCTCGCGGACGACCCGACGCCCCTCGGCCCAGATCTCCTCGACCTGCGCCGGGGTGTACCGACCTTCGCGGATGCGTTCTTCGAGCACGTCCGCATCCTTCCATTCCCAGCCGCCCTCGGCCGGCACCCAGACGTCGAGCTCGAGATCCTGGGTGTCGTAGCCCGCCTCGGTGCGCCGGAACGGCTCCTGCAGGTTCACGTACCAGCCTCTGAACTCGCGCTCGTGACCGTGCCAGAACACCCAGATCGCATGCGCCTCGCCGGGTCGCTGCAGCATCAGCACGCCGTGGCCCTGCCAGCGCTCGCGCCCGTGCCAGGGGTGCTTCTGGTCTGGGGTCGGGTACTTGCCGGGTGGGAAGTGGAACGGCGCCCCTTCGGGGATGTAGGTCGCAAGCAGTTCGGGCTGGTCGCGCACAACGATCACCGGCAGCTCCAACCAGGGGCGACCGTCGTTCAGCACCTCGCGACGCAGCACCAACTGTCCCTCGGTCCACACGGCTCTCGACCCTAGGAAACGCCGGTTAGGGTCTTGTGAGATGGACGTATCGGTTGTTGTCACTTTGCTCAACGAGGAGGGTTCCGTCGACGAGCTCCACCGGCGCATCGCAGCGTCGCTGGACGGCCGCGACTGGGAGGCGATCTTCGTCGATGACGGCTCGACGGACGACACGTACGCGCGGCTGCGCGCGCTGCACGAATCCGATCCGCGCGTGCGGGTCGTGCGCTTCAAGCGCAACTTCGGCCAGCACCCCGCGATGCACGCGGGCCTCGCGCGTGCCCGCGGTGCGCGGATCGTGACGATGGACGGCGACCTTCAGAACGAGCCCGAGGACATCCCGAAGCTGCTCGCGGTGCTGGACCGTGCCGACGTCGCGTCGGGGCGCCGCATCGCGCGCCGCGACTCGCCGGGCCGCACCCTGCCGAGCCGCTTCATCAACGGCCTGCTGCGTCGCTTCACCGGCGTCTCGATCTCCGATTTCGGCTGCGCGTTCAACGGCTACCGCCGCGAGGCGATCGAGCCGATGCTCGGCGCGATCGGCCGGCAGAAGTTCACGAAGGCGCTCGTGCTCTCGAGTGGTGTCTCCGTCGAGGAGGTCGACGTCTCGCACGCTGCAGCCGCATCAGGCTCCCGCTACTCGCCGCTGCGTCTCGTGCGGCTCGCCCTGCACGTCGTGGCCGGTTTCTGGCCGCAGCCGGTGCAGTGGATCGGGGTCACGCTCGGCCTCCTCTGCTCGCTCGCGGCCGCCGCGCTCGGGATCTACGGCGTGGCCTATTGGATCGTGCACAGCAACTTCCCCGGGCCGCTCTTCGCCGGAGCAGGCATTGTTCTCGTGCTCGGCATCCAGGGCTTCGTGCTGGCGCTGATCGGGGAGTCCCTCGGCCGCATCCAGCGGGACGTCGAGGGCAGGCCGTTGTACACGATCGAAGAGGAGCTATGAAACGCGTACTCGTCACGGGTGGAGCAGGGTTCATCTCGTCGAATTTCATCCGGCACCTGCTCGAGTTCACGCCGTACGAGGTGGTGACGCTGGACGCGCTCACCTACGCCGGCAACCTCGAGAACCTGGCGGACGTGATGAGCCACGAGCGCCTCTCCTTCGTGCACGGCGACATCCGCGACGCGGCGCTCGTGCGTGAGCTCGTGGAAGGCATCGACGTGATCGTCAACGCCGCGGCCGAATCGCACGTCGAGAAGTCGATCGAGCACGGCGCGTCGGAGTTCGTGACGACGAACGTCGAGGGAACGCAGATCCTGCTCGACGCGATCCGGGTGACGCCGGTCGAGCGTTTCATCCTCATCTCGTCGAGCGAGGTGTACGGCACCGCCGAAGCGGCACCGATGGACGAGGAACATGCGCTCAACCCACGCTCGCCCTACGCGGCGACGAAGGCGGGAGCCGACCGCCTCGCCTACTCGTACTGGACGACGTACGACCTGCCGATCGTGATCGTGCGGCCGTTCAACAACTACGGCCCGCGCCAGCATCCGGAAAAGGTCGTGCCGCGCTTCATCACGCAGGCGCTCGCCGACGAGCCGCTGACGATTCACGGCGACGGGCACGCCTCACGCGACTGGCTCTACGTGCTCGACGACGCGGAGGCGATCGAGCGGACGATCGAGACGCCGATCGAGTCGATCGCAGGAGAGGTGATCAACGTCGCGACCGGAGTCGACATCTCGGTTGCCGACATCGCCGCGCTGGTCCTCGACGTGCTCGGCAAGCCGAGCGAGTTGACCCGCAACGTCCCGGAGCGGCTGGGTCAGGTCGATCGCCACATCGGCTCCGTCGACAAGGCGCAGGCGCTGCTCGGCTGGCAGGCCCGCACCTCCTTCGAGGACGGCCTGGAGCGCACCGTCGCGTGGTATCGCGACAATGAGGCGTGGTGGAGAGCGATCCTCGCTCGGGAAACCCGCGCCTTCTCGTCCTAGGCGCAGGCCCCGCACAACTCGGTTTGCTCGAGGCCGCACGTGCGCGCGGGCTCTGGGTGGCGGTGGTCGACCGCGACCCCGGCGCGCCCGGGTTCCCGCTGGCCGACCGCCGCTGCATCCTCTCGACCGAGGACGAGCCCGCGATCGAGCGGCTCGCCGGCGCACTCGGGATCGACGGGATCATCGCGCCGGGCACCGACTGGCCTGTCGGCGTCGCCGCCCGGATCGCGGAGCATGCCGGGCTGCCGCACCCGATTTCGGCGCTGACGGCGGTGCTCGCCACCAACAAGTTGCGCCAGCGCGAGCGGCTCGATGCTGCTGGTGTGCCGCAGCCGCGGTGGTGGGTCGTGGGGGGCGACGACGACGCACCGCAGATCTCCGGGCCGGTCGTCGTCAAGGCCCCCGACCGGCAGGGTCAGAAGGGACTCACGCTCGTCTCCTCGGCGGCAGAGCTGCCGGCGGCGATCGAGGTCGCCCGCAGCGCGGCGCGCAACGGGCTCGCGCTCGTGGAGGAGCTCGTCGACGGGCCCGAGGTGACGGTGATCGGGTTCTCGGTCGACGGGGTGTTCACGGCGCTCGCCGTCACCGACCGGATCACGGCGGAGCCGCCGGCCTTTGGTGTCGCTCTGGCCCACGTCTGGCCGAGCCATGCCGGGGGACAGTCCCCGGACGTGGCTCAGCGGGCCGTGGCCGCCCTTGGGATCACGAACGGCCCGTCCTACACCCAGCTCCGCATCGGCCCCGAAGGCCCGCGGGTGATCGAGGTGGCGGCCCGGCTCGGCGGAGGGCACGACGCCGAGCTCGTCCACGCCGCCGTCGGCATCGACCTGAACGGCCTGGCGATCGACGCGGCCCTCGGGGCTCCGCTCACGGTGCCCGAGCCCAAGCCGCGCGCGGGCGGCGCCGTCACCCGCTTCCTCGTCGCGCCTACGGGGGTCCTCGAGCGTGTGGAGGTGCCGGACGGTGTCCAGGCGCGGATCTACCGCGAACCGGGCTTCGTGATCGCTCCGTTGCGTCGTGGCTCCGACCGCGCCGGTGCGGTGCTCGTGACCGGCGAGAGCCGTACGGAGGCCGTCGCCCGGGCGGAGGCGACCGCGGAGCGCATACGCTTCGTCACCGCGGATGCCGGAGCTCTCCTCCAAGCGAACTGAGTTCCTCTCGTTCCAGCCCCCCGCGATCTCCGAAGCGGAGATCGACGCCGTTGCTGAGACGCTGCGGTCGGGCTGGCTGACGACGGGACCGCGCACGGCCGAGCTCGAGGCGCGCATGCGCGACTACCTCGAGGCGAAGCACGTGCTCGCCGTC
>JADGPE010000105.1 GCA_017882605.1 Thermoleophilia bacterium | reverse complement strand
CATGCTGGGCGAGGTCCTGACGGCGATCCTGACGCCGTTCCATCCGGACGGCTCCGTCAACATCGCGAAGTTCCGCGAGCTGGCGACGCATCTCGTCGATCACGGCTCCGACGGGCTCGTCGTCGCCGGGACGACGGGGGAGAGCCCGACGCTCCGGGACGAGGAGAAGCTCGAGCTCTTCGCCGCCGCCCTCGATGCGGTCGGGGACCGCGCGACGGTCATCGCCGGCACCGGTACGAACGACACGGGCCACTCGGTGCACCTGACGGAGCTGGCGCACGAGACGGGCGTCGACGCCGTCCTCGTCGTCACGCCGTACTACAACAAGCCACCGCAGCGGGCGATCGTCCGGCACTTCCAGGAGGTTGCCGCGGCGACGGACAAGCCGGTGATCGTCTACAACATCCCGAGCCGCGTCGTCGTCAACATCGAGCCGGAGACGATGGCGCAGCTCGCGAAGATTCCGAACGTCCGCGCCGTCAAGCAGGCGCATGACGATCTCGACGAGGCGCGCCTCATTCCCGCGCTCGGTCTCGATCTCTACGCGGGCGACGACAACCTCATCTTCCCGTTCCTCGCCCTCGGCAGCGTCGGCGGCATCTGCGTCCACACGCATGTCTGGGGAGATCAGACGAAGGAGATGCTGCGCCGCTGGAGAGCGGGAGACGAGGAAGGAGCTAAGAGCCTGAACGAGGCGATGCAGCCTGCCTTCGACCTGCTCAAGATCACGACGAATCCGATTCCGATCAAAGCGGCGATGAACCTGCTCGGCCACGACCTGGGCGGCTACCGGCTCCCGATGGTCGAGCCGACGGACGCCGAGCTCGAGCAGATCCGCGCCTGCCTCGAGCGTGCAGGCGTGCTGCAAGCCGCCGCGACGTAGGCCGAAACACCATCGCAACTATGCTGGTGGCGCGAATGGGCGTCTGCCACATCATCCCGCTCGGCGGGCTCGGCGAAGTCGGGAAGAACATGACCGCCTACGAGGCGGACGGATCGATCGTGATCGTCGACGCGGGCCTCGCGTTCCCGCGCGACGAGCATCTCGGCGTCGACCTCGTGCTGCCGGACTTCACGTACTTGCGTGAGCGCGAGTCGATGATCCGTGGCGTCGTGCTCACGCACGGCCACGAGGACCACGTCGGCTCGCTGCCGTACCTGATGCGTGAGGTCAAGATCCCCGTCATCGTCGCGACGCGCCTGACGCTCGGGCTCGTCAAGTCGAAGCTCGACGAGCACGGCCTGCTGCGCGAAGCCGACCTGCGCGAGGCTGCGCCCGGCGACGAGCCGTTCGATCTCGGCCCGTTCCGGATCGAATTCATCCGCATGGCCCATTCGATCCCGGATGCCGCGGCGGTCGTGCTGGAGACGCCGGGCGGCCGCATCGTCCACACCGGCGATTACAAGATCGACCACACCCCCGTCGACGGCCAGCGCACCGACGTCGGCAAGCTCGCCGAGATCGGCAACCGCGGCGTCGACCTCTTGCTCGGCGACTCGACGAACGCCGAGCGCCCGGGCGTGACGCAATCCGAGAAGGTCGTCGGCGAGGCGTTCGCCCAGATCTTCCCGAGCCGCACGGGCCGGATCCTCGTCGCGTCGTTCGCGTCGAACGTGCACCGGATGCAGCAGGCGGTCGACGTCGGCATCGAGTGCGGACGCAAGGTCTCGTTCGTCGGCCGCTCGATGAAGAAGAACTCGAACATCGCGCGCAACCTCGGCTACATGGACATTCCGGAGGACGTGATCCTCCGTCCGAAGGAGATCGCCGAGCTTCCGCCCGAGCAGCAGCTGATCCTCTGCACGGGCAGCCAGGGCGAGCCGATGTCCGCAATGACGCGCATCGCCTACAACGACCATCCTCAGGTGATGGTCGAGGCGGGTGACACCGTGATCATCTCCGCGAAGCCGATCCCGGGCAACGAGCTGCGCGTGCACGACTCGATCAACCGCCTGGCGAAGTCGGGCGCCGAGGTGCTGCACGAGGACAACGCGCCCGTGCACGTCTCCGGGCACGGCCGTGCCGACGAGCTGCGCACCGTCCTTGCTCTGCTCCGGCCGAAGGCCGTGATGCCCGTGCACGGTGAGTTCCGCATGCTCGCCGCTCACGCCCAGCTCGCGCGCGAAAGCGGCGTGCCGGAAGAGGGCATCATCCTCGCCGAGAACGGCAGCGTCGTCGAGCTCTCGGAGAACGGCTGCCGCATCATCGACAAGGTGCAGGCGGGCATGACGTTCGTCGACGGCCTCGGAGTGGGGGACGTGCACGACGTCGCGCTTCGCGACCGCCGGCGCTTGTCGGAGGACGGCGTACTGATCGTCGTCGCGACGCTCGCGCAGGGGAACGGCTCCGCCGCGCTGACCGCACCGCCCGAGCTGATCGCACGCGGGTTCGGCGACGGTGCAGAGTCGCTGCTCGACGAGTTGCGTGCAGAAGCGGGCCGTGTGATCGGCGATCTCCTCCGTGACGACGTGACCGAGATCAAGTTGCTCCAGGAGCATCTGCACGACGCGCTGGGCGGCATCGTGTACGACCGGACGCGGCGCCGGCCGATGATCCTGCCCGTCCTCGTCGAGGTTTGATGGCAGCAACCATCTGATGAGCTCAGAGCTCCGGTACGAGCCCACGTGGGCCGACGTCCTGGAGGAGCATGCGATCGAGCAGCCGACGGCGTTGCGGCTGATCGCACAGCTCGGGGCCTGCGAGGCCTCGGCGCTCTCCTTCTGCCGCCTGCTCGAGCGGTGGGCGCGGGGCGACGCCCAGCCCGCGACGCCGGGAGCCCGCCAGGCGGCGCTGCGGCACGCGGCCGACCGCATCGAGACGGCGCTCGCCGGCCTCGAGGAGCCGCTGCAGCGCTAC
>JADGPE010000040.1 GCA_017882605.1 Thermoleophilia bacterium | reverse complement strand
CTGCGCACCCCGATTTCGGCGGCCACGACGGCCCCGGCTTCGGCGGCCCAGGCGGCCCAGGCTTCGGCGGACCTCCGCCGGCCGGTTCGGGCTCCCAGCCGGGCTCCCAGCCAGGCGGCGGCACCCACATCTAGTTCCAGCGGCACGACCAGGCTCGCGGGCGCCGGACGGCGCCCGCGAGCCCCTTCCCCTGGCGGAACGGCGTCCCACGGGTTAGAACACCCTGTGTGGAAACCGAAGCACGGAGCGGCACCTATTCGCAATCGCTCGAGCGCGGGCTCGCGATCCTGTCGTCGTTTCGCTCCGGCAGTCCGCTCCTCGGCGTCAGCGATCTCGCGCGTGAAGTCGGGCTGAGCCGCTCCACGACCCACCGCTACATCTCGACGCTGGCGGCGCTCGGCTACTTGCAGCAGGACCCTGCCACGCGCAAGTACCGGCTGGGGCCGCGCGTGCTCGACCTCGGGTTCTCCGCGATCAACTCGATGGACCTGCGGGAGGTGGCCGTGCCACACCTGCAAGCACTGAGCGACGAGACCGGGCGCACGGTCAACATGGCGGTGCTCGACGGAGCCGACATCGTCTACATCGAGCGGTGCCGCACCTCGCAGAGCGGTCAGCGCGACATCGACCTGAATCTCCACATCGGCTCGCGGCTCCCCGCCTACTGCACGTCGATGGGCAAGGTGCTGCTCGCCGGGCTCGAGCCCGAGCGGCAGCGTGAAGTGCTCGAGCAGGTGCAGTTCACGCAGCGCGGCCCAAATGCCCTGACGGACCTCGATGAGCTGCTCGCCGAGCTCGAGCGTGTCCGCAGCGCGGGGCTCGCCGTCAACAACGAGGAGCTCGCCTACGGCCTGCGCTCGATCGCGGCACCTGTGCGGTCGCAGAACGGCGAGGTCGTGGCGGCGATCAACCTCGCCGTGCACAGGACGATGGTCTCCCTCGATTCGCTCGTCGCCCACCTCGGGCCTCAGTTGAAGCACACGGCCGCCGAGATCTCGGCGCGGATCGGCTACAGCAGAGGCGCCTGAGCGCTCAGTCGGGCTCGACCGTCACCTCGAGCAGCAGCGGCGAGGTCCGGTCGCGCAGGCCAGGGACGACCTCGTCGAGCGCCGCGTCGAGCGCCTCGCCGTCGCCGATGCGGCGGGCCTCGCACCCGAACGCCTCGGCGATCGCGGCGATGTCGACCGCGCCGAACGACGGCCAGGCCGGTGGGCCGCCCTGATGCGCGGCGAGCTGGTCCATGATCCGGTAGCCCCCGTTCTTGAGGACGACGACGAGCGGCCCGATGCCGTAGCGGGCAGCGCTCCAGAAGCCCTGGATGCCGAAGACGGTCGATCCATCGCCGAGCACCGCCACGACCGGCCGGTCCGGGAGCCCCATGCGCAGACCCACCGAGGCCGGCAAGCCCCAGCCGAGCCCGCCCATTGCCGGGCTGACCATGCCGAGCGGCTGCCGCGCCGGCATGCGCAGCATCAGCTCGTCGCGGTTCGAAGGGCACTCCTCGACGACGACCGCATCGGCCGGCAGCCGGTCGCCGAGCGCCTGCAGCACGTGAGCGGCCTTGAGCGGTGCGCCGACCGGCGGCGGCTCCGGCCGGCGGAAGAGCGGCTCGGCGGGTTGCGGCCGCTGGGAGACGCGCGCTGCGACTTCGAGGCACACGAGGTCGGGTGCGGCGAGCAGGGCCAGCTCGACCGGGCTCCGATGCACCTCGTCGGCGTCGTCGCTGACGACGGCGAGCACGGTTCCCTCGCGCGCGAAGGGGCCTGAGTCGTACGCGCTCTGGCGAAACACCGGGCCGCCGACGGCGAGCACGAGGTCGTAGGGCTCGAGCGTCTCGCGCAGCTGCGGGCGCAGGAACGGGAGCGGGCCGGCCCACTGTGGGTGATCCTGAGGGAACCCCGCCTGGCCGCTGAAGGCCTCCTGGTAGACGGGTGCGCCGAGCCGCTCGGCGAGCGTCACGAGCGCCGCCCAGCGCTCGGGCGTGTCGAGTCGGGCCCCCGCGACGAGGGCAGGGCTCTTCGCGCGGTCGAGCAGGCCGGCGAGCGCCGCCACCGCCTCGTCGTCGACCGCGCCGGGCCGCAGCACGTGCTGCGGGGCGGCCACCTCGTGCGGTTCGCCGGCCTGCTCGAGCCAGTCGCCCATCGGCACGATCACGATCGCCGGACCCCGATGCGTCTCCGCCTCGTGGTAGGCACGTTCGAGCGCACCGGGCACATCCTGCGCGCGGGACGGCTGCGACGACCAAACGGGGTAGTCGCCGGCGAGCCCTTCGAGGCGGCCGGCGAGGAACGGCTCGAAGGCAATGTGCCGCCGGTCCTGCTGTCCGATCGCGATCACGATCGGCGTGCGGTTCACCCGGGCGGTCGCGATCGCGTTGACGGCGTTGCCGAAGCCGGGAGTCGTGTGCAGGAGCGCGAACGACGGGCGCCTCCGTGCGAGCGCATACCCGCTCGCCATGCTGACGACCGAGCCCTCATGCAGGCCGAGCACGAAGTTCAGGTCGCCGGGGAGCCCGGTCAGGAACGGAATCTCTGTCGAGCCCGGGTTCGAGAAGATGTCGGTGAGGCCGCGCCGCCGCAGGAAGTCGAACGTTGCGTCGCGGACCGTCAACCCCACACCTCCCCCGCCACCTCGACGACCAGCTCGAGCTTCGCCCACTGCTCGTCCTCCGTGAGTGCATTTCCCTCGACTGTCGAGGAGAAGCCGCACTGCGGAGAGAGGCAGAGCTGCTCGATCGGCGCGAATCTCGACGCCTCTTCGATCCTTTGCTTCAACTCGTCCTTCGACTCGAGCCCGCCACGCTTCGTGGTGACGAGCCCGAGCACGACCTGCTTCTCGCCCTTCGGCAAGAACCGCAGCGGCTCGAATCCGCCCGAACGCTCGTCGTCCCACTCCATGAAGAACCCATCCACCTCGAGCTCGTTGAGCAACGCTTCGGCGACGAAGTCGTAGCCTCCCTCGGCGGCCCAGGACGACCGGAAGTTGCCGCGACACATGTGCGTGGTGACGCTCATCCCGGCTGGGCGGCGGGAGAGCGACTCGTTGATGTGGCGGATGTACTCGACGTGCTGGCGCTCGGGATCGCCGCCGATCGACGAGATGTAGTCGCGCTGATGCGGGTCGTTCATGTACGCGAGGCTCGTGTCGTCGAACTGCAGGTAGGTGCAGCCGAGCTCGCCCAGCCGCCGCACCTGCTCCGCGTACGCGGCCGTCAAGTCGGCCCAGAACGGCTCCAGGCCGTCGTACACCTCCGGGTCGATCGCAGCCCTGCCGGCGCGGTAGTGGACCATGCTCGGCGACGGGATCGTCAGCTTCGGGACCGTTCGCGACACAGTGTCCTGGAGGAAGGCGAAGTCGTCTCCGAAGATCGTCTTCGAGATGCCGAGCTTCGAATCGACGTGCAGCGCTGCGGGCGTGAACTCGATGTCGCCCTGCTCGTTGTGGAACGTCACTGCAAGGTGTCCCGCTTCCTTGCTGACGCCGTCGATCTGGTAGATGAAGTCCATGTGCCAGGAGGCGCGACGGAGCTCGCCGTCGGTCGTCGCCTGCAGTCCGGCCGCCTCCTGCTTGCGCACGGCCTCGCGGATCGACTCGTCCTCGATTCCGCGCAAGGTGCCTGCGTCGATCGTCCCGGCCGCGAAGTCTTCGCGCGCCTGCAGGAGCCGGGCCGGGCGGAGCAGGCTCCCCACGTGGTCGGCGCGAAACGGCGGCTTCGCCCTGTTCATCCCCTGCAGCCTGCTCGTAGCATCCTCGGTCACACGCGCTCGAGCCCCACGTAGTTCTCCGCCAGGCTCGTGGCGGCTGCGGTCGACGTTGTCAGATAGCGCAGCTGCGAGAGCTGAAGCTTACGGTCGAACTCGTCGGCGCCGGGCGCGTTGTGCAGCATCGACGTCATCCACCACGAGAAGTGCTCTGCGCGCCACACCCGGCGCAAGCACTCGGTCGAATATCCGTCGAGCCCGGTACGGCTGCCGGTCGCATACCAGTCGATGAGCGCGTCGGCTAGGACGCGCACGTCGTGCGCCGCGAGGTTCAGGCCTTTCGCACCCGTCGGAGGCACGATGTGCGCCGCGTCCCCGGCCAGGAAGAGGCGCCCGTGCTGCATCGGCTCGGCGACGAAGCTGCGCATCCCCGTGACGCCCTTCTCGAGCACCGGCCCCTCCTCGAGCGCCCAGCCGTCCAGCGCGGTGCGCGCCTGGAGCTCTTCCCAGATGCGCTCGTCCGGCCAGTTTGCGACATCCTCGTCGGGTGCGCACTGGATGTAGAGGCGGCTGCGCGTCGGTGAGCGCAGGCTGAGGAGAGCGAAGCCCTGCGGGTGATGGGCGTAGACAAGCTCGTCGGTCGACGGCGCGACAGCTGCGAGAATCCCGAGCCAACCGTAGGGGTACTCGCGCGTGAAGGTGCGCAGGATTGCCTGGACTGCTGGACGGCAGATGCCGTGGAAGCCGTCACAGCCGGCGATCACGTCGCAGTCGAGCCGCTGCTCCTCGCCGTCGTGCTCGAAGCGCACGAACGGCCCGTCGCCTTCAAAGCCGTGCACGCTCACCTCGTCGACGTCGAAGAGCAGCGGCAGCCCCTCGGCGAGCCGTGCGGCGATCAGATCCTTGACGACCTCGGTCTGGCCGTAGATCACGATGTTGCGCCCGCCGGTCAGCTCGTTCAGCGGGACGTGATGACGCTCGCCGTCGAACTGGAGGTGGATGCCCCCGTGCACGATCGCCTCGCGGCTCAGCCGGTCGGTCACACCGGCGCGCTCGAGCAGATCGACGGTTCCCTGCTCGAGCACGCCGGCTCGGATGCGGGCTTCGACGTACTCACGGCTTCGGTTTTCGAGCACGACCGAGTCGATCCCCGCCCGCTGGAGCAGCGCAGCGAGGATGAGCCCCGCCGGGCCTGCGCCGATGATCGCGACCTGGGTCCTCAGACGCGTCACGACTCGTCGAGCACCGCCTGCGCGATCGCGAAGGCACGATTCGCGGCCGGGACGCCACAGTAGATCGCTGCCTGCAGCAGCACTTCCTTGACCTCGTCTTGCGACAGCCCGTTCCGCAAGGCGGCGCGCACGTGCATCGCGAGCTCCTCGTGGTGGTTCAGCGCGACCAGTGCGGTCAACGTGATCGCGCTCCGTGTCCGGCGGTCGAGACCGGGCCTCGACCAGATCTCGCCCCACGCGTAGCGCGTGATCAGGTCCTGAAAATCGGCGGTGAACTCGGTCGTCCGCTCGATCGCGGCGTCGACGTGCTCGTCTCCGAGCACCTCGCGCCGCACTCTCATCCCGTCGTCATGACTCACAGGTGCTCCTCGATCAGTCGGTTGAACTCGTCTGCCCGCTCCACGGACGAAAGGTGCGCGGCGCGGTCGATCACTTCGAACCGCGCGCCGGCGATCCGCTCCGCGACCTGTTCGACCACCGCCGGCGGCGTCGACGGATCGTCGGCGCCGGCGATGACGAGCGTCGGGGCGGAGACTCGCCCGAGCGTCTCCCGAACGTCCCAGCGCGCGAGCGCTTCGCAACAGCGCGCATACCCCTCCGGTTCGATCGCGAGCATCGCCTTGCGGTAGGGCTCGAGGTCCCCGAACGCGGGAGTGAACCAACGGGCGAGCACAGCGTCCACGATCGCAGCCAATCCCTGTGCCCGGACGACCTCGGCTCGCTCGAGGTACTGCTCGGGGTTGTCGAACCGCGCCGCCGTGGAGGCGAGCACGAGCCGGTCGACTCGCTCGGGCACGGTCAGCGCGAGCTGCATCCCGACCGCGCCGCCCAGCGACAGGCCGACGAACGAAAAGGAGCCGGCCGGAATCGAGCCGAGAGCGTGGCTCGCGAGCTCGGCGAGGTCGGCGAACGAGAAGACGGGAGCGCCGCCGTGCCCGGGGTGGTCGATTCGCACGACGTGCTTGCCCTCGAGCGCCGGCAGCTGCGGCTCCCAGATCGAGGACGCCGAGCCGAGCGACCCGCAGAGGACGACGGTGGCGCTCATCCCCGGTGCAGTGCGAGGGCACGGTCGATGAACGCCTCAACCGAGCCGAGATAGTCCTCCGGGCGGTTCGCCTCGAAGCCGAACCGTCCGGCCTCTGCGAGCGTCTCCGGAGAGATGTTCGCCCGCATCCGCGCCGCGTCCACCTCGAGGCCGGAGAGCGACCGCTGCACGGAAGCTGCTGCGCCACCCGTCGCTGCGAGCGCGGCCGTGAGCGCCGGCCATTCCGCGTGCCAGGCGCCGGCGGCGCGCTCATGCTCCTGCACGACGCTCTCCAACAGGATTCCCGCGTTCGCGCGCGCATGACGCGCGCAGGCGACCGCGAGCACCGCGCCGACGGGGTTGTGCTTGTGAGGCATCGTCGAGGAGCCGCCGCCGGTGCCCTCGGCCACCTCGCCCACCTCGGTCTGCGCGAGCAGCACGATGTCGCCGCCGATCTTCGCCGCCGCACCCGCCGCGCCGGCGAGCGCCGCGCCCAGCTCTGCCATCGGCGTCCTGATCGTGTGCCACGGGACGACCGGCTCGCGGAGTCCGAGCTCGGCGGCGTAGAGCCGCAGCACCTCCGGGCCGTCGTCGCCGAGCGCGGCCAACGTTCCCGCTGCGCCGCCGAGCTGTGCCGGCAGCGACGCCGCGACCGCGGCGATGCGGGCTCTCGTCTGGACGAGTCCCACCAGCCAGCAGGCTGCCTTGAATCCGAAGGTCGTCGGCACCGCCTGCTGCAACAACGTGCGCGCAGCCATCACCGTCGTCCGGTGCTCGGCGGCGAGCCGGGCGCATTCGTCTGCAGCGCCGGCGAGCTCGCCGTCGACGAGCCTCGAGCCACGTTGCGCGACGAGCATGGCCGCCGAGTCGACGATGTCCTGGCTGGTCGCACCGCGATGCACAGCGGCGGCGTGCTGCTCGCCGACGCGGGCGCGGAGCGCGCGAACGAGAGGCTCAACTGGGTTGCCGGCGGCGCGGCCCTGCACTGCGAGCTCTGCGGCGTCGAAGGTCGCCGGGTCGCACGCTTCTGCAACCGCCGCGGCGGCCTCGACGGTGATCACACCGGCGAGGCCCTCGGCGCGCGCGAGCGCGCGCTCGGCTTCGAGCATCGCACCGAGCCACGCCCGGTCCGAGACGGCATTCGCCAGCTCGTCCGGCACGAAGATCGCTGAGAACGGGCTCACAACGCGAAGAAGACCGTCTGCCGTTCGCCCTGCATCCGGATGTCGAAGCGCACGGCCCCATCTTCCTGCTCCGCGACGAGGACCGCACGATCTGCCTCCGGCAGCGACGACAGCACGGGGTCTGAAGCGTTCGCCTCCGGCTCGTCGGGGAAGTACATACGCGTCAGCTGGTGCTTCAGCAGGCCGCGCGCGAAGACGTAGATGTCCAGACGCGGCGCGGCGCCCTGGAGCGCAGGCGGCTTGGCGGCCACGAACGAGAACCGGCCGTCGGCATCGGTCCCGCTCCTGCCCCAGCGGCCGCCTGCCGCGTCCCACGCCTCGATCATCCCGTCGCCGATCGGCCGACCCTCGCCGTCGAGCAACTGCCCGATCACGCGGATCGCGGCGGGATCGTTCAGCGGCACGAGCTCGTTCTCGACGCGACGACAGAGCCCGATCGCGTAGTAGGGACCGACCGTCTGCGACGGTGTCTTCGGGAGGCTCATGCGTGGCCTTCCTCGAGCGGCGTGGTGCCGCTGCCGCCGTGCCCGAGCACGATGTTCCACCGAAACGCGAGCGCCCACTCCGGCTGCGTCGTCGCGAGATCGAACTCCGAGACGAGCAGCGCCCGCGCCTTCGGGTCGCGTACCGAGTTGAAGATCGGGTCGAACCGGAAGAGCGGGTCACCGGGGAAGTACATCTGCGTGACGAGCCGCTGGGCGAACGCCCGGCCGAAGACGGAGAAGTGGATGTGCGCGGGGCGCCAGGCGTTCTCGTGGTTCCCCCACGGGTACGCGCCGGGCTTCAACGTGATGAACCGGTAGTTGCCGTCGTCGTCGGTGAAGCAGCGACCGGCGCCCGAGAAGTTCGGATCGAGCGGCGCAGGATGCTGGTCGACCTGGTGCTTGTAGCGCCCCGCCGAATTCGCCTGCCAAACCTCGACCAGGGCGTTTCGAATCGGCTTGCCTGAGTCGTCGAGCACGCGGCCGGCGACGACGATCCGCTCGCCGAGCGGCTCGCCGTCGTGCTGCCGGGTCAGGTCGTAGTCGAGCTCCGAGACGGTCTCATCGCCGAAGACAGGCCCGTCGACCGAGTGCAGCTCCTCGGGCAGCGTGACCAGCGGACGTTTCGGCGCGCGGAGGCGCGTCGAGCGGTAACCCGGGTAGTCGACCTGCACGTCGTCGCCGAAGGACGGATCATCCGGCAGCACGATCGGGGACTCGTCGCTCGTCATTCCCGTCCTTTCGTTTCGAGGGCACGCAGCGCCGCGAGCTCGGTGCGCGACGGCGGCTCCGTCTGTTCGATGTCGGGCGCGACCCTGAGCTCCCAGCCCGTCGCCTCCCGCGCCTGGTCGACCGAGACGCCGGGGTGCACACGGACCAGCTCCAGCTCACCGCCGCGCAGCTCGAGGATCCCCAGGTCGGTGACGACGAAGCGCACGCGGTCGCCGCGGCTCGTCTTGAAGTCGAGCCGTTCGACGAACGCGCGCGGCGACTGTCGCAGCATCACGAAGACGTCCGACACCGAGGTCGCGATCTCGGGCGCGCCACCGCCGCCCGGCAGGCGCACCTTCGGGGTCGCGTAGTCGCCGATCACGGTGCTGTTCAAGTTGCCGTGGCGGTCGATCTGTGCGGCGCCGAGGAAGCCGACGTCGATCCGTCCGCCCTGGAGCCAGTACGCGAACATCTCCGGCACCGACACCACCGCGTCGGCGGTCTCGGCGAGCTCGCCGTCGCCGATCGAGAGCGGTAGGCTCGTCGGCTTCGCACCGATCGTCCCGCTCTCGTACACGAGCACGCAGCCGGGGGCATGCGTCCGCCGTGCGAGGTTCGCAGCGAGGCTCGGCAGGCCGATGCCGACGAAGCAGACGCTGTCGTTCGTCAGCCGCCGCGAGGCCGCGACCGCCATCATCTCGTCGGAAGTCCAGGTTCCCGCGCCGGCCAAGCCGGCACCTGCGCTCCTGGGCGGCTCCGTCGAGCCTACGCCGCCGGCGCCGGCGCGCGTCATGCGGGAACGCCTTCGAGAACGTGCTCGCGCATCCATGCGGTGAACACGTCGCGATCGCGGCTGATCGCCTCCCAGGCGACGTAGAAGTCGTTGTCGCGTTCGTAGTAGCCGTGGGCATACGACGGATGGGCTCCGCGCGGCACGCATGCGACCGCGTCGACCACCCAGGACGGCAACACGACGGAGTCCGGCCTCCGCTCGAATTCGTCGACGATCTCCTCGACGGTCACGATCGAGTGCCGCGAGGCGAGCACGGCCTCCTTCTGCACACCGGTGATCCCCCAGAGCTGGACGTTGCCCTGCCGGTCCGCCTGCTGGGCGTGGATGATCCCGACGTCCGGCCGGTGTGCCGGGACGGCCGCGAGCTGCTCGCCCGTGAACGGACATTCGACGAACGCGACCCGCGTGTGTGCGACGAGGTCGGTGCCCGCGTAGCCCCGCAGCACACCGAACGGGAGATTCGCCGCCCCGGCGGCGTAGGCCGCCGCCATCCCCGCGTGGGAGTGCTCCTCCAGCTCGAGCGGCACGGGCCAGCTGTGCTCGACCGCGTCCCGAAAGCGGTACAGCGACCCGACGCCCGGGTTGCCGCCCCACGAGAACACGAGCTTCCGGGCGCATCCCATCCCGATCAGCTGGTCGTAGATCACGTCGGGCGTCATCCGGACCAGCGTCAGGTCGCGCCGCCCCTGGCGGATCAGCTCGTGCGCCGCGGCGTGCGGGATGAGGTGCGTGAACCCTTCGAGCGCGACGACGTGCTCGTCGGCGACGAGCTCGCGAACCGCGTCGGAGAGGGAGACGATCTCGGCCATCGAGGCTCAGAACGGGAACGGATGCCCGCTGCCTCCTTGCACCGTGATCCACTGAAGCTCGGTGAACTCGTCGATCACCGCCTGCCCGCCGAACCGGCCGAAGCCGGAGTCCTTGACTCCACCGAACGGCATCTGAGGCTCGTCCCCGACCGACTGGTCGTTGACGTGCGCGATCCCCGAGTCGAGTTGCTGCGCGAGCGCGAAGCCTCGATCGGTGTCGCCCGTGAAGATGCCTGCGCTCAGGCCGTAGCTCGTCGCGTTCGCGCGGGCGACCGCCTCCTCCGCCGAGCCGACCGTCTCGACGGAGACGACCGGGCCGAAGGTCTCGTGGTGAGCGAACTCGGAATCCGCCGGGACGTCCGTGAGGACGGTCGCCTGGTAGCACGCGCCGACAGCTTCGCCGCCGGCGAGCACCTTCGCGCCCTTCGCCACCGCCTCGTCGACCCGCCCCTTCACCATCGCGAGCGCCGACTCGTTGATCAGCGGGCCGATGATCGTGTCGTGCTCCTTGGGGTCGCCTGCCTTCAGCGTCTTCGCCTTCTCGGCGAGCCTTGCGGTGAACTCCTCCGCGATCGGCTGCTCGACGAAGATTCGCCGTGACGACATGCAGATCTGGCCCTGGTGCAGGAACGCGCCGAAGATCGACGCGTTGACGGCGTAGTCGAGGTCGGCGTCGGCCAGGACGATCAGGGGGTTGTGACCGCCGAGCTCGAGCACGACGCGCTTGAGCTGGCGCCCGCACGCCTCGGCGAGCCGGCGGCCCGTCGCGGTCGACCCGGTGAAGTTGATCACGCGCACCGCGCGGTTCTCGACGAGCTCGTCCCCGATCGGCCCGGCCTCGCCCGGCGCGTGCGTGACGATGTTCAGCACACCGGCGGGCAGGCCCGCCTCCGCGAAGATCTCGCCCCAGATGAGCCCGCCGACGACCGGCGACAGCTCGGACGGCTTCAAGACGACCGTGTTGCCGAGCGCAAGCGGAGCGGCGATCGAGCGGGCCGAGAGGATCAGCGCCGCGTTCCACGGCGCGATCGCTGCGACGACCCCGACGGGCTTGCGCAGTCCCATGGCCAGCGTGCCGGGATGGTCGGAGGGAATGATCTGGCCGGCGGGCGCGTAGGCGAGCGCCGCCGCCTGCCGCAGCAGGTTGGGCACGAAGCCCATCTGGAACATTCCGAACCCGAAGCTTGCGCCAGTCTCGCGGGCGAGCAGGCCGACGACCTCCTCCAAGCGGCTCTCGAGCACGTCGGCGGCCTTGAGGAAGATCCGCTGCCGCTCGGCGGGGACGGTCTGTGACCAGGCGGGGAACGCCGCCGCCGCAGCCTCGATCGCGTGAGCGGCATCGGCGCGTGTCCCGCTAGAGATGAGGGCGACCACGTCGCCGGTGAAGGGATCGCGATCCTCGAAGGTGCCGCCTTCGCCGGCGGTCCACTCGCCGCCGATGAACTGCTTGTACTCCTGTACGTCGGACTGGACGCTCGTCACGGAGGTCTCCTTTCCCTACGCCATCCGCAGGACGGCATTGATGGTCGCGCCGGCTTCGGCTTCGTGTGGCGCGCGGGCGATCAGGTCGAAATCGTAGAACCGTATGAGCCGCCTCCACCAGGCAATTTGCCAAGAGACTGTCCAGGTATCAAGACACCTTCCCATATATCAGAACGAAAGCCGTGACGCTACGCCCCGAGCAGCGCCGGGAACGCGGTCACGTCGGGGAGCACCACATCAGGCGGACGCGCAGCCGCTTCCGCCTGCGACGAGATCCCCGTCAGCACCAGCGCCGTGGGGCTCCCGAGCCGCCGCGCCATCGCGATCTCCAGATCGAGGTCGTCTCCCACGACCGCAGTCCGCGACGGCGTCGTGCCGAGCACGCGGCACATCTCGCGCAGCGCGATCGGCGACGGCTTTCCGAGCGTGACGGCCCGGATGCCGGTCGTCTGCCGGATCCCGGCCACCACCGCACCGGACCAGCCCGGCGCGCGGCCGCCGTTGACGGAGAAGACACTCGCCGTCGAGGTCGCATAGAGCGGCGCGCCCGCCCAGACCGACTCGCACGCCGCGCGCAGGGACGCATAGCTGAGCGTGTCGTCCCAGCCGACGAGGACGACCCCCGCCGCGCGCGGGGCCGCCGCGTCGACGACCTCGAGCCCGCGGTCGCGCAGAGGCCCCGTCACCCCCGGTCCACCCAGCACGAGCACGGACTCGTCCGGGTGCTTGCGCTCGAGGTGGCGGGCAGCGACGACAGCAGGGTTCATGTACTCGGCGTCGTCGAGGTCGAAGCCGAGTGCGCGGAGGTCGGCGGCCGCCTCTGCCGGCGGCCGTCCCGTGCCGTTCGTGAAGAAGAGCAGCCGGCGGCCGGTGGCGCGCACGTGAGCGACCGCGGCGATCGCGCCCGGGATCGGGTGCGCTCCTTTGACGCCGCTCGGGTCGCTTGCGTGCAGCAGCGTGCCGTCGACGTCGAACACGACGGCGGTCGTGTCGGCGAACGGCGTCACGCCGCGTGCCTGCGCGCCCGCACGCGCAGCCCCGGCGCCTCGATGTCGACCTCGGCGAGGTCGCGCTCGACGAGACCGGCAACAAGGTTGCGCAGCGGATGCGCTCCCCGAAGCGGGCCGGAGGGCGGCGCGGCGAGCATCGCCTCGACCTGCTCCTCGGGCAGCATCATCCGCAGCAGGAGCAGCTCGTCCGAAATGCCGTCGCCGAAACGCGCACGCGCGGCCTCCAGGCCGATGCCGTGGGCCTCGTGCGCGAGCGCCTCCGCCCGCGCCGAGCCGAGCACCCGCGCGCGGACGCCAGGATCGAGCTCCGCGGGAGGCGGCCCGTACTGTCCGAGCACGTAACGCACGACCTCGTCGGGAACCTGCGACCAGCGCTCTCCGCTCGTCACGTTGAGGAACGCCTGGACGCCGACGAACTGTGAGAGCGGTGTCACCATGATCGGCCAGCCCAGCTCCTCGCGCACGCGCGGCAACTCTTCGAGGATGTCGTGGAACCTCTCCGGCAGGCCGAGCTCGGCGAGTTGCCGCCGCAGCGTCGAGGCCATCCCGCCCGGCAGTTGGTGCCTGTAGACGGACGCGTCGTACTCGAGCGGGACGCCCGGCGCGCGACCGAGGCGGCGGGCAAGCCGGAGGAAGTACGCCGACATCTCGTCCAGCGCATCGTCGTCGAGCGCCACGTCGAAGCCCTCGTCGCGCAGGTTGCGGACGGTCTGCTCCGCCGAGGGCTGAGACGTCCCGTTCGCGAGCGGCCGCACCGCGGTGCAGACGAAGGACGCGCCGAGGCGGGCCGCCTCGAGGTACGACGCAAGGCCCATCGTCGCCGTCATGTGCGAGTGCACCTCGAGCGGCAGGCCCGGAGCCGCCCGGCGCAGCGCGGGAACGATCGAGCGCACCCGCTCGGGCGTCAGCAGCCCACCGGGATCCTTGAGGTTCAGGACGTCGACGTCCGGGCTCGCTGCGATCGCACCCGCGCGCTCCGCGTAGTAGTCGTCGGTGTGGAATGGACTGATCGAGAAGACGAGTCCCGCGACGACCTCCTCGGCGCCGCGGCGCTTCGCGATCGCGGCGATCTGCAGGTCGGTCGGGACGTCGTTCATCGACTCGGCGACCCAGACCCGCCGGATCCCGTTCCGGATCACGCAGTCGAGCGCGAGCTCCATCACCTCCTCGGGCGCGCGCCACCACGCCATGAAGCGCATCCCGGGCGTGATGAAGCCGAGCCGTGTCTCCGGCATCAGCTCACGCACGACGCGGATCCGCTCCCACGGGTCCTCGCGGTGCCAGCGCACCGCCATCGCCATGTGCGTCGAGCTCGTGAAGTCGATCGCGTGGAACCCCACACGGTCGATCACCGGCGCAATCTCGGCGAGCATCGGCGTTGAGAGGGCATTCGCGCTCCAGAGGCTCTGGTGACCGTCGCGAACGGTCGTGTCGACGAGACGGATCTCAGCCATCCGCGTCGATCCGGAAGAGCACGTCGCCGTACTGCACCGGCGCCGCGTTCTCGACGCAGACCTCCACGACGATCCCGCTCACCCCCGCCGTGACGGCGTTCATCAGCTTCATCACCTCGATGATGCAGAGCTGCGTCGCCGGCTCGACGCGGCTGCCGATTTCGACGTACGGCGCGGCGCCGGGCGACGGCGCATGGAAGACCGACCCGACCATCGGCGACGTCACCTCGACGAGCTTGTGCCGCCGGCGGGCGGGCGGCGCCGGCGCCTCGGAGGCAGCCGGCTCGACCCGGTCGCGGCGGAACCGGATGCTGAACCTCGGCGTCTCGAGCTCGAACTCGTCGAAGCGCGAGTCGTCGACGAGCCGGAGGATCTCCTGCACGTCGTCGGCGGTCAGCTCGGGGCCGTCGCTCATTTCCGCGCCCCGCCGCCCATGAAGGTCGCGGCGATTGCGGCGAGCGGGCCGGCGGCGACCGGCCGCTCGGCGGCGGGCTTCTGGCTCCAGACGGTCTCGGCCCGGCTCTGGAGCACGAGGATCTCGCCGAGCTGCCGGTCGATCGCCCACTCGATGTCCTGGGCCCGCCCGTAGTGGCGTTCGATCTCGCGGGCCAGCTCGACCAGGCGCTCGAGCTCGTCCGGCTCGAGGCAGAGTCGTGCGCGCCGCTCGGCGCTCACCTCTCGGGTCACCGTCGCGCCGGTCGCGGTGTCCGCGACGCACTCGATCGCCTTCTCGCCCGTGTCGCTGCGCAGTACCTCGCGCGTCACCTTGGAGACGAGAATGCTGTCGGGTGTGACCTCGCCGCCGACCACCGTGACGCCGAGACCGTAGCTCGCGTCGATCGCGACACACGAGCGATCGCCGCTCACGGGGTTGAGCGTGAACATCACGCCGGCGACGCGCGCATCGACCATGTACTGGACGGCGACGCTCATCCCCGGCGCCGCGCCGGCATGACGCGCGCGATACGCAAGCGCCTCCGCGTTGAAGTAGCTCGCCCAGCAGGATCGGATGTGGCGGACGACCTCGTCGACGCCCGCGATCCAGAGAAACGTGTCCTGCACGCCGGCGAAGCTCGCGTCCGCGGCATCCTCGGCAACGGCGCTCGAGCGCACGGCGACCGCGGGCTGCTCCAGGCGAAGGGCACTTCCGAGCTCGGTGTACGCGCCGTCGATCGCCGAGAGGACGTCCTCCGGGACGGGCAGCCCGTGGATCAGCTCGCGCAGCCGGGCAGCCTCCACCTCGAGCCGCGGCACGTCGTCCGGGTGCAGGTCGGCGACGAGCTCGTCCACCCGCCGCCGAAACTCGTCGTGAACGACCTGGTCGAACGCGCGCGTGGTGACGGCGAAGCCCGGCGGAACGGGAAAGCCGGCGCGCCGCAGGTCGCCCAGGTGCGCGCTCTTCCCACCGACGAGCCCGATCTGCTCGAGGCCGAGCTCGTCGAACCCGATCACGTACCGCGTCTCTGCCATCAGTCGAGAATCGTCACGATCCCGGTGTTGCCGTCCACGCGCACGCGGTCGCCCGTCTTGATCGCCGACGTGGCGTTCCCGGTGCCGACCACCGCAGGCAGCCCGTACTCGCGGGCGACGATCGCTGCGTGGGACATCATCCCGCCGATGTCCGAGACGGCCGCGGCGATCTTCGGGAACACCGGGCCCCAGCTCGGCGCGGTCACCGCGCAGACGAGCACCTCGCCCGTTTGCACGTCGCCGATCTCGTCGATCGTGCGGACGACGCGGGCCACGCCCTCGACGACGCCCGGCGAAGCGCCGTAGCCGCTGACGTCGCCGTCGCCGCCGCTCGCCCAGGCGCGCAGCCGGTCGGAGGTGACGCCCCAGAGGAGCTGCACCGTCGGATCGTTGATCACGTCGGGGACCGAGCCGAGGGCGGCGGGCGGCGTCCATTCACCGAGGCGCGCGAGAATCTCCTTGCGCCGTGCGATCTTCGGCGGCCAGTACACCGTCCCGCGCCCGGGTGTGCCGCCCGACCAGGCGAGGCCCACGTCCGAGAGCGCCTCGTGCACCTCGTGGATGTTGAGGAAGAAGATGTCGTCCGGCTCTGCAAAGAAGCCCTGGTCGACGAACACCGCGCCGACCTCGCGCAGCTTGTTGAAGAAGAGCGCGGTGCCCCAGTGCTCGATGAAGAACTTGTGGCCCTCGGCGTGCGGGAACACGTGCCGGCACAGCCCGACCATCTGCTCGAACTGCGAGCGTTCCTCGTCGGTCGTGAGCAGTGCCGAGTACTCCGTCACGATCCGGTCGCGCTCGGCGAGGATCTGCTGCTGCGGCCGGTCGAGCTCGCGCCCCTCGCCCAGCTGCGCGATGTACCCGGTGATCGCCGCAAACGGCAGCCGTAGATCGTCGACCCAGGCGCGATGGTGGTGGTAGAAGCCGTCGCCGGTCGACATGAAGAACCACGGGTGCTTGCGCGACTCGAGATCGGCGAGCCACGCGCGGCCGGCGTCGCTTCCATTCAGGTCGGCCACGATCTCCTCGTTGGAGCGACCGTCGACGAAGGCTTCGGACACGCCGCCGTCGATCGCCGCGCGCGCGAGCGACTTCAGCTCGTCGTCGGGACGGAACATCGTCGTGTCGTCGCCGCCGATCATCTGCGTCATCGTCTGCATGCCCATGTCGGGGAAGACCTGGTTGCAGAACTGGAAGAACGTCAGGTAAGCCCCGTAGGCGAGCAGGAGCAGCTCGAAGTGCAGCTGGTTCAGCTCGTTGTAGAGCTGCAGGCAGCGGTCATAGGACTGCATCAGACGGTAGTTCGGCCCGAGGCGCTGCTGGTGGATCGCCTCGTCCTCGTCTTCGATCTCCGGCAGCCGCGGGATCTCGAGCGCGCCGAGCTCCTCGATGCGCGCGTCGACCTCCGCCTGCCAGCGGTCGACGAGCGAGTCCCAGTTCTCGTAGTAGAAGCCGATGCGCGGCAGGAACGTCTGGAGGCGCGCTTCGATCGCCGCCGGGTCCGTGACCTCGTTCGAGGTGATGTAGACGTAGCCGTTGACGACGCGGTGCTCGATGCCGAGCACGGTGGGAATCGAGAAGACGCGCCCCTGGTAGCGGCCGATCGAGAGGTAGCACGACTCGGCGGTGATCATGTCGAACGCCGGCATCGGCTCGGGGAAGTGCATCCCGTTGTAGAACCAGAAGCGCTTGTCCTCCTCCTCGCGACGCGCCGGATCGAAGAGCACGTAGTAGGGGTACATCTCCTCCCAGCCCTCCGCTCCCGGCGGAGTGGGCACATCGAACGGGCTCACGAAGCCCGACGGCGGGTGGACCTCGGTCATTTCTGGCTCCTCTCGATCCCAGCGCGGTCGTCGGAACGCTGTCCCGTATAACAGAACGTGGAAATCGGCGCTACCGTCGGCCCGTGCGGATCGTCCTCACCTTGGTGCTCGCGGCGGCCGTCGCTCCGGCGCGGCCGGCGATCGTGTCGAAGCCGATCCCCTTCGGAGCCACGCGGCGCGCCGAGACGGCCCAGTACGCGCAGCGTCACTACGGCCTCGACACCTGGCGGCTCGTCCGTCCGCGTGTGATCGTCGAGCACTACACCGCGAGCACGACCTTCTCCTCGGCCTGGAACACCTTCGCGTCCGACGCCCCCGACGCGGAACTGCACGAGCGGCCCGGCACGTGCGCGCACTTCGTGATCGACCGTGACGGCACGATCTATCAGCTCGTTCCGCTGACGACGATCTGCCGGCACACCGTCGGACTCAACTGGACGGCGATCGGCATCGAGCACGTCGGCACGAGCGACGCGTCGGTCCTCGGCAATCCACGCCAGCTGCGCGCCTCGCTGCGATTGACGCTCTGGCTGATGCACCGCTACGGCATCTCACTCCCGAACGTGATCGGGCACGCCGAGAGCCTGACAAGCCCCTACCATCGCGAGCGATCCGCCGCCTGGCGCTGCCAGACGCACGGCGACTGGCAGCACGGGGACATGATCGCGTATCGCGCGCGCCTCCTCGCGCTCGCGACGAGCGAGCACGTCGCGGTCTCGCGCGCCGGGGGGCCGGTGGCATCGCGTTGCTGAGCAGGCTCAAGAGGAGCGCGTTCCCTGCCGACGAATCCAGGCAAATGCGGACTTTCTTCGCCGCCGTAGCTGCGCTTGCGCTCGTGGGCCTCACCCACGCGGGCGCGGGCTCGTCGGCGCCACCTTCCGCGGCGATCCGAGCCAAGAACGCCGAGGCCGCGCACGTGCTTGCACAGGTGAACGCACTCGACCGGCGGTTCGGGGCGGTTGTCGACGCGTGGGACGGCGCGAAGATCCAGCTCGCCGCCACCAAGAAGCAACTGGCCGCGAACCGCAGGCAACTTTCCTTCGCCCAGAAGCAGAGCCTGATCGCGCAACGGCGCGCCGCGAGGTTGCTCATCACGATCTACGAGGGCGAGAACCCCGACTTGATCCAGTTGCTCGTGGGCAGCTCGAAGCTCTCGGACGTGATCAACGCCGTGCAGTACACCCGGGAGGTCGCGTCGACCGCGCACCACGTTGCCGCGGCCGCCGTCCAGGCGCGGGACCGGCTGACCGTTGCAACCGCCCGGCTGCAGGCGACCGAACGAACCCGGCGCGCGACCCTGGCGCAACTCGACGGTCAGCGCGCGAGCATCGGCGCGATGATCGCGAAGCGGCAGAGGCTGCTGTCGTCGATCAAGTCGGAGATCGCCGTGATTCAGGCGCGAGAGGCCGCGCAGCAGGCGCGCGCCGCCGCAGCAGCGCGGGCACGTCTCGCGCGCGAAGCGGCGCTGCTCCGGGAGCAGGCGGCGGAACGCGCAAAGGCTGCCGCCGCGGCGGCAGCCCGAACCAAGGATGCCCCGCCCGCGACGACGACCGCCACCACCGACCCGGCTCCCACCACGACGGCGTCCACAACGACAACGACGGCGCCCCCCACGACGACGGCGGGCGCGACGCCCGCACCCGTCTCGGGGGGACATCCCCAGGCCGCGTCGATCGCGCTCCAGTACCTCGGCGTCCCGTATCAGTGGGGCGGCGCGTCACCCGGGAGCGGCTTCGACTGCTCGGGTCTCGTCATGTACGTCTACGCGCAGCTCGGTGTGCAATTGCCGCACTTCGCAGCAGGCCAGTACAGCTACGGGTCGCCGGTCTCGCGCTCGCAGCTGCAGCCGGGCGACCTCGTCTTCTTCGACGGGCTCAGCCATGTCGGGATCTACATCGGCAACAACCAGATCGTGCACGCGCCGCACAGCGGCGACGTCGTGAGGATCGCGTCGCTGTCGGAGTTCGCCGGCCGCTACGTCGGCGCACGACGCATCTGAACCCGTGAACCTGGTTCTCGCGTCAGCGGAACCAGGTTCGTGTCTATGACGGCCCGAACGGCTGAAGACGTGACCCTGGTTCCGGCTTCGCCGGCAACCAGGGTCAGTTCGCTGCGCGAGCGCGCAGCTCGTCCTCGACGGCTGCGACGTCGAGCCCGCGCGCTGCGAGCAGCACGTACAGGTGGTAGACGAGATCGGCAGCCTCCTCGACGACGCGCTCGTCGCTCTCGTCGAGCGCGGCGACCGTCAGTTCAACCGCCTCCTCTCCGACCTTGCGCGCAACCGCGCCGACGCCCGCGTCGAGCAGTTCGGTCGTATACGAGCCCGGCGGCCGCCTCGCCGCGCGATCGCTGATCGTCCGCCAGAGCGCCGGGGCGAAGCACGACACCGATCCGGTGTGACAGGTCGGTCCTGCGGGCGTGACGCGCAGGAGCAGCGCATCGCCGTCGCAGTCGTCGCGCAGTTCCTCCACGGCGAGCGAGTTTCCGGACGTCTCGCCCTTGCGCCACAGTCGCTCGCGTGAACGGCTCCAGAACCACGCCTCGCCGGTCTCGCGGGTCAGCCGCTCCGCCTCCTCGTTCATCCAGGCGAGCATCAACACGCGACCGGTCGCGGCGTCCTGGACGATCGCCGGCCGCAGCGTCATCGGACCGGCACCCCCAATTCGCGCAGCTCGTCGCGCAGCGATGCGAGCCGGTCGGGATCCTCATGCAGGATCGAAGCGAGCAGCGCGGCCTGCGCCACGCCGAACGCGGCGGCGACGTGTTGCGCGTTGCCGGCGCCGCCGGAGGCGATCACCGGCAGGTCGACCGCCTTGGAGACGGCGGCGGTCAGCTCGAGGTCGTAACCGGCACGCGTCCCATCGGCGTCGATCGACGTGAGCAGGATCTCACCGGCGCCGCGGGCCTCGACCTCGCGTGCCCACTCGACCGCGGCGCGGCCCGTCTCGGTCGTGCCCGCCCGGGAGCGCACGCGCCCTCGCTCGGCGTCGATCGCGACGACGACCGCCTGGGAGCCGAGTTGCGAGGCGAGCTCGGTCACGAGCTCCGGCCGTTCGAGCGCGGCGGAGTTGACGGCCACCTTGTCCGCGCCCGCAGCAAGCAGCTCCTCGCCGTCGCGGGCGCTGCGCACGCCGCCGCCGACCGTGAACGGGATCGCCAGCCGCTCGGCGATCTGGCTCACGAGCTCGACCAGGGTCGCCCGTTCCTCGAGCGTCGCCTTCACGTCGAGGAACACGAGCTCGTCGGCACCTGCGTCGGAGTAGGCGGCCCCGAGCTCGACCGGGTCCCCGACATCGCGCAGCCCTTGAAAGCGAATGCCCTTGACCACGCGGCCCGCAGCCACGTCCAGGCACGGGATCAGGCGAGGGAGAGGGATAGCGCCTCCTCGAGATAGCGGGCGCCGAGCTCGCCGCTCTTCTCCGGATGGAACTGGCAGCCGAAGAACGAGCCCGATCGAACTTCGGCGACGACGCCCTCCGACCAGGCGGTCGCACACGGCGTCTCCGCCGCATACGAGTGCGCGAAGTAGAAGGTGCCGCGGCCGTCGACCTCGGCCCAGCCCATGCGCGGCACGCGTCCCTCGCGCAAGCGCACTGAACGACCGGGCAGCAGCCCGAGGCCCTGAACGCCGCCGTCCTCCTCGGTCTCCTCCAGCGCGAGCTGCAAGCCGAGGCAGATCCCGAGAATCGGCCGGCCTGCGGCGAACCGCCTCCGCAGCGCAGTGTCGTGACCGCGCGCGACCAGGCCGGCCAGCGCGGCACGCGCGGAGCCGACCCCCGGGAGCACGGCGAGGTCGGCGTCCTCGACACGGTCGGTGAGCTCGGCGCCCAGCCGCCTGAACGCGATCTCGACCGACCGCACGTTGCCGGCCCCGTACTCGCAGATCGCAACCCTCACAGCAGCCCCTTGGTCGAAGGGAGCCCGGCGCCCTCCGGGCGAACGGCGGCGCGCAGCGCCCGACCGACTGCCTTGAACGCGGCCTCGGCGACGTGGTGCGGGTCGCGGCCCGACGCCTCGACGTTGATCGACGCGCGCGCCGCCTGCGCGAAGCTCGCGAGCATGTGCCCGGCCATGCCGGGGTCGAGCTCGAGCTTCAGCTCGGCGTTCGCACGCCCGCCGAGGTCGACCGCAGCCCGCGCGAGCGCGTCGTCCATTGGCACGACCGCGTCGCCGTAACGGGCGATCCCACGACGGTCCCCGAGCGCAGTGTCGAGCGCCGCTCCGAGCGCGAGCGCCGCGTCCTCGGCGGTGTGGTGGTCGCCCGTCTCGAGATCCCCCGCGCCCTCGAGGACGAGGTCGAAGCCGGCGTGAAACGCGAGTTGCTCCAGGAAGTGGTCGTACAGGCCGGCGCCCGTGAAGACGCGCACGCGACTCGCGCCGTCGAGCGCGATGCGGGTCGCGAGCCGCGTCTCGGCGGTGGCGCGCAATGTCCTTGCGCGCCGGCCGCCTCCGGCAGCAACGGGCGACGGCCGTTCGAGCGCCCGCGCGAGCGCCTCGAGGAGCAGGTCGTCGTCCGGGGCGTCGCGCACCGAGACGCGGATCGCCGCGGGGTAGGCCCGCACGACGAGTCCCTGGCGAAGCAACGACTCGTTGAGCGCCATGCCGTCGTCGACCGGCACGTAGAGGAAGTTCGTGTGCGACTCGAGCGGAGCGAGACCGAGCGCGCGCAGCGACGAGGCGAGCCGTTCGCGCTCTTCGAGCACCGGACGCGGGTCGGGCCGCTCCGCGAGCGCCGCCACCGCGAGCGCCGCGGACAGCGTCGAGACGGGAGCCGGCGCCTGGCGCGCGTTCAGCTCGTCCGCGGTCTCCCGCGCGGCGAGCGCGTAGCCGACGCGCGCGCCGGCGAGCCCGAAGAGCTTCGAGAAGGTGCGCAGCACGACGACGCCGTCGTCGAGCAGGTCGACCGCCGTCACGCCGCTGTACTCGAAATAGGCCTCGTCGACGACGAGCGGCCTGAGGTCCGGAAGTGCCTCGACCGTTCCGGTCGGGTTGTTGGGCCGGCAGGCGAAGGCCAGAGCCGAATCCGGCAAGTAACAGTCTGTTACTTGCGCTCCGGCGAGCTGGGCTGCGATCCGGAAGAGCGGATACGTCGGAGCCTCGGGGATCGCAATCGTGTCGCCGGGCGCGGCGTAGGCCCGGGCGCAGAGCAGGATCAGGTCGTCGGCGCCGGCTCCGAGCACGACGTTCTCCGGCTCGACGCCCGCGTAGTCGGCGATCGCGGTGCGCAGCACGCGATAGCCGCCGGCCGGGTAGCCGCTCACGCGGGCGAGCGCGCCGGCGATCGTCCCGGGCCGGGTCGACCCGAGTGGGAGCGGCGGCGTGTTCTGGTCGAACCGCAGGACCTGCGACGGATCGATGCCTGCGAGTTGCGCGACCTCGCCGGTCGGCAGTGCGAAGGCATACGGTCTGAACTCGGGTGCGATCGCCCTCATCTGCGCGCCGCCTCCGCGTGCGCAGGCATGCCCTCTGCAGCCGCGAGCGCCTCGATCGTCGGACGCACGCGCGCGAGCCCCTCCTCGGTGAGGCGCTGGATGGTCAACGGCTTGAGAAACGTCTCGAGGCCGAGCCCGCCGACCGAGCGCGCCCAGCCGTTCGTCGGCAGGACGTGGTTGCCTCCGGTCGCGTAGTCGCCCGCGGCGACCGGCGACCACGGGCCGACGAACACCGAGCCGGCGTTACGGACGCGATCCGCGTCGGCCTCGGCCTCACCGAGCAGCACGAGGTGCTCGGGCGCGATTGCCTCTGCCTCTTCGAGCGTGTCGACGGTCTTGCAGACGGCGTCATGGCCGTGCTCGCGCTGCGCAGCGAGCTCGAGCCCGATCAGCCGCGCGTCGCCGTCGCCGAGCACGATCACCTCCGACGGGCCGCCGGGGAGGTCGATCGGCACGTCGCGGGAGACCTCGAGCTTCGCGTCGTTGACGTACCGGTTGCCGGGCCCGACGATCTTGTCGACGCGCTCGACGTAGGCGAGCCAGCCGATCGCCTGCGGCCCCCCGAGCGCCCAGATCTCGTCGAGGCCGAGCACCTCGGCGGCAGCGGCGACGAGCCCGGCCCCCTGCGGCGGCGTGCAGACAACGATCCGCCGCACGCCCGCGACCTGTGCGGGCACTGCGCACATGACGAGCGTCGAGATGAGCTTGCGCGGCACGTAGATGCCGACCGTGTCGAGCGGCACCCAGCGGCGCTCGAGGGTGACGCCGGGCTCGGTCTCCAGCGAGATGTCGGCCGGTCGCTGGGCTTCGTGCCAGCGGCGAACGCGGCTCGCCAGGGCGAGCAGGGCCTCGCGCGGCGCCTCGCCCGACGCCTCGGCGGGCGCGGGCTCCGCGCCGTCGAGCTCGAGTGCCCACTCGCGCACCGCCTCGAAGCCGCGCTCCTTGATCTCCGCGACGATCGTCATGCGGCCATCCGCTCCACGGGCACGATCAGGATCGAGGTCGCGCCGGCGGCCTCCAGCTGCGGGAGCAGGCGCCAGATCTCCGCGGACGGCACGAGCGCATGCACGGCGACCATTCCCGGCTCCGCCAGCGGGAGCACGCTCGGCGTGCGGGGCGCGACCAGCTCGCAGATCGCGGGCAGCTCCGATTCGGGGACGTTCAGCATCACGTAGCGGTGGCGGCGCGCTTCGACGACCGAGCGCAGCATCGCTGCGAAGGGCGCCGCAACGGCCTCGTCGCGCGCGACCAGCACTGCTTCGGATTCGAGAAGCACGCCGAGCGAGCGCAAGCCGTTCGTGCGCAGCGTGTTGCCCGACGAGACGAGGTCGACGATCGAGTCGGCCAGCCCGAGCCGCGGCGCGATCTCGACCGAGCCGGTGACGTCGACCAGCGTCACGTCGACGGGCAGCAGCTCCTGCGCCAGGCGCGGATAGACGGTGGCGACAGTTGCGCCTGCGAGATCTTCGAGCGACTGTGCCTCCGATTCCTCCGGCACCGCCGCCTCGAGCCGACACGAGCCGAAGCCGAGCGGCAGCAACTCGTACACCTGGGCACCGCGCTCGCGGACGAGGTCGATCCCCGTGATGCCGCAGTCGACGACACCGTCCTGCACGTACTCCGGGACGTCGGCCGCACGCACGAGCAGGACCTCGACCGGCGCGTTTCGGCAGGGGAAGGCGAGAGCACGGTCGCCGGGCTGCTCGGGGCCGAGGCCGGCGTCCTCGAGCAGATGGAACGAGGGGTCGCGCAAGCGGCCCTTCACCGGGACGGCGACCCTCAGGAGGCCGAGCGGTCGAGCGCTGTGCGA
>JADGPE010000068.1 GCA_017882605.1 Thermoleophilia bacterium | reverse complement strand
CTTCGAAACGGTCGGGAACGCCGTTGCGGCCTGCGGATACAGCTGACTGCCCGCCGCCCCCGTCTTCTCCGGGAAGCTCACGAGCTGCATCGCGGTCGTAAACAACATCGACCAGTCGTCGGTGCGGTAAGCCAGCTGCGGATCGACGAAGTCGAAGTCCGCGTCGTGCATGTTCACTCTCAATGTTCCGCCTTTGGCAGCGCCCGCATGGTGTGTCCGCTGATTCGCGGACGTCGCTGCCCCCACGGTCGTGGCGGCAACGAGCAACGCTACTCCCAGAACGAGCATAAACAGGGAGAGCATCTGCTTCCTGCGCATTCAAGACTCCTTCCGCATGGCTTGGTGAAACTCGCAAGGGCGGAGACGGCCGGCCTGCGGAAAAGTCGGGACCTATGGAATCTCTCGATTTGTCGGCCGGCGCCGGCCGATATGGCGATGCGTCAGGTCGCCACCGCAGCGCGATCACCGGCGTCGATCGTGAAGCCGATGAAGCGGTCGACGACCTCGCTCGCGCGCCGGTCGCGGTTCCAGGCCAGACCGACCAGTCTCGGCGGCTGGTCCGCCAACGTGAGGACGCGAAGGCGCCCCTTGGCGGACGCCTCGAGGTCCGCCTCGACGGCGAGGCGCGGAACCAGGCCGCAACCGAGTCCGGCCCCGGCGAGCGTCAGCACCGAGCGATAGTCGGCGAGCCTGGTGACGACTCTCAGCTGTGCGCCGGCTGCGGCCAGCGAGCCTTCGATGAAGTTCTGCGACCGGCACCGCTCGTAGGTGACGATCGGCACCTGCGAGAGGTCCTGGGCGCTCACCGGACGCCGGAGGCTCGCGAGTGGGTGGTCATGGCGCACGACGACCGTCCACGGGTCACTGAGCACCTGGATCGTCTCGAGCTCGGGCTGGGCGACCGGCAGCAGCACGAAGGCGACGTCCAGCTCGCCGGCGACGAGCAGGTCGACGAGGCGGTCGATGTCGGCGTCTTCCCTGAGCGAGGTCAGGACGGGAACCGGTTCCTGCAGGAGACGCCGAAAGAGCCCGGGCAGAAGCGTCTGGGAGACGCTCTGGAACGTTCCGATCCGCAGGACGGGAGCACCGTCGTCACGCGCGCTCAGCAGGTCCGCGCGCGCAGCGCTCAGCCGGGCGTTGATCACCTTCGCATGGTCGAGCAGAAGCTGCCCTTCGGGCGTGATCGCGACCTTCCGCGAGCCTCGCAACCGGGTGACGAGCCGGGCGCCGACGAGGCGCTCGAGCGTCGCAATCTGCCCGCTGATCGCGGACTGGCTGTAGCCCATGCGCGTCCCTGCACCGCTGAACGATCCCTCCTTGGCGATCGCTTCGAGCGCGGCCAGGTGGCGGAGCTCAACGCCGTGCCACGAGCCTGCGTTCGCCTCCATAGGACGTTCGACGGAGAGATCGAGCGCCTGTTGAGGAGTTATCTCGAGTCTCGATCTAGCCCTCGCAGGCAGGAGGGTGAGACCGCCGAGGAGGAAGAGGAGATTTCTCGACGGCCCCACCTAGGTCCCGTTCAAGCGAGACACACAGTTGCGCAGACGAGCCCGATGAGCAACGCGAGCCTGCGATAACCGGGCGACGAAATTCAAAGAACATCGAAACGCGCGAGAGCGCTCAGGAGCAGGGCCCGCGCCACCTTCATGCGTTCGCTGAACTGCTCGAACAACATCCTCTCAACATGACCGCCGCCTGCGACGATGTGCTCGTGCACATCGTCGAGGTCGACACCCCGCACGGTGGGGCGAGAATCCACCTCGACCACGTGGACGAGCCGAGAGCCGCGCTCGTCCTCGGGCATGGGGCCGGCGGAGGAGTGACGGCCCGCGACCTGGTCACCGCGACAGACGCAGCCCGCGCTGAGAGCCTTGCGGTCGCTCTCGTCGAACAGCCCTACCGTGTGGCAGGAAGGCGTTCACCCGCGCCGGCAACCCAGCTCGACACTGCGTGGGTCGCGGTGGTCGAGCACCTGCTCGCGAACGACCTGCGGGGATTGCGGTTGATCTCCGGCGGGCGCTCCTCAGGCGCGCGGGTCGCCTGCCGCACCGCGGGGACGACCGGAGCGATCGCGGTTCTCTGTCTTGCGTTCCCACTACAACCGCCGCGCCGCGCGCAAGGGGCCGCGGCGCAGAGCCGCCTGCACGAGCTCGACGCGGTGACCGTCCCGATGCTCGTCGTTCAGGGCGTACGTGATCCGTTCGGCATGCCGCCCGCCGGCGCGCAACGCACCGTGGTCCAGGTCGCAGGCGACCACAGCCTCCGCAGCGACCTTCCCGCCGTCGCGGCCGCCGTGCACGACTGGCTGCCGGCCGTCCTCTCGTGACTGCGCCTACCGCGTCTTCGCGAAGCGGTGCACTGCTTCGAGCAGCTCCTCCGCCTTGCTCTGCGCTTCGCCCGCATCGCCCGATGCGAGGGCGCCGGCTACGCAGTGCTGCACATGCTGGTCGAGGATCCGGAAGCCGAGGCTTTCGAGGGCGGTCGAGACGGCGCCGATCTGCGTCAGGATGTCGATGCAGTAGCGGTCTTCCGTGACCATCCTCTCGATTCCTCGCACCTGGCCCTCGATTCGGTGCAGGCGCTTGACGAGGGCGTCCTTGTCGCCGTGGTAGCCGTGCTGGTGCTCGGAGGTGGGTTCGGTGGTCGAGCTCACTTGACTCCTTCCCGTACGGTGCGGAAGCGCCGCAGCCGCAGGCTGTTCGTGACGACGAAGATGCTGGATGCGGCCATCGCGGCGGCGGCGATGATCGGATTCAAGAGCCCGGCGACGGCCAGCGGGATCGCAGCGACGTTGTAGGCAAAGGCCCAGAAGAGGTTGCCCTTGATCGTCGCGAGCGTGCGGCGCGCCAGGCGGATCGCGTCGACCGCGGCCCTCAGGTCACCGGAGACGAGGGTGAGGTCGGACGCCTCGATCGCAACATCGGTGCCGGTGCCGATCGCAAGCCCGAGGTCGGCCTGGGCGAGCGCGGGTGCGTCGTTGACGCCGTCGCCGACCATCGCGACCGTCGCGCCCTCCCGCTGGAGGCGCTCGATCTCGGACGCCTTACCGGATGGGAGCACCCCGGCGAGCACGCGATCGATCCCGACCTCGCGGGCGATCGCACGGGCGGCACGCTCGTTGTCGCCGGTGAGGAGCACCGGCGTGAGCCCGAGAGCCTTCAGCTCGCGGATCGCATCGGCGGAGGTCGGCTTCAGCGTGTCCGCGAGCGCGAGCAGGCCGTGGAAGACACCGTCCCAGGCGGCGGCGACAACGGTCTGTCCCTGTTGCTCCGCTTCCTGCTGCCAGGCGCGCGCCGCTGCCGGAAGCTCGACCGCCCAGTCGCGCAGGAAGGACGGACGTCCGACGAGGACAGCCTTGCCTTCGACGACCGACTCGACCCCGAGCCCGGCGTGGTTGTGGAACTCGGAGACCTGCGGCAACGTGCCTTCTGCGGCAGCGGCGCGCGCGATCGCTCGAGCCAGCGGATGCTCGCTCGCCGATTCGGCAGCGCCGGCGAGGCGGAGCAGGTCGTGGCGTGTTGCTCCAGCCGGGAGCGCGTCAACGAGCTGCATCCGGCCCTCCGTGATCGTGCCGGTCTTGTCGAGCACGATCGTCGAGATCCGCCGCGTCTGCTCCAGCACCTCCGGGCCTTTGATCAGGATCCCGAGCTGGGCACCACGGCCGGTGCCGACCATCAGTGCAGTCGGCGTCGCGAGCCCCATCGCGCAGGGGCAGGCGATGATCAGCACTGCGACCGCGGCCGTGAACGCCGCCGGCGCACCGCCCCCGGCGAGGAGCCAACCGGCCAGCGTGGCGAGAGCGATCCCGATCACGATCGGGACGAAGATCGCCGAGACGCGATCCGCGAGCCGCTGCACCTCGGCTTTGCCCGCCTGGGCCTGCTCGACGAGCCGCGCGATCTGCGCGAGCGCCGTGTCGGCGCCAACGTGGGTGGCGCGAACGACGAGTCTGCCTGAGGCGTTGATCGTCGCACCGGCGACCTCCGTCCCCGGTCCTACCTCGACAGGCACCGCCTCGCCGGTGAGCAGCGACTGGTCGATCGCCGACGCGCCTTGGACCACGACGCCGTCGGTCGCGATCTTCTCGCCGGGCCGGACGACGAAGAGGTCACCCGGCACGAGCTCTGCGACGGGCACGAGTGCCTCGACTCCGTCGCGCAGAACGCGCGCTTCCTTGGCGCCGAGCTCGAGGAGGGCACGAATCGCAGCGCCCGAGCGGCGCTTTGCGCGTGTCTCGAAGTAGCGTCCGAGGAGGATCAATGCAGTGATCACGGCCGCGACTTCGAAATAGCCGTCGGCGTCGATGCCGCTGACGAGCACGACGACCGACCAGCTCCACGCCGCGAGTGTGCCGATCGAGACGAGCGTGTCCATCGTCGCCGCGCCGTGGCGGGCGTTCAGAAGCGCGGCGCGGTGGAACTGCGCGCCGCTCCAGAAGACGACCGGCGTCGCAAGTGCGAGCGAGGCCCACCCCCAGCCGGAGAACTGAAGCGGCGCCACCATCGCCAGGAGCACGAGCGGCGCTGCAAGCACGAGTGCGGCGATCAAACGGGTCGGGGGCGCATCTTGCTCGTGCGTCGCGTGCACGTCGGCGCCGTCCTCTGCGCGCGGATGCGCGTGGTAGCCGATCGACTCGACCGCAGCCGTGAGCTGTCCCGGCTCGACACGCGCCGGGTCGTAGTCGACCGTCGCGATCTCGGTCGCGAAGTTCACGGTCGCCGCGACGCCGTCGACCTTGTTGAGAGTGCGCTCGATCCGCGCTGCACAGGAGGCGCAGGTCATTCCTTCGAGCTCGAGCGTCGCATGCGCGCGCGCCTCGATCCGCGGCTCGGCGAGCATCGCCACGGCTACGCCGCGACCTCGTAGCCTGCGTCGGCGATCGCGGCGATGATCGCCCCTTCGTCGAGCGGCTCGCCTGTGACGGTGACCGTCTTCGCCTCGAGATCGACGTCGACCGCCTCGACGCCGGGAACCACCGAGACCTCGCTCGTGATCGCGGCGCGGCAGTGCTCGCAGGAGACGTCCGGGACGCTGTAGGTGCGCGCGCTCATGGTTTCCCTCCTGAATCGCCCACGTGTTCTACTATACCTCATGGGGGTATAGACAGCCAGAGGCATCCTTTCGGATCCGGTCACACGAGACCGTCCGGACCCCGGGCCGGCGACTACCCTCGGCCAGGTGAAGGAGCAGCTCCTGGCGTGGTACCGGGCGCACGGTCGCGATCTTGCCTGGCGGAAGACCACCGATCCGTACGCGATCCTCGTCAGCGAGGTGATGCTCCAGCAGACCCAGGTCGAGCGCGTGATTCCCCGCTGGCAGGCGTGGCTCGAGCGGTGGCCGAGCGTCGAGTCGCTCGCCGCGGCCTCGCCCGCCGAGGTGATCATCGAGTGGCAGGGCCTCGGCTACAACCGCCGTGCGGTCAGCCTCCATCGCACCGCACAGCACGTCGCGGCGAACGGCTGGCCGGACGACCTGAGCGAACTGCCCGGCGTCGGGCCCTACACCGCTGCGGCGATCGGCAACTTCGCGTTCGGGCACGACGTCCTGCCCGTCGACACGAACGTCCGGCGTGTGCAGGAGCGCACGGGTGAGCGCTTCGACGGCTCGTGCGCGCAGGCGCTCTTCGATCTCGGCGCGACGATCTGCCTGGCACGGATCCCGCGCTGCGGCGACTGCCCGCTCGCCCCGAACTGCCCGTCGCGCGGACGACGCTACGAGCCGTTGCGCAAGCAGTCGAAGTTCGAGGGCTCGTTCCGGCAGCGGCGCGCAATCGCACTGCGCGCCGTCGCGGCCGGGGAACGCGCGACCGACGGCGAGGCGCTCGTCTCGCTCGAACGCGACGGCCTGGTCGTGGTGCGAGACGGAACGGCCACGCTGCCGTCCTAGCCGAGCGGGAGCAACGCGCCCTCGTGCTCGAGGAGAAAGCGCTTCAGGGCCAGCCCGCCGCCGAAGCCCGTCAGCGAGCCGTCTGCCCCGATCACGCGGTGGCACGGCAGCACGACCGGCAGCGGATTCTGGCCGTTCGCCGCGCCGACCGCCCGCGCGGAGTCGGGCCCCAGCCCGATCCGGCGCGCTTGCTCGCCGTAGCTGACGGTCTGCCCGTAGGGGATCGTCGCGAGCGCGAGCCAACACCGGCGCTGGAACTCGGTGCCGTGGAGGTCGAGCGGCAGGTCGAACGCCGTCAGCTCGCCCGCGAAGTACGCCTCGAGCTGCGCTGCAGCGTCGTCGAGAGCCGTGCAGCTCGCGTCGGGAAGCCCCTTCGCCGACCACCGCACACGGCTCAGACCTGCCTCGGTGGCGACGAGACCTAGAGTCCCGATCGGGGTGTCGATGCTGCGGCTCGGCATGGCTCTCGACTATTGAAACGCGCAGCCCGGCCAGACTGTGAGATCAGCGGCGTTCGAACGCGAGGCGAATGCCGAAGCCGACCAGCACGACGCCGGTGAAGCGGTCGAGTGTCTTCCGCACGCCTGCCCGGCGCAGCAGCGCCGTCGAGCGACCGATGATCGCCGCGTAGGCCGCGAGCCAGAGCAGCGTCAGCACCGCGAAGACCGCACCGAGCATCAGCAGCGGCAGGAGCACCGCACCGCCGTGCACGAACTGCGGGAGGAAGCTCGTGAAGAAGACGGCGATCTTCGGGTTGCCGAGATCGCTGAGAAGCCCTTGCCGGAGCGCCTTCACGGAGCTCGCGGACCGCGCGGCGACGGTGGCGCCGTCCTGGTTGCGCGTGCGCAGCATCTGCACGCCGATCCAGGTCAGGTAGAGCGCGCCGGCGATCTTCAGGACGAGGAACGCGATCGCCGAGGCCTTGAGCAGCGCGGCGATTCCGAGCGCGGCGGCAACCGTCCAGACCGTCAACCCGATCGCGACGCCGACCGACGCCTGGACGCCAGAGCGGTGACCGCCGAGCAGCGCATGCTTCGTCACGACAGCGGTGTCGGGGCCTGGGATGAGGATCAGCAGCGTCGAGATCGCGAGGAACGGCAACAGCGCCACGTGCATCAGGCCGCTCCCTCGAGCAATGCCACGGCGTGTGCGGCCAGGCCCTCGCCGCGGCCGGTGAAGCCGAGGTGGTCGGTCGTCGTCGCGCGCACGTTCACCTCGCCGCCGCCGAGCGCCTCCGACAGGCGCCGCCGCATCTCCTCGCGATGAGGGGCGATGCGCGGCTGCTCGCCGATCAGGATGCAGTCGGCGTTGACGAGCGTCCAGCCGGCCTCCTCGACCTGGCGGTACGCCTCGCGCAGCAGGTCGAGGCTCGATGCGCCGTGGTAGCGCTCGTCGTCGGAGGGGAACAGGGAACCGATGTCGCCCAGGCCCGCCGCGCCGAGCACCGCATCGACGAGCGCGTGTGCGAGCACGTCGCCGTCGGAGTGCCCGGCGAGACCGCGGTCGTAGTCGAAGCGCACACCGCCGAGCACGAGCGGCACGCCGCGTTCGAGCGCGTGCGCGTCGACACCGATCCCCACCCGAATCGTCACGGCAGAGCCTCCGGTAACTCGTCGAGCGAGGCGATCCGGACCGCTTCGGCCGGTGGCTGCTGCAGATGGCCCCACGGACCTCGGCGAATGTGCACGCCGATCATTCCGGCCGCGATCGCCGGGCCGACGTCGTTGTCCACACGGTCGCCCACGTACGCGATCTTCGCAGGCTCAACCCCGGCGAGGTCGGCGACCCGCGCGAAGAACGCCGGGTCGGGCTTGTGCACTCCCCAGCTCTCGGAGGAGCCAACCGAGTCGAGGTGCGCCCGCAGGTCCCGTTCGACGAACGACGGCGTGTTGCCGGACGCGCAGACGCGATAGCCCGCCGCTCGCAGGCGTTCGATGCACGGGAGGGCGTCGGGATACCAGTCGTCCATCGTCCACGTGCCCGCAGGATGCTCGATGCCGAGCAGGCCCCAGACGTCGTCGTGGTGGCGGCCGAGCGCGATCGTCGCGCCGAGACCGGCCATCAGGGTGAACGGCGTCACACCGCCGGCCTGCGCGACGCGCGTCCACATGTTGGTCTCGTCGACGAGCGTCTCGCCGACGTCGAAGACGACTACGCGGACAGCCATGCCGCCACGCGGTCGAGATCGGCGCGGGTCGTCACCTTGAGGAGCCGCTCGTCGCCCTCGACGACCTTGATGCGACCGCCGTTCGCCTCGACGAGCGACGAGCAGTCGGAGCCCTCGGCGCCGCTGCCGAGCGCCTTGCGCAGCGCCGAGGCACGAAAGCACTGCGGGGTCTGCACAGTGACGAGCTCGTCGCGCACGAGCGTCTCGTGCACCGCTTCGTCGCGCACGCGCTTCACCGTGTCGACGACCGGCAGCCCCGGCACCGCGCCGTCGAAACCTTCGTCGAGTGCGCCGACCACACGGCCGATCACCTCGTCCGCCAGCAGAGGGCGCGCGGCGTCGTGGACGAGGATCACCGCAACGTCGTCCGGGACCTCCGCGACGCCGGCCCGCACCGACTCGGTGCGCGTCGCGCCGCCCGTGACGCACGCGGTCACCTTCGACACGCCGAGCTCCTCGGCGAGCAGGATCGCCGGCTCCTCCCAGTCGGGCGGTGCGACGAGGACGACCGCGTCGATCCACTCGCTCTCGTCGAGCCGCCGCAGCGGCTCCGCCAGCAGCGGCAGGTCGCCGAGGCGAACGAATGCCTTCGGCCGGCCCTCACCGAGCCGCTCCCCTCGCCCAGCGGCGACGAGGACGGCCCAGCACGTGCCGGCAGAGTTCGCTGCGGTGCTCATGTCGAGCGAAAGTCAAGCACTGCAAGGACGCAGGGAGCCCCGGTAGCGGGACTACCGGGGCGACCGAGGACGCAACAGGGCGCAGACTTGCAGCCGACAGGAGTGCCGTGGGCGGGCTCTGCCGGCACGTCTCGTCAACGGGTGGCTGCGGCCTTCCGGGTGGCGGGCTTCTTCGCCGCTGTGGTGGTCTTCTTCGCTGCCGCAGCGGGCTTCTTCGCGACGGCCTTCGCGGGCGCTGCTTTCGCAGCAGTAGCCTTCGCCGTCCTCGCGACCGGAGTGGCCTTCGCGGTCGGCGCAGGCTTCTTCGCGGACGCCTTGCGCTCGGCCGGGGTGAGCTTCGGCTTCGCGCCCTCGGTAAGCGTCATCTCGAGCCACTCGAGCGCCTCGTCCTCGCTCATGTTCTTCGCGTACATCAGCTCGGAGGCGAGGATCTTCTTCGCCTTGACGTACATCTGCTTCTCGCCGGTCGAGAGGCCCTTCTCACCGTCGCGCAACGCCAGGTTGCGAACGACCTCGGCGAGCTCGTAGATGTCGCCGGTCTTCATCTTGTCCCGGTTGTGCTTGAAGCGCCGGTTCCAGTTCTTGGGCATCTC
>JADGPE010000039.1 GCA_017882605.1 Thermoleophilia bacterium | reverse complement strand
CCTGGACAAGCCAGGTGGGTGCCGTGCGAACCGTCGGCATCAGATGCCTAGGCCCGACTCGGGCTCCCTTTCACATGGTGTTGGTTCTACATGTACGCGCCACTTCGAACGAGGTCGAGCACTCGCCTCAGACAGTAGCCGCGATCATCCGGGTCGGGCGTACGACCAATGGATCTCCTGCACGCCGCGAAGGCCAAGCCGGCGCGCGAGCGCATCGGTGACGTCGAACTGGCGGCCGGGAGCGTAGGGGCCGCGGTCGACGACCTGGGTGAGCACGGTCATGCCGCGGAACGTGATGAAGAGGCGGACGCCGCAAGGGAGCGTCGGATGCGCAATGCCTTCGGTGTCGGGGCCGAGCACGCCGCCGCACGCAGTGCTGCGTCCGAACGCCCCAGGCCCGCTCGAGCCGGCGAGCGCCACGAACGACCCTTCTGGTTGCGGGCCTGAACTGTCTTCACCGCGCGTCTGCGCGGTCACCGCCAGCGAGACCGCGGCTGCGAGCAATGCCAGGGCGGCAAGGGCGACCTCTCGCACAGCGAGGTGGTGCGGTCTCATCTGAGCCGGGTCACGCGTCAGTCCTGACGGGCCGACCGGCGGGGGAGCGCCCGCTCGCCCTCCGGACGCGCCGAGATCTCGATCGCAAGCTGCTCCTTGGGAGCTCCGCGGCCGAACCGCCGCCGGGGCGGCGGGTCTGCCAGCGGATCGAGGTTGTAGCGGGCGAGCCCCGGCACAGAACGGGAGGGCACGAGCTCGACCGCCGGCTCGGCCACGAGCTCGGGCGGAGGCTTCGACTCGACGGCTGCGACCGGCTCGGGCACGAGCTCGGGCGCAGGCATCGGGTCAACGGCTGCGACCGGCTCCGGCTCTTCGAGCGGCGCGGCCGGCAGCGCAACAATCGTCCACGGATCCTCGTCGACGTCGCCCGGCTCCGCCGGTCTCGGCACTGCGTGCGGCCATTCCCCGGGCACCTCGGCCTGGAGCGCCTCGCCTCCGAGCACCCCGGCCCGGAGCGCAGGCGAAGCGATCCAGGTCGCCGCCTCGTCCCGCTGCGACTCCCGGTCCCCCTCCCGTACCTGCTCGAGCGGCTGGGCCGGCGGGAGGTTGACGCTCGGGACGTAGTAGCGAGGCGGCAACCCGCTCCCGTAGTGCGGTTCGCTGCGCCAGGCGGCCCATTCGAGGATCGCGACGATCAGCCAGCCGAGCAGCATGACGCCCGCGATCTCGAGCGGTCTCAGCTTCGCCAGCGTGAGCGCGACGGCCAGGCCGACGAGGAAGAGCACCTCGAGGATGAAACGCGAGCCGCGACGGTCAGGCATCGAGCCCCTCTTCGACGAGCGCCCGCACACCTAGCTCTCGGAGCACGTCGTCGGGCATCGGTGTCGGGGCGCCGGTGAGCGGATCCGACCCGCTGGAGACCTTCGGGAAGGCGATCACCTGGCGGATGTCCGGCTCGCCGGCCAGAAGCGCGATGAAGCGCTCGATTCCCATCGCGAATCCTCCGTGCGGTGGGGCGCCCATCGCGAGCGCCTCGAGCAGATAACCGAACTTCGAGTGCGCTTCCTGCTCGGTCAGGCCGATCGTCCGGAAGACCCGCTCCTGCACCTCTACGTCGTGGATGCGGATCGAGCCGGAGCCGAGCTCCCACCCGTTCCAGACGAGGTCGTAGTGCTGCCCGCGAACGCCGACAGGATTCGACTCGTCCCAGACCTCTGCGCCGGCCGTCGGAGCGGTGAACGCATGGTGCATGAACGTCCAGGCGCCGGACTCCTCGTCCCGCTCGAAGAGGGGGAAGTCAAGCACCCAGTGGAAGGCGTCGAGCTTGGGGTCGATCAGGTCGAGCTCGCGCCCGAGGTGCAGCCGAAGCAGCCCGAGCACGCGAAGCACGGCCGCGTCGTTCCCCGCGCCGAACAGCACGGTCGACCCGGGCGGAGCCTCGATCGCCGCCAGTTCGGCCGGCGAGAGGAACTTGGTGATCGGTGAGCGCACCTCACCGCTCTCGTCGACGACGACATAGGCGAGGCCCTTGGCGCCCCACTCCTTCGCCAGGTCCTCGAGGCGCTGGATCTCGGAGCGTGAGAACGCCTTCGGTGCGACGATGAAGCGAACTGCGTCAGCACTCTTGAACACGCCGAACTCCGAGTCGCGCGTCACGGCGGTCGCATCCTGGATCTCGAGCCCAAAGCGCAGGTCCGGCTTGTCGGACCCGTAGCGCTGCATCGCGTCGTCGAACGAGATGCGCGGGAACGGACGCGGCGGCGCCTCGCGGCCGACCGCCTCGAACGATGCGACGACCGCGGTCTCCATCACGTCCAGCACATCCTCGCGCTCGACGAAGGCCATCTCGAGGTCGAGCTGGCGGAACTCGAACTGGCGGTCGGCGCGAAGATCCTCGTCGCGCCAGCACGTCGCGATCTGGTAGTAGCGGTCGATTCCCCCGACCATGCAGAGCTGCTTGAAGATCTGCGGCGACTGCGCGAGCGCGAAGAACTTCCCGGGCTGGAGGCGGACGGGCACGAGGAAGTCGCGTGCGCCCTCGGGCGTGCCGCGCGTCATGCTGGGAGTCCAAACGTCGATGAAACCCTGCGCGTCCATCGCGCGGCGCATCGCAGCGATCGCAGTGTGCTGGAGGCGGAAGTTCAGCTGCATGCGATCGCGGCGCAGGTCGAGCCAGCGGTACTTGATGCGCAGCGTCTCCTCGACGTTCTCCTCGTCGAGCTGAAACGGCAGCGGCGTCGAGCGCGAGAGGATGCTCAGCCGGTCGATCTGGATCTCCACCTCGCCGGTCGGCAGATTCGGGTTGACCGCGTCGGCCGCCCGAGCGACAACCTCACCCTCGGCCTGCAGCACGAACTCGTTCCGAATCTCGCGGGCAACCAGCGCGGCCTCGGTCGCGCGCTCCGGGTTGACGACGAGTTGAAGCTTGCCGGTGTGGTCTCGCAGGTCGATGAAGACGAGGCCGCCGTGGTCGCGGCGCGTGTCCACCCAGCCGGCGACGGTGACCCGTCTGCCGATGTGGTCGCTACGGAGTTCGCCGCAGTAGAGGTCGCGCCAGCTCACGCCGTGAGCGTAGCGACGACCTCGTCGAGTGCGACCACTTGCTCTTCGCGGCCGACGCACCTGATCGTCGCGCTCTCGGCGCGAACGATCACGGTGGTGTGCGCCCCGCTGCGCCCGGCCTGCGTCATCTGGCCCTTGAACGAGCGCCCCGCGTAGTCGGCGTCGGCGGCGATGCCACTGCGGCGCAGCTCGGCCAGCGCCTGCAGCGTCGCGTCGCGGGACGCGGCATCGTCGACGACGAAGAAGACGTCAACCCCCGGCTGCTCGACGGTGATGCCCTCGTTCTCGAGCGCGAGCAGGAGCCGCTCGAGGCCGGCGCCGAAGCCGATCGCCGGGGTCGGCGGGCCGCCGATCTGCTCGACGAGCCCGTCGTAGCGGCCGCCGCCGCAGATGGTCGAGTTGGCGTTCGCGTCCGGCCCGAGGAACTCGAAGGTCGTCCGCGAGTAGTAGTCGAGCCCACGGACGAGCGTCGGGTCGAGGACATACGGCACGCCGTAGAGGTCCAGTTGGCGGCAGACGGCGTCGAAATGCGCGCGGCACTCGGCGCAGAGCGACTCTCCGATCTTCGGGGCCTCCTCGAGGGCCGCACGCACGGACGGCGTCTTGACGTCGAACACCTGGAGCGGGCTCGTCCCACGCTTGTGGCGCGCGTCGTCGTCGAGCACCGATGCGTGCTCGTCGAGCCAGGCGTTCAGCCGTTCGACGTACTGCGGGCGGCAATTTGCATCGCCGATCGAGTTCAGCCGCAGTTCCCACTTCGTGACGCCCAGGCGGCGGAGGAGCTCCTGGTAGAGCTGGATGATCTCCGCGTCGATCGCCGGATCCGCGGAGCCGATCGCCTCGACCGAGAGCTGGTAGTGCTCCCGAAAACGTCCCCGCCCCGGCGCGCCGTAGCGGTACATCGGCGCGATCGTGTACGCCTTCACGGGCTGCGGTTCGCGATGCATGCCGTGCTCGATGTAGGCGCGGCAGATCGGCGCCGTGCCTTCGGGCCGAAGCGTCAGCGGACGGTCGCTGCGGTCGGCGAAGCTGTACATCTCCTTGTGCACGACATCGGAGGCCGCACCGGACGTGCGCTCGAACAGGCCCGTGTCCTCGAAGCCGGGCGTCTGGATGCGCCGCCACCCGTAGAGGGCGGTCAGCTCTTCCATCGTGCGAACGAGGTGCCACCACGCTGCATCGTTCGGCAGGACGTCGTGCGTCCCGCGCGGGGCCTGGAACTTCTCCGTCATCTCGAGCGCTCTGCCCGCAGCTCGTCGAGGAAGGGGTTCGTCTCGAGCTCGCGGGCGAGCGTCGTCGCCGGCCCATGCCCCGGCCGGACGACCGTCTCCGGCGGAAAGCGGTCGAGCAGAGCGCGCACCGAGTCGAGCAGAGCCTGCCAGTCCCCTCCAGGCAGGTCGACCCGGCCGACCGACCCGGCAAACAGGAGATCGCCCGAGAAGAGCTCGCCGTCAGCGAGGAACGCGACGTGACCGGAGGAATGGCCGGGCACGTCGATCACGTCGAATGCGATGCCCGCGACCTCGATCGCGTCCCCGCCCGTGACGGTGTGCGCGGGGTCGTGGGGCGGGACGCGCATGCCACCGCGCGGCTCCCCGCTGCGCAGGACCTCCGCTTCGCCGACAGGCGCCCAGACCTCGGCGCCGGTCCCCTCGGCAAGCGCCGCAACGCCTCCGATGTGATCGACGTCGGTGTGCGTGACAAGGATGCCGGCGGTGCGCGAGCCCATGCGCGCGAGCTCGAGGCGCAACTCGGTCGGATCGGCACCAGGGTCGATGACGGCCGCCTCGGCCGCGCCGCGCTCGCTGCGAACGACGTAACAGTTCGATTGGAACGGCCCCATGACGAAGCTGTCGACGGCGATCGGCATGAGCAGCGTTTGAGTCTATCCGGGCCCGGATACGCTTCTCTCGGTGCAGCGCTGGGACCTCCTCGACCTCGACGCACCTAAGGGGACGCGCGATCCAATCGTGCTCCACTCGGACGACGGCGCCCGCGCTGTCCTGATCGTGCTCAGCCCGGGCCAGTCGCTCGGCGAGCACCAGGTGAACGAGAACGCGTGGATTACCGTGCTCGACGGCGAGGTCGAGATCGACGCGGACGGCGACTCGATCAACGCCACGCGCGGCATGCTCGTTCGGTTCGAGCCCGGCGAACGGCACTCCCTGCGGAGCGACGGCGGCGCCCGCGTGCTCCTGCTCCTCGCACCGTGGCCCGGAGAGGGCCACTACCGCGGGAGCGACAGCTCGCCCTAGCTCTTCTTCTCGGACTGGCGCGCGACGCGACGCAGGTAGGTGCGGTGGGCGGTGCGGTCGATCCAGTACGTCAGCGGGATGAACGCGAGCGCGTAGAAGGCGCCCCACGCGATTCGCAGTCCGATCGGCGCGTTCTTGAACAGGAAGAGGAACGCGACCAGCATCAGCGCTCCCATCGCCCCACCCCGCTTGAAGGCCCGCTCCCACGACGGCGGCGCGACCTCACGCACGGGACGCCCCCGTCCTCCCTTGCCACGCGCGGCTTGCTTCTGATTGCCCTTCGCCGCAGGCGGCTTGGCTTTCGCATCGCGTGTGCGCAGTTCCGCGATCGGCACCTCGTTCCCCTCCTCGTCCACCTCGAAGACGCGGACGTCGTGCCGGAAGTCCTTGCTGCGGCGGCGGCGCTGCTTGCGCGTGGGCATGCCGCAGGTTAGCGCCGCACGACGAGCGAACCGCCGCGCACGACCGCCGCGACGACGTCGCCGGCGAGGTGATAGGCGAGATAGCGCCAGTCGGGAGCGTCCAGCAGCGTCAGGTCGGCACGTAGTCCGGGCGCGATGCGACCCCGGTCGCCCGCCAGTTCGAGCACGTGAGCCGCGTTGACGGTCACGGCGCTCAGCGCCTCCTCGGGGCTCAGGTGCAGCTGCGTGCAGGCGAGCGAGCAGACCAGCGGCAGGCTGGTCGTGAACGCGCTGCCCGGGTTGAAATCTGTGGCGAGCGCGATCGGAGCACCCGCATCGGCGAGCGCACGGCCGGGCGGCATCGGGCGATCGAGGAAGAGCGCGCTGGCGGGCAGCAGCACGCCGACGACGTCGCTCGCGGCGAGTGCCCGCACGCCGGCGTCACCGGTCGCCTCGAGGTGGTCGACGGAGCGCGCGCCCAAATCGACCGCGAGCGGGATCGCGCCGCTCTCCGTGAACTGGTCACCGTGCAGCCGCAGCGCGAGGCCGGCATCGCGGCACGCCTCGAGATACCTGCGGGCCTGTGTGGCGTCGAACGCCCCGCGCTCCAGGAAGACGTCTGCCGCAACCGCGAGCCGCGCGGCCTCGGGCAGGACCTCCGAGAGCGCGAAGTCCAGATACGCATCCGCATCGTCGTGCTCGGGCGGCACCGAGTGAGCGCCGAGCCAGGTCGGAGAGCCGCCTGCGTCGCGCACGGCACGGAGCGACTCGAGCTCGGTCTCCCGATCGAGCCCGTAGCCCGACTTGCCCTCCCACGTGGTCGTTCCGTGCGCGAGCAGCCAGCCCGCGTGACGTGCGACGCGGGCGTGCAAGGCCTCGGCGCCGAGCGCCCGCGTCGCGCGCACGGTCGACAGGATGCCGCCACCGGACGCATGCAGCTCCTCGTAGCTCCCACCTGCAGCGCGCAGCGAGAACTCGTCGACCCGGTCGCCGCCCCACGCCGGGTGCATGTGGCAGTCGACGAGGCCGGGAACCGCGCAGAGCCCCCGCCCGTCGAGCTCCTCCACGTCGCCGTCGATCGCCGGCAGGTCGCGCATCCGCCCCACCAACTCGATGTGCTCGCCCACGCAGAGGACGAAGGCGTCGTCGATCACCTCGACGGCGGCGAGGGCCACCCCGCGGCGCGGAACCGGGCCGGCGGCCGGTGTTGCGAGCTGCGTCAGGTCGCGAACGAGCAGTCGCGCCCCGAGACGAGCCACGTCAGGCGTCGAACATCGGTGTCGAGAGGCCGTGCTCCCGCGCCGCGGCTTCCGCCTCGGGGTAGCCGGCGTCGAGATGCCGCACGACGCCCATCCCGGGATCGGTGGTCAGCACACGGCCCAGTCGTTCGGCGGCCTCCGCCGTGCCGTCGGCAAGGACGACCATGCCCGCGTGGATCGACAGGCCGATGCCGACGCCGCCGCCATGGTGGACGCTGACCCAGGTCGCACCCGCCGCCACGTTGACGAGCGCGTTGAGGATCGGCCAGTCGGCGATCGCGTCGGAGCCGTCACGCATCGCCTCCGTCTCGCGGTACGGCGAGGCGACCGAGCCCGCGTCCAGGTGATCCCGCCCGATCACCACGGGCGCCTTGACCCGGCCCGCACGAACGAGCTCGTTGATCGCGAGCCCTGCCTTCGCGCGGTCGCCGTAGCCCAGCCAGCAGATGCGTGCGGGCAGGCCCTGGAAGGCGACGCGCTCCGGTGCGAGCGCCAGCCACCGCTGCAAGAGCTCGTCGCCGGGAAAGAGCTCGCGCAGTGCCTCGTCGATCACGGCGATATCGGCCGGGTCCCCGGACAGTGCTGCCCAGCGAAACGGCCCGATCCCGCGACAGAAGAGCGGCCGGATATAGGCCGGGACGAAGCCCGGGTATGAGAAGGCTTCCGTTACGCCGGCGTCCCTGGCCTCACCTCGCAAGTTGTTGCCATAGTCGAAAACATAGCTCCCGGCCCGGACGTACTCGAGCATCCCCTCGACGTGAACGGCGATCGACGCGCGGGCCCGTCGCAGGTACTCGTCCGGGTCGGACAGGCGCAGCGCATCGGCCTCGAAGACCGTCAGTCCAAGCGGGACGTAGCCGGTCAGCGGGTCATGCGCTGCCGTCTGATCCGTGACGAGATCGAAGTGCTCTTGGCGGCGCGCCAGCTCGGGCACGATGTCTGCCGCGTTTCCGAGCAGACCGACCGAGAGCGCGCGGCCGTCGCTGGCGGCCGCGCGCACCCGTGCCAGGGCGTCGTCCAACGAGTCCGTCGCCTCGTCGAGGTAGCGCGTCTCGAGCCGCCGCTCGATGCGCGCCTGGTCGACCTCGACGCAGAGGATGGCGCCGCCCGCGAGGGTCGCAGCCAGCGGCTGGGCGCCACCCATCCCGCCAAGACCGGCCGTGAGGATCGTGCGCCCCGCGAGCGACGCCGAACCGAAATGCTTCTCGCCGGCGGCCGCGAACGTCTGATACGTGCCCTGCAAGATTCCCTGGGTGCCGATGTAGATCCACGAGCCGGCCGTCATCTGACCGAACATCGTCAGGCCCTCCGCCTCGAGGCGCCGGAACTCGTCCCACGTCGCCCACTTGGGCACGAGCAGCGAGTTCGCGATCAGGACCCGCGGCGACTGAGGCGTCGTCCGGAACACCGCGACGGGCTTGCCGGACTGAATGAGCAGCGTCTCGTCGTCGGCGAGCTGCAGCAGCGCCCGGACGATCGCCTTCAACGCCTCGTGTGAGCGCGCCGCCTTGCCGCTGCCGCCGTAGACGACGAGATCCTCGGGGCGCTCCGCGACGTCCGCGTCGAGGTTGTTGAGCAGCATGCGGAGCGGCGCCTCCGTCGACCACGAGCGCGCATTCAGCTCCGACCCGTGCGGGGCGTGGATCGAGGAGAGGTCGCCGCACAACGCTTCGACCAGCGCGTCGACCGACCCGACGACGGTCACAGGTCAGCCTCGAGGGCACGCCTGGCCTCGGCCTCGGCGCGTAGACGCCTGCGCCAGCGGTAGAGGCTCCACACCGACGCGACGACGAAGAAGAACGCAGCGATGACCACAGCCTTCCCGACCGCGCCACCGGTCAGCCACGCCACCAGCACGATCAGGATCGCGAGCGCGCCGTAGACGATCAGCGTGTCGCGGTATGGGTGCTCCGGCGGCGGCACCTCGGGCAGGCCCCATTGCAGGCGACGGCTCACTCGAGCTCACCCACCTCCGACTCGACTGCCGCGAGGAGCGATCCGTCGCGAATCGCGTCCGCCACCACCTCGATGTCGGCTCCGAGCGAACGGTCGTCCCGGAGGCGCGGGGACAACGACCGGATGAAGGAGTGCGTCGCCCGGCCGCCGCGCCCGGGCTCCAGCGGCGCGAGGAACTCGACCGCCTGCGCCGCCGCGAGCAGCTCGATCGCGAGTGCACGTTCCGAGTTCGCAACGACCTGCCACGCCTTGAGGCCGGCTGCGTTCCCCATCGACACATGATCCTCCTGGCCGGCGCTCGTCGGAATCGAGTCGACGGACGCCGGATGGCACAGCGACTTGTTCTCCGAGACGAGCGACGCGGCCACGTACTGCGGGATCATGAAGCCCGAGTTCAGCCCTCCGTCCGTCGTCAGGAACGCTGGGAGGCCGTCGCTCAGATTCGGGTTGACGAGGCGCTCGACGCGACGCTCCGAGATGCTCGCGAGCTCGGCGACCGCCATTGCCAACGCATCGAGTGCAAATGCGAGCGGCTGGCCGTGAAAGTTGCCGGCCGAGACGAGCATCCCTTCGTCGACGAGCACGAGGGGATTGTCGGTCGCCGAGTTCAACTCGGTCGTCACGGTGTAGTCGACGTAGTCGAGCAAGTCGCGCGACGCCCCGTGCACCTGGGGCGCGCACCGAAGCGAATACGCGTCTTGCACCTTGTCGCACCAGCGGTGCGACTCGCTGATCGCCGAGTCGTCGAGCAGCCGCAGCACGTTGCGCGCAGACGCCGCCTGCCCACGCAGGGGGCGCAGCGCATGCACCTGCGGAATGAACGAGACGCGCGAGCCCTGCAACGCCTCGAGTGACAGCGCGCAAACGCAATCGGCGGCGCGGGCGAGGCGCCAGGCCCGCGTGAGCGCGAGTGCGGCTTGAGCCGTCATGAACTGTGTTCCATTGATCAGCGACAGGCCTTCCTTCGCAACCAGACGCACCGGCTCGAGGCCCGCGGACGCGAGCGCGTCGTTGCCGGCGAGCAACTCTCCTTCCCACCAGGCGCGCCCTTCCCCGACCAGCGGCAACGCAAGATGCGCGAGGGGAGCGAGGTCTCCGGACGCGCCGACGGAGCCGCGCGCAGGAACGAAAGGCAGGACGCCGCGGTTGAGGCATTCGAGCAACAGCTCGACCGTTTCGACCCGTGCGCCCGAGTTGCCTTTCGCAAGCGCGTTCGCCCGCAGCAGCATCGCGGCACGCACGACCGAGTCGGGATAGGGCTCGCCCACGCCGCACGCGTGTGATCGGAGCAGGCGCAATTGCAGCTCCTCGCTCTGCTCTTCGGGGATCGACTTGGAGACGAACCTGCCAAAACCCGTGTTCACGCCATAGGTGTGCTCGTGCGCGCCGTGTGCGACGGCTTCGACGACGGCACGTGCCGCGCGCATGCTGTCGCGTGCGGCGTCGGACAGTGTCGGGGCCGGTCGCCGCTCGACCGCCACTGCCCAGACGTCGTCGAGGGAGAGATCGTCGCCCGTGAGCGCGTGCGTCGCAGTCACGGTGCCGAGTGTAGTTCTCGACCGGTCCGGCGCAAGGTGCGGGCGGGCCGGCTGCAAACGTCCCGACCGCTCGGCGGGCTGGTGGCGCTCGCTACAGCAAGCGCAGCTCGAGCACGTGCGACGAATCGAAGCCGTCGATCCTGAGCACCGCTCCTGCGGCAGCCGCTGCGGCGCCGGCGGGCATCAGGCCCACGAGCTCCGAGCCGACGACCTCCGCGCCGCGTGCCGCCGCCTCCGCGTCGATCCGTGCCACGATCTCGTGCAAGGCCACGGCCTCCCAGTCCTCGACGTTCATCGAGACCTGAACGAGACCCGCACGTGGGAGGTCCAGGCCAAGCGCACGGACACCGGGGAACCCGCCGCCCTTCTCGCGCACGACCGCAGCGATCTCCCGCGCCACGCTGACGTCGCCCCGCAGGTTGACGTTGAATGCGATCAAGGGCCGGCGCGCTCCGAGAATCACACCGCCCGCCGTCTCGTGCAGGCGCGAAGGCCCGTAGTCGGGCTTCAGCTCCCCATCGTCGACGCGGCGCTGAAGCACAGTCGTGCCACCGCGACGGTAGAAGGCCGGGCCGCGCTCGGGCGGGGCGTAGATGAACACCGGCAGGCCGAGCTCGACGCCGATCCGCTCGCCGACGGCGTTCGCCGCAACACGCGCGCGCTCCAGGTCGCCTGCGCGCAGCGGCACGATCGGGACGACATCGGCGGCGCCGATCCTGGGGTGCGCTCCCTTGTGTGTCTGCAGGTCGATTCGCTCGACTGCAACCTCGATCCCCGCCACCAGCGCGTCGGAGAGCTCCGCCTCCGTCCCGACGAGCGTGAAGACCGAGCGGTTGTGATCGGCGTCCGCGTGCACGTCCAACAGGCGCGCATGCGTGCCGAGCGCGGCGCCGATGGCGTCGATCGTCGCGACGTCGCGGCCTTCACTGAAGTTCGGAACCGACTCGAGTGGCAGCACCTTTCGTACTCTAGGAGCCGTGAAGGAGTACTACGACCGGAGGGCGCCGGAATACGACGACTGGTGGCTGGGACGGGGCCTCTTTGCGGACCGCGAGCGGCCCGGGTGGGAAGCGGAGCTGGGCGAGCTCGGCGCCGTGCTCGAAGCGCTCCCGCCCCTGCGCACGCTCGACATCGCCTGCGGCACCGGCTTCATCACGCGGCATCTCCCGGGTGAGGTCGTCGGCCTGGATCAGAGCGCGTCGATGATCGCCATTGCCCGCGCGCGTCTCCCCCGGACCGAGTTCGTCGTCGGCGACGCACTCGAGCTGCCGTTCGGCGATCAGAGCTTCGGTCGCGTCCACGCGAGCTTCTTCTATTGCCACCTCGAGGAGCCCGAGCGGCTTCGCTTCCTCGCAGAGGCAGAGCGCGTGGCGCCCGAGTTGATCGTGGTCGGAAGCCGCCCCGGGCCGAACGAGCCGCTCGAGCGGTGGGAAGAGCGCATCCTGGTCGACGGCTCGCGCTGGCCGGTGTTCAAGCGGGTCTTCGAGCCGGCGCTGCTGGCTGACGAGCTGGACGGCGACATCCTGCATGCCGGCCGCTGGTTCGTCGTCGCACGCACGCGACACCGTCACGAGCGAGCTTCCCACGTGAAGAAGAGAGATCAGCGTCGCGCCTGACAGCGGTTACGATCGACACTCGCAAGTGACCCGCCCTTGTATGGAGGTGATCGGATGAACGACAACCCGACGTGGCAGGTCGCGCGCCTCGACGACATCGAGCGGCGCGGCAGAAGTATCCCCGTGCGCGAGCACCTCGGAATCCACGCATTCGGCATCAACGCCTTCACGCCCGGCGAGGACGGGTTGCTGATCAACGAGCACGACGAGTCCGGGTCGCGGCAGGAGGAGCTGTACATCGTGCTCGACGGGAAGGCGAGCTTCGAGGTCGACGGCGAGACGTTCGACGCGCCCGCAGGGACCTTCGTGTTCGTCCGGCCGGAGGCACGGCGGAAGGCGACCGGGGATGGGACCATCCTCGCGCTCGGCGGCGTGACCGGCGAGGCATACCAGGCGATCGACTGGGGCGAGGCGTGGTCGTTCCACAGCGAGTCGCTGCTCGCCTACGGCGAGCAGCGCTACGCCGACGCGCTCGAAGCGGTTCGCGGTGGCCTCGAGCGCATGCCGGACAACGGCGGCCTCCACTTCAACTACGCGTGCTTCGCGACGCTCGCCGGCGAGACCGGCGACGAGACGTTCGGCCACCTCAAGCGGTCGGTCGAGCTGTTCCCGCCGTTCCGCGAGCAAGCGCGGGCGGACGACGACCTCGCCGCCGTCCGCGACGACCCGCGATTCGAGGAAGCCCTTCGCTGACCGCGCGTCGGCGGGAAGGCAAGGCCGGACTCGGCTACTTGTTGCGCTCGCGTCGTGCGGGAAGCACGCGGTACTTGAGAATCAGCCCAAATCCTGCAAGAGCGACGAGGGTGCCCCAAGTCGCGGAGCCGCTCACGTCGATGATCCCCCCGAGCAGGATGAGCAGCGCACCGATGACGGTGCCCGCCGTGGGAGTCTGGAACCGCTTCAGCAAGGCGACGGCGACTGTACAGGGGGCGAGGATTCGTTGACCTGGTCGCTATTGTCGGCCCCGTGAGTCGGCCCGAGATCCGTGCCTTTGCAGAGGATCACCTTGACGAGGCAGGATCGCTGCTGGCGGCTCGGCATCGGGAACACCGCGCTGCCGAGCCGCTGCTCTCGGAGCGCTTCGAGGACCCGGACGCCGCTCGCGGGGAGGTGGCGTCGCTGTGGGCGCACGACGGCGCGTCGGGCGGAGTCGCGCTGCGCGACGGGAAGCTCGTCGGGTTCCTCCTCGGGATGCGAAAGGACGACGAGAAGTGGGGACCGAACGTGTGGGTCGAGGCCGCCGGCTACGCGGTGGTCGAGCCCGAGCTCGTCCGCGATCTGTACGCATTCACGTCGCAGCGGTGGGTCGACGAAGGCCGCACGCGCCACTACGCCCTGGTGCCGCGACTCGACGACCACGTCGACGCGTGGTTCCGGCTGAGCTTTGGCGCCCAGCAAGCGCATGGGATCAAGAAGGTGGACGAGCGGGCGTGGCCGCCGGGCACCCGCCGCGCACAGCCCGGCGACGTCGAGGCGTTGATGGAGCTTGCGCCGCTGATCGCCCGCCATCATGCCGCCGCCTCTGTCTTCAGCGGCATCGACTGGAACGAGGACGCGGACGAGCTGCACGCGATGCTCGCCGACGACATCGCAAACGACGAGCTCGGGGAGCTCGTGTTCGAAAGAGATGGGCACGTTGTCGCAACCTTCGAGCTCGTTCCCGTCGAGAAGGTCTCAGTGCACCGCGGTCTTGCACAACCCGATGCCGCCGCGTGCCTTGGCTTTGCGGCAAGCCTGCCGGAGGTCCGCGGCTCGGGCGCCGGGCTCGCTCTGACGGAAGCGGCGTTTGCCTGGGCGCACGAGCAGGGATACGCGACGATGGTCACCGACTGGCGAGAGACGAACCTGCTCGCCTCGCGGTTCTGGCCGGCTCGCGGGTTTCGCCGCTCCTTCTTGCGGCTCTACCGCTCGATCCCCTGACCCGTCGCGCTACTGGATCTGCGTCTCACAGTTGCTGAAGGTGTCGGTGCCTAGGCCCCCGATGCACACATCGGTCCCCGCGCCGCCGTTGATCCCGTCGTTGCCGCCCCCGCCGAGGACGCAGTCGTTTCCACCGGCCCCCTTCATGGTGTCTGCACTCGCGGTTCCCAGCACCAGATCATTGCCGCTTGTCCCGGTCACGCCGATGACGAGTTTCGTCAGGCTGATCGCAGCGCAGCTCGCAGGTTTCAGGGTGTCGGCGGTGATCGCGACGGTGTACTTGCCGGCTTTCGTCGCCGGGACAGCGTTGCCGGTCGCGAGAACGTGTCCCGCGTTGACAACGAGGAGAGCACCGAGAGCCAGTGCCACTCTGAATCCGAACGGCATGTCCTACCGTCCGTCGGCCGTCTTCCCCGGGTGGCGCGGCCTGCCGAGCCCGAAGGCAAACACGATGAGCGCGGCGAGCGCCGCGAGGACAGGCGGTGTTCTCAGCCCGCCGGCGAGGCGTACGGCCCGAGGGAGCTGGAGCCACTGCTTGCCGATCAGATCGCGGCGGGTCGGTTGCTCAGGGTCGGTCCAGCTGTTGTTGTCGCCCTTGAACGTGTAGTGGCCGTGGCTGATCTTGACGATGCGATGGAGCACGACGCGATGCAGGAAGTGGCTCCGATAGGCCACGACGTCGCCGAGGCGGTAATGATCAGAGGGCCGCAGCAGTACGACGTCGTCGCGGTGGAACTTCGGGAGCATGCTCGTTCCGTCGACGATCGCGACGGAAGTTGTCCCGCCGAGCGACGGCGGCGCCAGGAGCCACCAGCCCGCTCCGGCGACCGCGACCGTGACCAGAGTCGCCACGAACTGCCGCGGCGCCACCCGGCGAGAGCCCAGAGGCCCCGGCCGGGCGGCGCGGTGAGCGTTGCCCCGAAGGACGAACGCGCTCATCACTGAGTGGCGACGACCGTCAGCTGGGTCGCCGCAGCGACCGTCGCTTGGGGAGAAGTCGTGTTGCACGTGACGGCTCCTGCGGTGTTGCTGCAGGTGTACCAAGTTCCAGCGGCTGCGAGCTGGGCCTTGACACTGCTCGCGGTCGTCGGGGCGATCGTGAAGGTCACCTGGTCGAGATTCGTCGGCGTCGTGGCGTTGAGCCCGTAGGCGACGTTGCTGACCGTGTAGCCGCTGATGGCGGCCGAACCTGCGCCGGCACTCGTCGCCGGAACGGTGTTCGCGGCTGCGTAGGCATAGACGCCCGAGCCGACCGCGATCGCGGCGGCCGAGATGGCGAGGAGACGGATTCGGGGGAGACGGAACAGACGCACGGACACTCCTTTGAGTTCACAGAACGGGTACACACATCGTTCAAACGAGCCAGGCATCGGCCCGATTCGGGCGACGCAAGGCACCGAAAAGGGGTATTTCCCCGAGTTGATGGCGAGCCGATGGAGCGGTCGTGCCCGAAATCAGGGACAAACCCGTCGACGCCCACGCCGAGCGCCCGGCCAGAGCGCCTGCGCTTGCCCAACTCGCCGGGGATGCGATGCTGATCGGCGACACGCTGGGTGTCATCACCGACGTGAACGCCGCCGCTTGCGGCCTGACCGGCTATCGCCGAAGTGAGCTCATCGGCATGAACGCACGGTCCCTGGTCGCCCCCGATTGGGCCGAATTCGCAGGCCGCCAACGGCGGCGCAAGGTCGAGGCGCTGCAGGAGGTGACGCGTTACCACTGCGTCTTCCTGACGAAGGGCGGCGCGAGAGTCCCTGTCGAGGTGACGTCGACACTCATCCGCGAGCGCGGGGAGATCGTCGGCCTTCGCACCACCCTCCGAGACACGCGCAAGCGCACCGCGCCGGAGGACGGGCTGCAGGAGCGCGAGCAAGGCCTTCGCGGTGTGTTCGAAGCGGCCGCGATCGGGATGGCATTCGTCGCACCGGACGGTCGTTGGCTGAAGGTGAACGACGCCTTCACGGCGCTCCTCGGCTTCAGCCGCGAGGAACTGCTCCAGCTCACGTTCCAGGACGTCACGCACCCCGACGACCTCGCACGGGACCTCGAAGCGACCCGCGACGTGCTCGCTGGACGCATCAGCTGGTACCAGATGGAAAAGCGCTACGTCCGGAAGGACGGCACACTCCTCTGGGGTCTCCTCGCCGTCTCGCTCGTGCGCGGGAGCAATGGTGAGCCCAGATACTTCGTCAGCCAGATCAGCGACATCACCGCGGCGAAGCACACCGCGGCAACGAGACTCGCCGCGCTCGGCGGGCTTCCGGACGGAGCCCGAAAGCTGAGCCCGCGGGAGCTGGACGTGCTCCGGCTGCTCGCCGCCGGGCAGCTCACCTCTGACGCGGCTCGGACGCTGAACATCCAGGAGGAGACCGTTCAGACGCTCGTGAAGCGCGCGATGAGAAAGCTCGGTGCGCGCAACCGCACGCACGCAGTCGCGAAGGCGATCGCGCTCGGGTGGCTCGACTCCGGGCACGCGGTCTGAACCGTCGCCCGCTCTCATCCACGAAGATCGACCGGTGACCTACCGCTCGATCACCGCGCTGAAGCGTGACCAGTCGACCTGCCGTGCTTGTTTCGAAGCCGGCTACCCGCTCGAGTCGCTGCCGGTGATCGCGCCGGGATCGGGACAGCGGGCCTACCTCTTCGGCCAGGCACCCGGCGTCGTCGAGGGCGAGGAGCGGCGCCCCTGGCGCGGCCGCGCGGGCAAGACGCTGCGCCGCTGGCTCGACCTCGACGAGAGCTCGTTCTACGCCGCCTTCTATTGCGCGTCGGTGACCCGCTGCTATCCCGGCCGGCCGGCCTCCGGCCGCGGCGACCGAACACCGACGACCGAGGAGCAGCGCCTTTGCGAACGGTGGCGAGACGAGGAGCTCCGCTTGCTCAAGCCCAGCCTCGTTGTCACGGTCGGTGGTCTCGCCGCCCGGCGCCTGCTCGGGGTGCGCAGCGTCGGCGAGAGCGTCGGTGTCCGCTACGAGCTCGACGGGGCAGTCGCGATCCCGCTTCCCCACCCCTCGGGCGCGTCGAGCTGGCTCAACCTGGCCGAGAATCGCGCGCGCGTCGCCGACGCGGTCGAGCTGATCCACGCCGAGCTGGCACGTCGCTGACGCCCGGTACCCTCATCGAGTGACCCAAGCGCCTCGTTATCGCACGACGTTCGTCCGGCTGGTTGGGTTCCTTCGCCCCTACAGGTGGTCGATGACGATCTCGGTGGTGCTCGCCGTCGGCTCGCAGGCTGCGGCCCTCGTCGGCGTCTATCTCACGGGCTCGGTCGCCAACGCGCTCACCGACAACGAGCGGACTCGCGTCCCATGGCTCGTCGGCGCCATTCTCGTGCTTGGCGCCCTGCGGGCGGCGATGATGGCCGGCCGCCGTCTGATCGCCGGCAAGCAGGCGCTCGACGTCGAGCTCGACATGCGCACGGCGATCTACGCGAAGCTCGTCCGTCTCTCGTTCGGCTTCTACGACCGCCACCAGACCGGCCAGTTGATGAGCCGCGCCACGGTCGACCTCCAGGGCGTGCGCTTCTTCCTCGGCTACGGCCTCATCTTCTTCTTCCAGCACATCTTCACGATCCTCGGCGTCGGCATCGTCATCTTCCTGGTCGACTGGAAGCTCGCCCTGATCTCGCTCGCGATCGCCCCGTTCCTGATCGCGGTCGCCTACCGTTACAGCCACGTCTCGCACCCCCTCCTGCGCGACGTGCAACAGAAGATGGCCGATGTCGCGACCGTGGCCGAGGAGAACATCGTCGGCGTTCACGTGGTCAAGTCGTTCGCGCAGGAGGCGGCCGAGCAGCTGAAGTTCGAGCGCCGCTCCGAGGAAGTGTTCGCGCTCAGCGTCAAGGCGAACCGCCAGCGCGCGTTCTACGTGCCGATGCTCAGCTTCCTGCCGCTCCTCTCCCAGGCGGCGATCCTCCTCCTCGGCGGGAGGATGGTCGCGAACGGCTCCCTCTCGGTCGGCAGCTTCGTCCGCTTCAACCTCTACCTGGCGATGCTGGTGATGCCGCTGCGCGCACTCGGGATGTGGATCGGCCAGGCACAGCGCGCGACCGCATCCGGCGAGCGCATCTTCCAGGTGATCGACGAACCGGAGGAGATCCGAGACGGTCGCGGCGCAGCGGAGCTTCCGCCGGGCCCCGGCCGCATCGCGTTCGACGGCGTCACCTTCGGCTACGACCCCGATCGCCCGGTTCTCGATGCGGTCGACCTGGAGCTCGAGGCGGGCAAGGTCGTCGCGCTGATCGGGCATACCGGGTCGGGCAAGACGAGCCTTGCCTCACTGGTCCCGCGCTTCTACGACGTGCAGGCGGGCTGCGTGTCGATCGACGGCGTCGACGTGCGCACGGTGACGCTCGCCTCGCTACGCCGCGAGATCGGCGTGATCGCGCAGGACCCCTTCCTCTTCTCTGCGACCGTCCGCGAGAACATCGCCTTCGGCCGGCCCGAGTCGACGGACGAAGAGATCGAGCAGGCCGCGCGACTCGCTCAGGCACACGAATTCGTCGAGGCGCTGCCCGAGGGCTACGACACCGTGATCGGGGAACGCGGGATCACACTGTCGGGCGGGCAGCGCCAGCGCGTGGCGATTGCCCGCGCCCTCGTCGTCGACCCGCGCATCCTGATCCTCGACGACGCAACCGCTTCCGTCGATGCCTCGACCGAAGCGAGGATCCGCGACGGCCTGCGAGAGGCGATGCGCGGGCGCACGACGATCATCATCGCGCACCGCCTCTCGACGATCGCTCTCGCCGACGAGGTGATCGTCCTCGAGGACGGGCACGTCGCCGCCCGCGGATCGCACGAAGAACTGGTCGACACGAACGAGGTGTATCGCGAGATCTACGAACACGGCCTGCTCGAGCGCGTCTTCACGGAGGAGGTGGCGTAGTGCGCGTTCATCAGCCGGGGGGTCATCTCATGCGCGGGGGACGGGCGCAGGTCGAGGACTGGTCGTGGGCGCAGACGAAGCGCCGGCTGAAGGCGCTGTACCGCCTCGCCCGGCCCTACAAGGGACGCACCATGGTCGCGATCGTCTCGCTGCTCGGCGCGACCGCCGTCTCGCTCCTACCTCCTTATCTCATCGGGCGCACGATCGACGAGGTTCGGCACGGCAGGACGGCCGCGCTCGGGTGGCTCGTGATCGCATTCGTCGCCGCCGGTGCGTTTGGCATCGCATTCAGCTATGCCCAGACCTTCTACACCGGCTGGACCGGCGAGCGGATGCTCGCCGACCTGCGCAACCAGCTCTTCCGTCATCTGCAGCGGCTCTCGCTCGGCTTCTACGAACGCAATCGCGCCGGCGTGATCATCAGCAGGCTGACGAACGACGTGGAGGCGCTCGACCAGCTCGTCACGGACGGTGTGACATCGCTCGTCCAGAACACCCTGCTGCTCGTCGGCACCGCGGTCGTCCTGTTCGTCCTCGACTGGCGGCTCGCGCTGGCGGCGTTGATCGTCATGCCCGTAATGGCATTTGCGACCGCCTGGTTCCGGAAGCGGTCCGGTCGCGCGTACCGCGCCGTTCGGGAGACGCTCGGCGCTGTCACGGCGACACTCGCAGAGGACATCGCGGGCATGCGCGTGCTCCAGTCGTTCACCCGGGAGCCTGCGGCGCGCGAGAACTTCCGCGCCGTCAGCGACCGCTACCGCAGGTCGAACATGCAGACGGTCGTCCTCGCGGGCATCTACTTCCCCGTCGTCGACTTCATCTCGTCAGCCGCGACAGCCGTCGTGCTCGGCTACGGCAGCTACCTGGCCTTCCACGGTCAGATATCGATCGGGATCCTCGTCGCGTTCCTCGCCTATCTCACGAACTTCTTCGATCCAGTGCAGCAGCTCTCGCAGCTCTACAACACATTCCTGTCGGCCGTCGCAGCGCTCGACAAGATCACGGACCTGATGGACGAGGAGCCCGAGGTGCGCGATGCAGACAACGCCGCCGAGCTTGGACGAATCGAAGGGCACGTCATCTTCGACGACGTGCGCTTCGCATACGGTCGCGGTCCAGAAGTGCTGCATGGGATCGACCTCGACGTTCCGGCAGGAACGACGGTCGCGCTGGTCGGCCACACCGGAGCCGGCAAGTCGACGATCGCGAAGCTGCTCGCGCGCTTCTACGACCCGAGCGAAGGCAGCATCAGGATCGACGGCGCCGACCTGCGCGACGTCGCCCAGGCCTCGCTCCGGCGCCAGCTCGGCATCGTGCCTCAGGAAGGCTTTCTCTTCGCCGGCACGGTCGCGGACAATATTGCCTTCGGCCGCCCGGAGGCAGAACGAGACGAGATCGTGGCCGCCGCGCGTACCGTCGGCGCCGACGAGTTCATCGAGCACCTGGAGGACGGCTACGAGACGCAACTCGGGGAGCGAGGTTCACGCCTGTCGCTCGGTCAACGCCAGCTGGTCGCGTTCGCCCGAGCGCTGCTCGCCGACCCCCGCATCCTGATCCTCGATGAGGCGACGAGCTCGGTGGATATCGGGACGGAGCGCAAGATCGAGCGCGCGCTGCGGCGGCTCCTGCACGGGCGCACCGCATTCATCATCGCGCACCGCCTGTCGACGATCCGCGACGCCGACCTGATCGTCGTCTTCGAGCACGGCAAGGTCGTCGAACAAGGGACGCACGACGAGTTGCTCGCACTACGCGGCCTCTACACGTCGCTCTACGGCGACTGGGCCGCGGACGCCGCCTGACCCACGGGTCTGCGCCGCCGGCGAAGGCGTATCGTGTCAGCGCATGGCGGAGGACAAGACCCAGCTCGATCCCGAGACGCGCGAGCGCATCGCGGATCCCGTCTCCAAGGAGGCCGAGCGCGAGACCCGCCTGAAACCCGCGGAGGCGGTCAAGCAGATGCGCATCCGGGTGCCGGTGCGCGCCAACAAGAAGCTGCGGACCGTGATCGACCGCGTGAACAAGGACGACCAGCTCAAGGGCTGGTGGCACGTCGCGAACGTGAACGCGGTCGCCCGCATGGAGATCAACGATCACTCGTGGGTGCACATCCAGATCGTCACCAACATCGCGCTCAAGCTCCTACGGCAGTTGACGAAGCACGGCATCGAGCCGGCAATGGTCAAGGACTACGGCATGACCCGAGACGATGCAGAGCTCGTCGTGGCGCTCACGGCACTCACACACTGCGTCGGCATGTCGGTGCACCGGCACGGTCACGAGGACTTCAGTCTCTTTCTGGCCGAGCCCAAGTTGCGCGAGCTGATCGCCGGCCTGTACGACGAGCCGGACCTCACCGTCGTCGTCTCCGAGGTGTTGCAGGGGATCATCAGCCACCGCGCCGACGGCGAGCCGTTGACGCTCGAGGCGGGGATCCTCCGCGTCGCGGACGCGCTCGACATGGAGCAAGGTCGCTCACGCATCGCGTTCGAGCGCGGCCGGGTGGGCATCCACTCGCTTTCCGCAGCGGCGATCGAGGAGGTCGAGATCACCGACGGCGAGGAGAAGCCGATCAGGATCTCGATTCGGATGAACAACTCCTCTGGCATCTACCAGGTCGACGGCCTGTTGAAGGCCAAGCTGCGCGGCTCGGGCCTCGAGCCCTACGTCGAGGTGATCGCCCACATCGACACCGAGGCCGAAAAGCGGCTCGTACCGCTCTATCAACTGGATCTCTAGGACGAGAACGCGGCTACAATTCGCACGCTTTGCGGGATCGTCTAATGGTAGGACGCCGGACTCTGAATCCGGTAGTCTAGGTTCGAGTCCTAGTCCCGCAGCTATTCCGAAAGCCCTGGCAACGGGGCTTTTTCGTTGCCTCCGTTGGCGGCGTTCTAGGCCTGGGCCGCCGTGTTTCTACCGGCTCTTTCTACCGGACCGCCCCAGAGCCGTCCGGAGAGTTTCGCCGTCTCCTCCCGGAACTCGACCCCGGCCAGCGCGATGTAGATCTGCGTCGTCGCGTACGACGAGTGCCCCGCCCTCGCCTGGAGGGCGGCGGGACTCATTCCCGCGGCCGCCCCGTTCGTGATCGAGGTATCCCGCTGGTCCTGAAACGGCGGACGTGCCCGTCGATCCCGGCCCGCTTTAGCGCCTTCCGGAACGTCTTTGCGTACCGGCCAACGTCGAGCGGCGTCCCCCGCGACGAAGCGAAGACGCGTTCGTCGTCGCCCGAGTAAGGCGACCGGCCGCGATGGTCGAAGAGTTCGGCGGCCCCCTCGAAGAACGGCAGACGGTGAACGTCGAGGATCGTTGCGTACGCCGCCCGCGTCGTGCGACGGACACCGGTACGATCGGCCGTGCACCACACGGTAGGACGCGGACGACCGAGTGGCTCGTTGGCCCGGTCGCGATCGTTCGTTCCACGTCCACCGCCCACGCGGCTCCGCCCGCAGAATCGATGGTGGACATGGCGACGAGAAAGCAGAAGCTCAGAGCCGAGGCCTCAGGATCGCCGCTTGCACAGCCGGCGAAGGCAGCCAAGAAGAGCAAGGTGAAGAAGACATCGCGCGGCAAGTAGGAACGGAGACGAACGAGGCGCGCGAGCAGCACAGACGCGACGCGCTGAGCGCGTTTCTCGACACACGGATCGCGGCGGGCTACCGCGTCGAAACACGCACCGGGACTCAGGCGATCATCGCGCCCACCGGCGCCCGCGGGGTGCTGAGCCGTTTCCGGCGCTCCAGCGGCCAGGGCCGCCAGGTCGTCTCGGTCGACGATCGCGGCGAGGTGACGGTCTCGCCGGCCGAACCGCTGCGTTCGTGAGACCGACCGGGGTCAGCGGGCCGCGGCGGCGGGCGCCGTAGCGCCCTGTGCGAGGGCCTGCTCGAGGGCGCGCTCGAGCTCGTAGATCGGAAACGGCTTCACGAGATAGGCAGACGGGCCGAGCTCGAGCAGGTCATCGCTCGGGGGATAGATGCTCGTGAACAGGACCGGCACGTTCAGTGCCCGGAGGGCACCGGCCAGCCGCCTGCCTTCGACATCGCCCGGTTCGATCACGGCTGCGTCGACGGCTTGGTCCTCCACGGAGGCCGAACGGCCGGCGACAGGCTCGTGGCCCAGGCGCGAGACGACGAGCTCGAGGAGCACGCTCGTGTCGTCGTGGGGCTCATGGATCAGCACGCGGGCCAAGCCGCCAGGATCGACGCTGCAGGCAGGGATCCGGCGAGGGGCTGGTATGAAGAGAGTGTGAGCGCCCCGCTTCGCATTCTCGTGATCGACGACGACGCGGACATCCGCCTGCTTCTGCGCGAGCTGCTCGAGCGGTCGGGCTACGTCGTCGACGAGGCGAAGGACGGGCGGGCCGGGCTCAGACGGTTGTTCACGAACGCACCGGCCCTCGTGATCCTCGACGTGACGATGCCCGCGCTGGACGGCTACCAGACACTCGAGCGGATCCGCGACCTCTCGGACGTCCCGGTACTGATGTTGACCGCACGCACACAGGAGCTCGAGAAGGTTCGCGGCCTGTCGGCCGGAGCCGACGACTACGTCGCGAAGCCGTTCGGCCGGCAGGAGCTGCTCGCCCGGGTCCAGGCACTGCTCCGCCGAACCGGCGGCAAGACCGAGGTGGTCGAGGCCTACCGGGACGGCTTCGCGCAGATCGACTACGCCCAGCGGCAGGTGAAGGTTCAGGGTCGCGAGGTGCAATTGACCCCGCTCGAGTTCAAGCTCCTGTCGGCGTTCGTGCAGAACCCGAACCACGTGCTGTCCCGCGATCGGCTGCTCGAGCTCGTGTGGGGCGACCCCTACGGCGTGTCGGGCGACCAGGTGAAGCTCTACGTCGGCTATCTCCGCCGCAAGCTCGTCCCGGATGCGCCGGAGTCGGCGCCGATCGAGACCGTTCGCGGGTTCGGATACCGCTACCGCCCACACGACTCCTGACCCGAGCGGCCAATTCGGGGCGCAATTTGGCACGGCGGAGTTGGCGTTCGCCGCCGAGGTCTCTATGCTCTCCCGACATTCCCCTGACCCCCCAGACAGGAGGACGAGTGAAGAAGCGCATCTACGTGGGCGCAGGAGCGTCCGCGCTGATCGCGGTCGTCGCCCTGGCGACGATGGTGAGCGGCGCAATCGCCCGGAGCGGCGCCACGCCGCTGCCGGCGTCGTCGTGTTCAGCGATCCAGAATGCAAGCGGTCAGTATCTGATCGCCTCCGACCTGCCCCTCGAGGGCTCGGGCCGGACTCAGACGTCGCAGATGACCCGTGCGATTCAGTTCATCCTGAAGCAGCACGGCTACAAGGCGGGCAAGTACTCGCTCGCCTACCAGAGCTGCGACGACGCGACCGCTCAGGCGGGCAAGTGGGACTCGGGCAAGTGCTCGGCGAACGCGAACGCCTACGCGCAGAACTCCAGCGTCGTCGGCGTCATCGGCACGTTCAACTCGGGTTGCGCCGAGATCATCGTCCCGGTCCTCAACCGCGCGGCGAACGGCCCGGTGGCGATGGTCAGCCCGGCGAACACGTATGTCGGCCTGACGCACCCCGGACCGGGCACAGCGGCCGGCGAGCCGGGCAAGTACTACCCGACCGGGAAGCGCAACTACGCCCGCGTCGTGGCTGCGGACGACTACCAGGGCGCCGCTGACGCGCTGCTGGCTCAGTCGCTCAAGGTCAAGAAGGTGTTCATTCTGAACGACAAGGAGGCCTACGGCCTCGGCGTCGCGACGAACTTCAAGAACGCCGCAACGAAGCTCGGCATCAAGGTCGCCGGCTTCACTGCCTGGGACGGCAAGGCGACCTCGTACGAGGCGCTCGCGGTCAAGATCAAGGCGTCAGGGGCGCAGGGCGTGTTCCTTGGTGGCCTGATCTGCGAGAACGGTGGCAAGCTGATCAAGGACATCGCGGCCGGTGCTCCGGGCGTGAAGATCATGGCTCCTGACGGCTTCACCCCGGTCTCG